>JBKQHN010000075.1:0-3310 GCA_052148755.1 Beijerinckiaceae bacterium | reverse complement strand
CACGACGCTGGCGTCCCCGGCGCGTCCGAACCGCGGCGGTCCCGTGGAAGAGTTGAAGGCGGGAATCGCCGCGCTCGGCCATGCCGTCCAAGACATCGCGGGCGAAGCGGAAAGGGCGGTCGAGGGGCTGGCGGACGAACCGCTGCCCGACTCGGGCAACATCATCGGGTTATTGCACGTCCTGCTGAAGACCGAACTCGAATGCGCGAAAATGGACGGGCAAGATGAGGATGCGCAGGCTCTTATTTACGAGAACTTCAAGCGCATCGACACGCATGGAAAGGCCCAAGCTTACGTCAAGGCAATGGCGGAGAAAATTGAAATAGCGCGAAAGGCTCGACCTCCCGCTTGACCTCTGGGACTGCCGTAAGTGTGCGGCCATCCGCGTCTAATCGGCGACCGTTTTGGGCAAACGGATTTTTGATGACCGCAACCTCGTCCATCTGAAATGCGACATAGCGGCCGAGATTTATGATCTTCGCCAGTATCCCCGCTTGTCCTTCAGGCTCGTCAGCGGCCAGTCCTTGATCGGCTCGGGTGTGGCCTGAGTGTGCAGAAATTATCGGGATGAAAGGCGAGCGCATGTAGCCGAAGCCTGATGGCTCATGACCGCTTTGGGTCACGGTGAGAAGAACTCGCGGCGAGAATATGTTTTCCGCATTGCCTCCGATAGCTGCCGGAAGCGAGCCGTTCCAGCACTTACGTTCAGCGCCACAAGCGGTCATGCGCCGACATTGGCGCCTAACTTCCTGCTTCGCCTAATCCATTGACTTTATTGGCGTCGATTCTCGAAGCAAAAATGTTGAATTTTTGCGCTGATCGCCGAGCGGGTGAGAAAGCTGACGCGGCGGCAATCCCGCGCTTGACATGCAACTCTTTAGTTGCCTAACTCCACAACGCGCGATGACGGTGTTTCTTGAGCAGTGGCGGACGCGAGTAACACTGCGTCGTGCAATCAATTCAAGGGAGGAAACCATGACAGCCTTCAAGATCCACACAATTCCTGGAAGTCCGTTTGCGCGGGCAGTTTGCGCCACTCTGGCAGAGAAGGACGCCACATATCGGATTGCTCCCATTGGCATGGAAACGATGAAGACCGAGGCGCATCTGAGAGTGCACCCATTCGGCCGTATGCCCGCGATCGATCATGATGGGTTTCATCTATACGAGACACAGGCGATCCTGCGCTACGTCGACCGTGTTTTGCCGACGCCAGCTCTTACCCCGTTGGATGCCCGCCTCGCCGCCGGCATGGATCTCGTAATGAACGTGTGCGACTGGTACTTGTTTCATGATGTCGCTAATGTCATCGCCTTCCAGCGTGTAGTTGGGCCGAAGTTGATGGGCCTGACACCCGACGAAGCCGCGATCGCCGCGGCGATGCCCAAGGCGCATGTTGTTATGCGTGAATTGGAGCGATTGCTGGGTCACCAGACTTATTATTGCGGCGACACAGTATCGCTGGCCGACCTGCATCTAGCCCCACAAATGGACTTCCTATCGCAGACCCCCGAGTGGGCCGCAATATCATTGGAGACGCCGAACATCGTCGCTTGGCTCGCACGAATGAACTTACGACCGAGCATGAAGGCAACGACATGGGAGCGCATCTCGGAGCTCGCGAAGGCATCCGCGTCGGTATCGTAAACTCGCGCCCTGCGGCGCGAGTTCGTCGAGCGGCCTATCATGAAACCCAAGTGGAGACGCCCGCGGGACCGACATCGCCAACGCGAGACTGGTCTTCACGCGTTGTCGCTGAAGAATGATTAAGCGGCCTTGCCTCGGCAATCCACTCTTCTACTGACGACAACTTGTCCGGTTTCGAGGAGCGACTTGAGATTGGACAGAACTTTCGGCCATCCGCCGGAAACAGCCTCGATGGTTTTCGACGGCGCTTGTTCCATGCTGTGCGTCACGGTCAGCTTGACGGCTTCTTCTTCCGGTTCGATTTCGAAGACGCAATGTGAATAACCTTCTGCTTTCAACTCCGGCTTCCATTCATTGCGCCATTTGATGACAAGACGTTTCGGTGGGTTACTTTCAGCAATTTCCCCGGCATCGGCGATTTGTCCGTCATGAAAATGCAGTTGCCATCGCGAACCGGCTTTCCATTCGCTCGTACAATACATACCGAACCAGTATTGCTTCATGAATTCTGGATTGGTGAGAGCATTCCAGAGTTTTTCAGGCGTTGTCTTGATGTAGGTGGTGTAGACGAATTCGGACTTAGTCATGATTATCGTCCTCGAGCGCTTGTTTGAGGTTGTGGAGAGCTCGAAGCCGACTTTGCTCGAACTTGCCGATCCAACGCATGTAAATTTCATGGATTGGAACCGGATTGAGAAAATGCAGCTTTTCGCGCCCCTGTTTCTTGGTGACGACAAGATTTGCCGCTTCCAGCAAATCAAGGTGCTTGGTCACCGCCTGACGGCTCATGTCGTAGCCCTCGCATAATTCCCCCAGCGTGAGCCCGCCTTTCTCGCGCAAGCGGTCGAGCAAGAGGCGGCGGCTGGAGTCGGCAAGCGCCTTAAACACTTTGTCTTCATCGGTGAGCATGCAGTCATAATATGCAACCATGTAGTTGCCTGTCAAGGGCTGCCGTATCGCCCAATATTCGGACCAAAACGCCATGTTCATTATATTTTTCGGCGGCTTATCCGATATTCAGAATTCTTGCAGACTGTGTGGAAACGCCGGCGGATTGAAGATCGCCGGGGCGTGGTGGGGTTTTGGTTGATATTTGCCATTTCCCGCTAAAAGCTGCGCCTGACCTTGCTTGCGCTTTCAGGCCCGCCCTGAAGCAGCCCTTGCCTCCGATCTGGCGCGATTTGAGGCGGTTTCACGCCTCCACGGCCGCCATCAGCTTTTCCATGCCGAGGATGTTGAGCGCCCGGCGCAGATTGTAGGCGAGCACCGTAAGGCTGAACTCGGCGCGCACCTTTTCGAGGCGTCGCATGAGAAAGGCGCCCTGATTCATCCATTGCTTGATGCTGCCGAAAGGATGCTCGACGATCTCGCGGCGCCGCTCGAGAATCTCCGGCCTCGCCTTCAGCCGCTCCGCCATGCGATCGAGCGCATCCTCATTTTCGAGGCGCGAGACCATGCGAACATCCTTCGTGCAGTGCGGGCGCAACGCGCAGGCGCGGCAGGCTTTTGCATTGCCGTAATCGACTTTTTTCAATGCGCGCAGCTTGCCTTCGCGGATCGGCGTCAGCGCCTGCCCGGCGGGACAAATGTAGGCGTTCTGTTCCGCGTCGTAGTGGAATTCGTCCTTGCGGAAAAAGCCGTTCTTCACGGCCGCCCCGCGTTG
>JBKQHN010000074.1:0-3989 GCA_052148755.1 Beijerinckiaceae bacterium | reverse complement strand
CCTGACGCAAGTCTTGCTCAACATCGTCAGCAACGCGATCAAATTCACCGACACCGGCGGCATTACCCTGAGCGTCGATGTCACGGACGGAAATTTCGCAATTGCTATCAAGGACACCGGCCCCGGCATAGCGCCTGCGGATCAAGCCCGCATCTTCGAGGCCTTCCACCAGGTCGACAATACGATTACCAAAGAGAAGGGCGGCACCGGCCTTGGACTGTCGATCAGCAAGCGCTTCATCGAAATGCACGGCGGAACGATCTCGGTTGCTTCGACGCTCGGGCAAGGCTCGACCTTCCACATAAGGCTGCCGATCAGGGTTGATCGGCAGAGCGAGGCGGCATGACGAAATGCATTCTGGTTGTCGAAGATACGGAGGACAATCGGCGCATCCTTCGCGATCTCTTGACTCACGCCGGTTTCGATCTCCTCGAGGCCGGCGACGGCCAGACCGGCGTCGCTATGGCGCGAATGCACCGGCCCGATCTCATCCTGATGGACTTGCAATTGCCGGTTCTCGACGGTTTCGAGGCGACGCGGCGGATCAGGGCCGACCCGGATCTCCGCCACGTGCCGATCATTGCCGTAACCTCATATGCCCTGTCGGGCGACGCCGAACGCGCCATCGAGGTCGGCTGCGACGCCTATGTCGCAAAGCCCTATAGCCCAAGGGCCCTGCTCGCCAAGATCAGGGGATTTTTGGGGTGAGGCGGGGGGCATCGACCGGAATCTGGTCGATGTGCCCCGCACCGCCGGACGGCCTCTCGAAGCGCCGGATTTTGTCGCGATGGTCGAGCACGACCTTCGCCTAGCGTCGCAGCAGGCTGAAAGCGATACCGCGGCCCAGCCCCTGCACCATGGCGAGCTTGATCCAAACCATCGCGAGCGGTTCCAGGTAGCGGGCGCCGTCGAGCCGGCCGAAATCGACCGCGTCGAAGCCGATGGACGCCGCCAGAGCTATCACCGCTTTCTTCGCTTCGCCGTCATCAGCGCAGATAGGCATGAAGACCTTGCCGCCCGCATAGGTCGCATTCTCCATGTTATCGGCGCCAGTGGTGTTGAAGGCTTTTACGACGCGCGCGTTTTTGGCGCGTTTGGCGATCTCTTCGCCGGCCGAGGAGCTGCCGGCCGGGTCCAAACCGGCGAGGCCGGGCTTGAGCGGATTGCTTGCATCGACCAAGATCTTATTGCGCCAATCCTTGATCGCTGCCGCGATCTCGATCGCGCTGCCATAGGGGACGGCAAGGATCACAATATCTGCCGCGGCGACAGCCTCGAACACGGTGCCCAAGCTGGCACCAGGACCCAGCGACCGGATCACCGCCTCGTATTTGCCGGGATTGTTCACGCCAAAACGAACTTGCTGACCTATGCGCAAGAAAGCTTTGCCCAGGGCTTTGCCGACATTGCCCGCACCGATGATCGCGATCGTCATTGTTGGTTTCTCCTTGAAAACGTGACGCCGTCAGCGGAACGCGGCGGCATGATCGGCGGCGAAAGTGGCGAAGTCGCGGGCCTTGCGGCCGAGCAGCGTCTCGATGTCTGGCGAGACAGTCTTGACATAGCCGGCGGCTTGCATGGCGAACAGTTCCAACAACCCATCGACGACGGCCGGCGCCATGCCGAAGCCGAGCATGGTTTGGCGGGCCTTTTCCATCGGAACCTGGACATAGGTCACCGTCTTGCCGATGGCGCGGCCGATGCTTTCGGCAATCTCCTGATTGCTGATCGCCTGCGGGCCGGTGAGCGTGTAGGCCTTGCCTGCATGGCCGTCGCTGGTCAAAACCGCCGCCGCGACGTCGCCGATGTCACGGACGTCCACGTAGCTGACTTTGGCGTCGCCTACAGGATTGTAGAAGGCGCCCTGCCCCTTGATTGCCGCGGCGCTCATCAGGAAATTCTGCATGAACGACACCGGACGCAGGAAGGTCCAGCCGATGCCGCTCGCCTCGATATGCCGCTCCGCGGCGCGGTGCCAGCGGCCGATTTGGATGCCGGGCTCCAGCTCGGCGCCCGATCCCGACAGTTTGACGATATGCCTGATGCCGGCCGCCTTTGCCGCCACGGCGATCGCGGCCGTCCATTCCGCCGTCTTCTCGCTCGTCGGCGTCACCACATAAAGACGCTCAGCCCGTCCCAGCGCCCGCACCATGCCGGCCTGGTCGGCATAGTCGAAGGGAACGGTCTCGACCCCTTGTTCGTTCAACGTCGCCGCCTTTTCCAGCGAACGGACGCCGGCGACGACCTCGACACCCTTGCCTTTGAGCGAGCGGACAACGCTGCTGCCGGTATTGCCGGTCGCGCCAATGACGAAAATCTTGGAACCCATTTTGATCTCCACAGAGGAAATTTCAGTGGAGGCGATCCTGCCGGGTCAGTTTAAATCAATCAAATGCATAGATCGAATAATGATAATCGATACAATCGATACTATTCGGTTCCCGCGCAAAGCCGGATGATCTGTGATCGCAGCCAGGCTTCGCCGGCATCGGCATCGGAAGCGGCGCGCCAGGCGAGCTGGATCGAGAAACGCGGCGAAGGCATAGGCAGAGGCGACGTCCGCAGCCCCGCGATCTCGGCAAAGGCATCGGCGACGTGATCGGGAACGGCGGCGATCATGTCGGTGCCGCGCAACAGGAAGGGCAGCAAGGCAAAGCCCGGCAGGACGGTCGCGACCCTGCGCGACCGGCCGAGCTGTTCGAGAACGTCGTCCAGGCGCCCACGTGCATCGGTGGCGAATGACACCAGCGCATGCGGCCGGCTGCAGAAGGTGTCAAGGTCGAGTGGTGGTGGAAAGGACGGGTCGGCCAGGACCTTGAAACCGAGTTCGCACAGCGTCCGGACCTTGGCATTGGCCGGCAAGTCGCGGAACAAGGCGACGGCCATGCTGATTTCGCCGGAATCGAATTGCGCGCGCACCTCACGGTAGTTGGTCGGGCGAATGACCAACGTGGCATGTGGTGCTTGCGCCCGCATGATGCGTTGCAGCTTTGGCCCGATGGCGACCGATTCGGCATCGGTCAGTCCGATGCGGAAGATGCGCGTTTCCGTCGCCAAGTCGAACGGAGCCGCGGAGCCAAGAGCGCCCAGGAGCTGATCGAGCGCCGGCTCGATATCCGCCATCAGTGCGACGGCCTTCGCGGTTGGCTCGAAGACACGCCCGGAGCGCACGAAGAGCGGATCGCCGATCAGTTCGCGCAGCCGCAACAGGGCGTGGCTGACGGCGGGCTGGCCCAGCCCGAGCCGCGCCGCGGCACGTGTGGCGCTCTTCTCACGCATGAGCGTCACGAAAGTCCGCAGCAGATTAAGGTCGAAGAGGCGCGGATCGAATCCTTTCATGGGATTCACTCTACCGATCAATAAGATTTATCGGAAGAAAATCGAAAACCGCTGAATCAATCCATTGCCATGTGCCACCCAGAACCGCGGCGCTGCAGCGCTGCAGCGAAAGTGGTTGGAACTAGAGCATTTTCAAGCGAAGTGGACGCCGGTTCGCGTGAAGAAAATGCGTCGAAACAAAGACCTAGAGCCCCGTTCCGATTCTATCGGAACGGAAAAGGCTCTAGAAGGTGGCGCAATCTCCGATGTGTTCAAGCAAGCCGGATCGGCAATAGATCACGATGACTTTGGATTGACTCAATCCAAAGTCATCGTGATCGGTTCTTAAAATTTAGAGCGGGATGCGGGCGGAAAACCGGTTCCCACTTTTCCTCATCCCGCTCTCGCGCGGTTTGGCCCGGTCTTCGGCATCGGCAGCACGGCATGCGGGGCGACCTTCTGCAATTTCCGGCGCATCGCCTCGTCTTCGTTGGCTCCGCCGAGCTGGAATTGGCCGATCAGGCCGGACAGCTGCACAGTCTCCTGCGAAAGCGTATGGGTCGCCGCGGTCGATTCCTCGACCATCGCCGCATTCTTCTGCGTCATCTGATCCATCTGGTTGATCGCTGTGTTGACTTCGGTGAGCCCCGTGGCCTGCTCCCTGGCGCCGG
>JBKQHN010000073.1:0-16463 GCA_052148755.1 Beijerinckiaceae bacterium | reverse complement strand
TGATTCATCCCAATGCGAGCGATACGCTCACCGTGCGCTCGGTCTTCGTCGTCGGCCCCGACAAGAAGATCAAGCTGACTTTGACCTACCCGGCGAGCACGGGACGGAATTTCGATGAAGTCCTGCGTGTGATCGATTCGCTGCAGCTCACAGCGAAGCACCAAGTCGCAACTCCGGTGAATTGGAAGTCCGGCGAGGACGTGATCATCGTTCCCGCCGTGTCCGATGAAGATGCGAAGAAGAAATTCCCCAATGGCTGGACCGCGCTGCGGCCCTATCTGCGTATCGTTCCGCAGCCACGCGGCTGAGCGCGCCGCGCTTTCGGTCGCGAGATTTCGAGGCTGGGGCCGCAGACGCAAGTCCGAGGCCCTGCTTTAGATCACGATGATTTTGGATTGATCCAATCCAAAATCATGGAAGTGATCGATTCCAATAAATTAGAGCGGGATAGGCAGATAAGTTTACGCAATCTGCGTAAACTTGATTGCGCCGGAAAACCGGTTCCCACTTTTCCTCATCCCGCTCCAGCGTTTCGAGGTCTGTGATCGTGTGGCGTTGCGGAATGGACGCATGGTCGTGTTCGGACGCCCGGCTTCTCCAGTCGGCGGCCCCGCGTTTTCCCTCGCTTAAGCCCGGCTCTCCCATCCGGATCTCTCGTGGACGACGTGCACGCTGACCGCGAAACGACCGGCTTGCCGCCGCCCAAAAGCGCCTTAACATTGGATTGATTCTTCACTTCTTTGAACGCATGTCGCGTCACCGGAAGACGAATTTCGTCTTGCCCGGAGATGCTCGGGAAGGATGCTCATCATGGCGCAAGCAACCGCGTCGAAACAAACTGCGCAGCCGGCAAAGGATCACCTGCCCGGACGCGGCCGTATTTATGATTCGATCATCGATACAATCGGCGATACGCCGATCGTTCGGCTGAACAAGATTGCCAAGGAGAAGGGCGTCAAGGCCAATCTCCTCGCCAAGCTCGAATTCTTCAACCCGATCGGCAGCGTCAAAGACCGTATCGGCGTCGGCATGATCGCCGCGATGGAAGCCGCCGGCAAAGCGACGCCCGGCAAGACGGTGCTGGTCGAACCGACCTCCGGCAATACCGGGATAGCTTTGGCTTTCGTCGCCGCGGCGCGCGGCTACCGCCTGATCCTCGTGATGCCCGAATCCATGTCGATCGAGCGGCGCAAAATGCTCGCGCTGCTCGGAGCTGAACTCATCTTGACGCCTGCACCGCAAGGCATGAAGGGCGCAATCGCCAAAGCGCAGGAATTGCTCGCCTTGATTCCCGGCGCGGTGATGCCGCAGCAATTCGAAAACCCGGCCAATGCGGAAATCCACCGGCGCACGACCGCCGAAGAAATTTGGAACGACACGCATGGCGAGATCGACGTCTTCGTCTCGGCAGTCGGCACCGGCGGGACGATCACCGGGGTTGGGCAAGTTCTGAAACCGCGCCGCCCAGGACTGAGGATCGTCGCGGTGGAACCGGAAGATTCGCCGATTCTCTCCGGTGGCCAGCCGGGGCCACATAAGATTCAGGGCATTGGCGCGGGTTTCATACCCAAGATTCTCGATCGAAGCCTGATCGACGAAGTCGTCACCGTCGGCAACCAGACGGCCTTCGACACGGCGCGCCTCGTCGCCCGCCTTGAAGGAATCCCCGTCGGCATTTCATCCGGAGCGGCGGTGGCAGCAGCCGTCGAAGTCGGCCTCAGACCGGAATTCGAGGGCAAGAACATCGTCCTCATCATCCCGTCCTTCGCCGAACGCTACCTTTCGACCGCCTTGTTCGAAGGGCTTTGATCGGGATTTCTCGCAGCTGACTTGGCTTTCGCCGTCTGCCGCTAAGCCTCGGCTGCGCTACCCCACGAACAGCTAGCGGCTTTGTCGCGGCCAAAAGCTTGACCAGCGGCGCGCCCGATGCGACAGGGCGTTAGCCCGCTGCGCGGCCAGCCTCTGATGAAACGGGTTGTTCATGTCCCAAAATTATGACGTTCTCGGCCTCGGTAATGCGATCGTCGATGTCATTGCACCTTGCGATGACGATTTTCTCGTTACGCACAGCCTGCATAAAGGCGCGATGCAGTTGATCGACGAGGCGCGCGCAGAGACGCTCTATGCGGCCATGGGGCAGACCACCGTAAGCTCGGGCGGTTCGGCCGCCAATACGATCATCGGCTTGGCGCAGCTCGGCTGCCACACGGCCTTCATCGGCAAAGTCAAAGCGGATTCTTTGGGCGACCTCTTCGCGCATGACATCCGCGCCGCCGAGGTCGATTACACGACACCCCATGCCGCCGACGGCCCAGCCAGCGGCCGCTGCCTCATTCTCGTCACGCCGGACGGTCAGCGCACGATGAACACGTTCCTCGGCGCCTGCCAAAACCTGACGGAAGCCGATGTCGACGAGACCATGGTGGCGGCGGCGGCGATCATTTATCTCGAAGGCTATCTTTGGGATCCGCCCGAAGCAAAGGCAGCGTTTCTGAAAGCCTCGCGGATTGCGCATGCAGCCGGCAGCAAGGTTGCGCTGAGCCTGTCGGACGCCTTCTGTGTCGACCGCTACCGCGACGAATTCCTTGGCCTTATTCGCGACGGCAGTGTCGATATCCTGTTTGCCAACGAGAGCGAATTGCATTCGCTTTATCAAACTGCGGATTTCGACACGGCCGTTACGCAATTGCGCAGTGAAGACATTCTCGCTGCCGTGACGCGTTCGGACAAAGGCTCGCTGATCGTATCGCGCGAAGCGACGCTGGCCGTCCATGCTTACCCGGTCGATCGCGTCGTCGACACGACCGGCGCGGGTGATCTCTTTGCCGCCGGCTTTCTCGCCGGACTGACAAAGGGTCAGGATCTTTCGGACTGCGCCCGTCTCGGCGCCCTCGCCGCCGCTGAAATCATACAACATTTTGGCGCCCGGCCACAGAGCGATATTCGTGCGATCGCGGGTGAAAACGGATTTTCCCTTTGAATTTGTGCCGACGCCGGCGTTTCTGAACTTTCTTGTGGCCGCCCTGACCGAAACGCTGCGGCAAGGCGCCGTGGAGTCTCGTTAATATTGACCGCCTCGCGAAGAAGGAGGAACGTAAACGGTCAAGGCAAATTTCGGCGTGGCGATGCACGAAAAGCGCGATCAATTTTTGGCCTCGATAGGCCGGCGACCAGTCATCATGGGAATCGTCAATCTGACGCCGGATTCATTTTCCGACGGCGGCAGGTTCACGAGCTATGACGCGGCTCTGTCGCAGGCAAAAAAGCTCGTCGCGGAGGGCGCCGACATCATCGACGTAGGCGCCGAATCGACCCGGCCTGGCCACACACCGTTAGCTGAAGCCGAAGAGCTCGCCCGTTTGCAGCCGGTGCTTGCAGATCTCGTGCGGGCGATCGACAAACCCGTCTCGATCGACACCTCCAAGGCTGCCGTGGCACGCTACGCGATCAATGTCGGCGTTTCGGTCGTCAACGACGTCTGGGGCCTGCAGAAGGACCCCGCCATGGCCGATACGATCGCGGCAGGCGGCGCGGGTGTCGTCGTCATGCACAACCGGACGCCTATCGATCCCGACCTTGATATACTCGCCGACATGCGCCGCTTCTTCGATCATTCGCTCGCCTGCGCCGAAAGGGCGGGTATTCCCCGCCGCCACATCATCCTCGACCCGGGCATAGGCTTCGGCAAAACCAAAGAGCAAAACCTCATGGCTTTGCGGGGACTGGGACAGCTTCTCGATTATGGCCTGCCGCTGCTTGTCGGCGTCTCGCGCAAATCGATATTCGGCCAGCTGCTTGGAGCCGGGGTCGAGTCCCGCCTGATCGGCACTTTGGCCGCCAATCTCATTGCCGCAACCCATGGCGCATCGATCTTCCGCGTTCATGACGCAGCCGAACATGCGGCGGCCTTTAAGGTCTTCGATGCCATCGCGCACGCGTGATACGGAACAGCCCGGCAGCGCGCGGATCGGCCTCGCGTTCGGCAGCAATATCGGCGACAGGCCCGGCAATATAAGGATGGCTCTGACACGGCTCGAAGCGGAGGGGATCTGCAAGATCACGGCCCTCTCCTCGCTCTATCGCACGGCGCCTTGGGGCTTTGCCGAGCAGGAGAGCTTTGCCAATGTCTGCGCCTTGGCGCGGACCCGCCTTGACCCCGCAGCGCTGCTCGCGCAGATAAAACGCATCGAAACCGAGATGGGCCGCAAAGACACGAGGCGCTGGGGGCCGCGCCTCATCGACATCGACATTCTCTTCTATGGCGATGCGCCGCTGGCAACGCCAGATCTCGTCTTGCCGCACAAGGAGCTCTTCAATCGTGCCTTTGTCCTCGTGCCTTTGGCCGAAATCGCGCCGGACCTGCGCATTGCGGGACGCTCGATCGCCGAGGCCGCCGCAAGGCTCGAAGACCAAGACATCGAGAAATGGCCCGCCGACTGAAATTGACGGGTGCTGATGTGGCTAGCATTATCCTCCACACGCACAGCCGCGATTGCACGCGAATTTGATCGCTCGATTTGCGTTTCCCCGGAACGTGGATCGCCAAGTCTCCGGCGTAGGGGCTATACCGGAAGCATTCCGGTCTGCATGTGGAGCGAGGCAATATGGGCGAGATCATCAAACTCACAACCAAAGACGGCGCCACGATCGACGCTTATAAGGCCGTCCCCACCGGCGAGCCGCGCGGCGCCATCGTCGTCCTGCAGGAGATATTCGGCGTCAACCTTCACATCCGCAATGTGGCGGACCAATTTGCCGCCGCGGGCTATCTCGCCATTGCCCCGGCTCTCTTCGACCGCGTCGCCCCCGGCGTCAATCTCGGTTATGTCCAAAAGGACATCGAAGAAGGCGTCGCGATCCGCGCCAAGACCAAGATCGAGGAAACGCTCGCCGATATCGCGGCCGCCGTTGCGGTGGCGAGCGGCGCGGGCAAGGTTGGCGTCGTCGGCTATTGCTGGGGTGGAACACTTGCCTATGCCTCCGCGGCGCGCCTCTCCGGCATCGCCGCAGCCGTCGGCTATTACGGCAGCGGAATTGCCGCAAATATCGCCCAGAAGTTCCATGCGCCTGTGCAATTGCATTTCGGCGATCAGGACCACAGCATTCCCTCGAGCGATATCGAAAAAATCCGCCAAGCCAATCCCGATGTCCCGATCTTCGTCTATCCTGCCGGACATGGGTTCAGTTGCGACGAACGGGCGAGTTTCGATGCCCAGAGCGCCAGACTCGCGCGCGAACGCACGCTCGCCTTCTTCGCCGAACATGTCGGCTGATGGCGGCATATATCGGCGGACGCTGGCGGCCCGAACGGCGCGGGATTGATTTGCCGCCAACTTCGGGCAAGCCTGTCTCAGATAAACTGGCCGTCGAAGGCTGATGCCGCGATCGCAGCAGGGAACGGAGACGCCGCTTGCTCGAAGACATTCTCAGGCTTGATCGCGGCGCGATCCTGATAGCCGACGTCGGTGCGGCATTTTGCGGCGAGGTTGCCCCCTATCAGCCCTTGCTCGAGCGTGGCCTCGGCAAACTCGTCGCTTTTGAGCCCGATCTGCGCCAGCACGATGATCTGAAGCAGCGCTTGGGCGAAGCCGTCACGCTCTATCCATATGCGCTTGGCGACGGAACCAAAAAGACGCTCCATGTCTGCCGCGACGGCACCGGCATGTCATCGCTGCTGCGGCCTGACGCAGCCGCCCTCGGCTTCTTCAATCTCTTTCCGCAATTCGGCACGGTTCTCGACAGGGTCGAGATCGACACGGTGCGGCTCGACGATTTGCAGGACTTGGCGCCGATCGATTTTCTGAAAATCGACGTGCAGGGTTCGGAACTCTCGATTCTCGAGAACGGCCGCCGAAAACTCGCCCAATGCGTTTTCATCCAAACCGAGGTCTCGTTCATTCCTCTCTACGAAAGCCAGCCTGGGTTTGGCGAAGTCGACATCGAATTACGCGGCCAAGGCCTGCTGCCGCATCGCTTTGCCAATATCAAACAATGGTCGATTGCTCCGACAGTGCGCGACAACGAGCCGAGACGTCCGTTCAACCAGCTTTTGGAAGCCGACATCGTCTATATGCGCAATATGGTCAAGCCGGCGGCGATGAGCGATCTGCAGATCAAGAAATTGGCAGCGATAGCCCATTATTGCTATGCCTCGCCTGACCTCGTCGTGCGCTGCCTGTTGGAATTGCAGCTTAGATCAGCAGTCGGCGCCGATGCGGTCGAGCTTTATCTTGCGATGGTGCGGTGATCGGAGGCGCGCAGAGAAGCGGGGTGCAAGCCGCTTTGAGGGCAAAACCGCGTGCCGCAGCTCGATCAATGCGCTCGATAGCCTCCGCCTTACCCTCGCCGGGCGGCCGCTTCACGCCGCTCCTTAACCAGGCGGTAAGCGATCAGCCATTTGCGAACGGCAATTGTTCCAAGAAGAGAAATGATGGCCGCGATGATGCCGCCAGCCAACGGGCCAACCAGAGTATTCTCGCGCAATTCGTCGAATTTCCTGTTCGCCACGGCCGTTTCAGCAGCGTGGCGCTGTCTCGCGACATCGAGCGATGTGTCGGTCAACCTCAATTGCATTTGCATGTCATCGCTGATCTTATCGAAACCCACCTTGAGCTTGTTGCCGGCTGAAGCGCCTTGCGCTGCATAGACTCTCGCCATTTCCACGCCGTCCGCATAATATTTTGGAAAGCGTCGTTCTACTCCCGAGAATACGTCGACGAGATCGGGGCTGCCGAAGGCTTTCGCCTCCTTCTTGGCCGCCTCGATGTCTTGCGCGAATTGTGCAGCGAAGAGTTGCGCATTCGTGAGGCCGTCATCGTGACCATCCAGACCACGCGTCGCGGAAAAATCGGACAAATATTGCTGGACTTTAACGATGTCGATCTGAATTTGCTTTTGCAGTCTGATCAAGCCGATCAAGAGGGCTGTGTCCGTATGGTCTTCGGCGCGCTTGGCTGTGGCAAGGGTTCTTTCCTGCTTGACCAAGACATATACATAGCCCGCGCAGGAAACGCTAATCGATGTAACGATGGCGACAATCAGGCTGGCAGAGCGAGCCGGGGTCCGCGTGAAGAAGCCGAACAGGCCGGTAAATGAGTGCGCATCTAGCGAGAAATCAGCCATAATGGATACCATTATTGCTCAGAAGAAAGGGACATCCGAATTGACCGGCGAGGAAGAGCGGCGTTCCGCTTGTCAGAGCTCCTCAGCCTTCCGTATTAACCTGACTTTTCCTGCAATACTTATGCCCAGTTGATTAGCAAACGGTTAACCCGGCTGCGGAGCTGCGAAGTCAGACTGAACTGCCGCAGTCCATTCTGTATGACTTTACTGCGGAGGTCTGCGTTCGGCGCCGATGCGGCCGAGATTTATCTTGTAGAGCGGGATGAGGAAAAGTGAGACACCGCGCGGCTTTTCCGGCGCAATCAAGTTTACGCAGATTGCGTAAACTTATCTGCCTATCCCGCTCTAATTTATTGGAATCGATCACGTTCATGATTTTGGATTGGCTCAATCCAAAA
Source organism: Beijerinckiaceae bacterium (assembly GCA_052148755.1). GTDB lineage: Bacteria > Pseudomonadota > Alphaproteobacteria > Rhizobiales > Beijerinckiaceae > Methylovirgula. The sequence goes on along the minus strand of JBKQHN010000073.1, from coordinate 8,943 downwards.
TCATCGTGATCTAGTCGGACATCATGAGCTAAACCAATGCGTTATAGGAAAAGATCAATTCAACCCGAAACGAGCTAGTGACACCACTCTGAAAGCGGCGGCAGTTCGCCGGCGACTTCCACGTGGGCGGCAACACTCGCCGAAGCCAGCCGTTTTTCGGAAAATCGAAGGCTGAGGAGGCGTCCGTCGTCGGTCCGCAACTGAAGATCGTTGCGACCGAATACTTCCCTCAAGACCTCGGGAGACATCCGGATTTCGCCGCAGCCAGTCACTTCGCCGCGTTTTGTCAGGAAGCCGTCGAAGTCATAGTCGGCGCGGGCAACCGTTTCATCTCCGCAAGTCAAAACGCCGGCGCCACAAAGTCCACCAAGATAATGCATGGTCGGTTTCCTCCTTCAAAAAGGCAGGGCGATGCGGGTGCGTCCGTCTTCTGAGCTTTTGCCAAAACGAAAAACCCCGCAACCTCAATGAGGCGCGGGGCCAGCAAGGCGCTTGGCGCCTCATCGGGCAGCAAGCTGCCGCATTTTACGATTCAAGCCGCCAGTACATCCGTGGTCGACTCGATAGATCGTTGCAATCAGCCCAGAACCTTGAGGTTGTCGGCCGACAACTTGCCGCTCTTGCGGTCGGAGACGAGCTCGAAGCCCACCTTTTGACCTTCGCGCAAGTCGCGCAGACCGGAGCGCTCTACAGCGCTGATATGGACGAAAGCATCCTTGCCGCCATCATCCGGCGCAATGAAGCCAAAACCCTTTTGGGCGTTAAACCATTTCACGGTTCCCGTAGCCATGGGAAACCCTTTCACAAATAGAGGTAGTGCTTGCCAGCAATCGCGGGCCGTCGAAATCGCATTTTCAGGTAGAAGATTGCCCCGCGGTGCTGATAAAATCAGCACACGGCCAAGTCATCCGGCCGTCTATCGACTCTGCTAATATGGGGCATTGCGTCGCATAAATCAAGCACCTCAGAATCTTGACCCTTCCGCAGCCAGAATAAGGCGTAATTTGCGCGATTGAAGCGGTGAATGGCGATATGCCGCCGTTTTGAAGGAACAGGCGATGCTGCTCCAGCAAATCGCCTTTGGGAAAGTGATTTGCTGGAAAAGAACCCTGAAATCGTTCCGATTCAGGGCATATCAACGCGATCATCGCAGCCCCCGGGCGGCACGACCTTTTTTCTGCAAGCGGCGAATGAAACAGCGTCACGCCTCTGCAAAGCACCTGGGAGGACCCGGTGTCAGGCCTTGGCGCCGTCTATTCTGCCGCTCCAGCTCCTGAACGGCACTGAAGCGAGATTGGCGTTATAATAACGCCAGTCGTCGGAGACCTCTTTGCCGATCCACACGGGGCTCTCGAAAGGCTCGGCCGGATCGGCAAGCTCGACCTCGGCGAGGATCAACCCCTCATTTTCGCCGTGAAAGACATCGATGTCCCACAAATGAGCGCCAATCTTCTCTTCATGGCGCGTCTTTTCGACCAATGGCCGTTCGCAGAGCCTATCGAGCAGGATTGTCGCATCAGCAATCGGGATCGAGTATTCGAATTCCCAGCGGGTGATAAGGTTGTCGGTGAGGCCTTTGACCGTGAGAAATGCATCGGAACCGGCAATCCGCACGCGTACGACGCGTTCTTTCACCGAGGACAAATAGCCTTGGCGGATGAGAACTCCCGGCCCCGCCGGTCGCCAAACATTGCTGTCGACCAGGAATTTGCGCTCGATCTCAGTGCCCATTGCGACCTCGGAGTTTGTGGACCTACCCCCGGAAGGCCTGCTTTCGCCTCGGGTTTTGTTGCCACAGGACGCGACCTTCGTCGCGCGAGTAGCGACCAAGATGGACAGGCGCCGTCTTGCGCCTTATGGATAGTGTCCCCGTTTTCCTTACTGTCGGGCTGCAATGATCCGCTTGGCGTTTCGCCTCCTCGGTCTCATCCTGCTCGCGGGTGCCTTCACGGCCCTGATCATCGACGGAACCCGGACGATCGCCGGCGGCGGCCTCTCGATGACGCCATTTGGCGAAACGCTGCTTTGGGTCGCGCCGAAGTTTTCGAGCTTGCAGCCGCAAATCGAACACTTCAATTCCTATCTCTGGAACCCGGTGACAATCACGTTGCTCCGGCTGCCGACCTTCGCAATTGCCGGCATCATCGGCTTTCTGGCCTTGGCGCTCAGCCAAAAGAAGCGCGCAACGATCGGCTATTCGAGTCGCGATTAGAGATTGCAACTTGCCGCCTCACACCCCATTCTGCAAGCTTGTGAAAATGTGTGATGAGCCGTTCCCATGCTGTCCTTTCGCAAGCGCCTCACCCTTCCGACCGCAGCCGAGGCTCTGCCCGGCCGCCGCGAACCGATTCCGACGGCGCAAGAGCATTTCCTTACGCACCGCGCCCTGAAGCCGCCATTCCCTGAGGGAAGCGAGACGGTCCTGTTCGGCCTCGGCTGCTTCTGGGGCGCCGAGCGCAAGTTCTGGCAGCTCGAAAAAGGCATCTGGGTCACAGCTGTCGGTTATGCCGGCGGCCTCACACCCAATCCCACTTATGAAGAAGTCTGCTCCGGACTGACGGGCCATACAGAAGCGGTGCTCGTGGTCTACGACCCGGCCGTGATCTCATTTGCGGCCTTGCTCAAAACCTTTTGGGAAAGCCACGATCCGACGCAAGCCATGCGGCAGGGCAATGACGTCGGCACGCAATACCGCTCCGCGATCTATACGAGCACTGCCGCACAGCGCCGCGCCGCGGAAGAGTCCAAGGCTGCTTATGGAGCCGCTCTCGCTGCGCGCGGTTTCCCGCCGGTCAGTACGGAGATCCGCGATATGCCGGCTTTTTACTATGCCGAAGACTACCACCAGCAATATCTCGCCAAGAATCCAAACGGTTATTGCGGGCTCGGCGGGACTGGAGTCGTTTGTCAGATCGGCACGGGCGTTGCCGCGGAATAGGCCATGAATTGACAAGCTTAAGGCCGAACCACCCTCCGGCAGATCGGCCTTGAGCAAGTGAGGGCGTCGTTGCTTTAGTCGCGGGGCGTCCAGAATTCGACGAGGGGCTCCGGCCGTCCCGGCGGATCGAAGCGACGCGGCAGAATATCGTTGCCGAACTTGCTCGTGAACATCTGGTCGGGCGTCAGATTGAGGGTCGTATTGGCCTCGACGTAATGTTGCATGCTGCCTTGCGGAACTACGGGGCCCGGATCGAGCCAGCTGCGGCGGTTGACGGTAAGCGGCGGCCGCGGATCATGAAAAGTAAAATGGACGACACGATGGTGGAGGCGTTGCTTTACTTTGGCGCTCGCTGTCGCGGGCGCAGCCAAGGCGGCAGCGGCAAAGGCGAGCGCGATCAAAGCCGGAATGAATCTGGGCATGCAAGGTTTCCTTTCCCCTCATCATAACAGCATAGAACTTTTTTCGTTCCGCGCCATTGCCAAAGCTGGACGATATGTAGTGGTAGCCGGCTTTAGTGCGTCTTTTTTGGCCTGAGTGGCGGTTGCGCATCAGCTTGGTCGGCCCAATTCACGTGAACCAGCTTCGGCCCGAGGGCAATTCCGGCGCAGACCGGGTTCCGTTTCAGTTCGCTTTCGGCGAAAAAGCGCGCCAGCGCCGGGTCTCCGCCAGCCGAATTCAGGTCCAATCGCTCGATGACACAGACGAGGCCCGGTCGTGTCAGAGGCTTGTCGGCGGTGCCACAGGCAAAACCGATGAGTTTAACGGGCGCATCGATCGCCGTGCTGCGAAAGCCGAGGCAAGGCGTGGCCGGACCCTGCTTTTCGACGAGGTCGAGATCGGCAACTTCGACAGGGCCGAAGCGCGTTGCGTTGACCTGTGGCTGTAAGCTACGCCCGATCGAGAGCTCCGCTGCCGCGGCCCGGCGGGCGAGATCGACATAAAAGGACGCTTGCGGCGCGGCCTCGCTGCCGATCCGATAGACCATCAAGCGCAGAAAAGGGTCTTTGCCTCTCAACTGGCCGAACCCGAGCATATCCTGACGGCCGCCCCCCTCGTGATGGCGACGGGCTCGATAGATTTTCGTGTCCTTCGGGAATTCGGCCGCATCGAGACTGAAAATTTCGATCGGCCGGATAATGTCGATCCATTGCGGCTGCGGCGCCACCTCAAGGCGTGCCGTCTGGACAGGCATATCCTCCGATTGCGCCGCCGCCAGGACGACGACGCCGAACGCAAGCAGGAGAAAGGCGAGAAATGCGACCGCAACCGGGGCTAGTCCCTTCCGCCGGCGCCGCAAGCGCGGCAAATCTTGCGGAAATCCATCGGGGCCTCGGGTGGATTCCGAGACCTTGAAGGCGGAGCCGCGCTGCACTGCGATCTGTGTTTCGGCAAAGTCGGGCGAAGCGAATGCGGACTGGTGTTCCCGAAACGTGCTGGCATTTTGAGCAAACCCACGTTCCCAACGAGGGACCGGATCGTTCCGAGAACGAAGCTGCGCCGGCTGGTCCCAACCACTGATTTCTGATGGGTCCCGGCCTCGGAGCCCGTGTCCGCGCGGCAAATTCCGCATCCCACACCCCCGCTTCCTTTTCGAAGCTTTGGGAGTGGATTTGACCGACAAACCCCGAATCTAATCTTACCAGGCCGAAGTCATTTGGACTTAGCGTCAACAAGGCCTTTACGGGAGCGGCGCTTCAAGAACCCGCGCTTGCCCGCCCGCGAGGAAATAAAGCTCGGATATCCGCGTCGCATAGGCGACGAGGTTGGCGCGGGCTTGAATGGTGGTACGCACACGCGTTTCGAAAATCGGGGCAAGAAGGCCGGCGACAAAGGCAAAAACGGTCGCATCCGCGCCGCAGGGCTTGTCGCCCATGAGAAAGGGCTTGTCGCCGAGCAAAGTCGCGAGCGCTTCGATATCGCGGCAGGCGAGCTCCGCGACTTCTTCTTTCGTATGCCGTCCAATTCCCTGATTATTCAAGGTTTTTATGATCTTGCCGCGGATCATGCGGCGTACGAGCGGGCGCACAGGCAGCGGGATGGAATCGAAGAAGTGCGCCGGCCCTTTGTTAAAATTAGCCGCGTCACGCCAGCGAATCTCCAGCATGGCGAAATAGAGATGCTCTTCGCACATTTTCTCGACAGCCCAGGCGATCGCTCTTTGTTCGGCGTTGAGGCCGGCATCGAAGTCGAAACCATATTTCTTTTCGATATGCAGGCGGATGAACGTCGAATCGGCGATGATGGTGCCGTCATCGTTGATATAGGGCAGCTTTTTCTTCGGCGACTTGAAATAGCCGCCGCGATCTTCGGAATAGGAAAGTCCCGCGAATTTGAGCAGCAGCATCGCTTTGGTCACGAAAGGGCTGCCGTCGGGCAGGCCGAAATAAGGACCGAATGTATAAAGTATTATCATATTCCCCCCTTGAAGTGAGTACCGGGTCCGCGCCCGAAGCCAGCCAAAGTGGCGGGAGGGCTCTGGACCGCGCTCCAGGAGGACCAGAGAACAGGGACAAACTTATTGAATCGGCGGCTGCATGTTCGAGCGGACGTGTCTGCCCGACCGGAGTAAGCGACAATCTTGGCGGCGCAAGGCCTGCCGCGTCACCTTGGCTCCGTCTTTGCCGTCCTATCGTTGATCACGATTTCTATCGCGTCGATTTCCGCAAATCCAACTTGAGTGCGCAAGCCGACATGGAACGGGACGACCACATGAGATTGTTCGATCGGCGCGAGCCAAGCTTCGATCTCGCGGTTTTCGGCCATGAATTTCGCCGACTTCGAATCATACATTTGGCCGGAAATCGGCGTGTAGCGCGCCGCGCAGACGGAGACAGGACCTGAATAGCCTTTGATCGAGACGTTCCGAGTACCGACAAAGGACAAAGTAATATCGAAACGGACGACGCCGTCGTAGACCGGGATTGTCCGGTTGCAGGCAGCCGGCCCAATGAGCGGTTCGCCGGGCGGTACGGCCATGATGAAGGCGCTCGTCGGATCGAGAACGTTGTGCTTGCTCGCCGGGGCGACAGGTATTCGCATGTCCGCGTCCTCGAGCGGCGGCGAAATTTCGACCGCCCTCACAGAGCCGGCGTCGAGCATCATGCGGATCGTGCGCGTCTCGCGCGAAGTTGCCGAAGTCGTGGCAAAGGCCGAGGGCAAAATCATGCCCTTGCGTATGAGACCGGAGGAAGCAAGCGCCATTTTGACATTGGCGACCATCGCCGCGAGACCGGTCAATCTCACATTGAGATCGACCTTGTAGCTCGCCGGCTCGATCGAGCCTGAGGCATTGACCTCACCTATCCGCAGTCCAACCAGATTGATCGCATAGCGAGCCTGGACGGTTTCGGCCATGGCTGGCGCCGAAACAAGCACAACCATAGCCACCACAACCTGGCCGAGCCGGAAAATGCGATGGAATGAGGCGAAGCAAAACATTCGGCAAAAACCGCTATTGTGAACTCGGGGACATCTGGCGGGCAATTCGGTCGCTTTCATGGCCGGCTTGTAGCGCAGATCCAAACGAATCCGGAAGCCTGAAGTTTTTCACTTATTGTTGCTAAAGAGCAAGCCACGCACCGCCTTCTGGCCTCGGCGAGGCCGTTTTGCTGCGACCAGCAGGGCCGCCCACCTCTCCGCCAAGTGCCTCCAATCCGGCCAATTTCCCAAATTTTACGATTAGACCAATGTAATTATGCGGTTATCTCGTGATCTCCGCCACCAGCAGAGCCTTGGCAAACGTGTCAAGCGGACTCGTGTAGCGTCCAGACCACACATCACGCTCTTTGAAAGAACAAAGTCCATGCGGGCTTTTCCCGGTGAGGCGGCGCATCTGTGCGAAAGTGCTGGCCGCACCCACGCCTCCCATTACACAAAAAAACGCAATCGCCGGCAGACGGCTTTGATTTCCTTCCAGATAAGCACGCACTGGTGAGGAGATCGACCAGGCCCATACGGGCGTACCAATGACGACAAGGTCGTAAGAGGCCGGATCCTTCTTCGCCGGGACGATGGCCGCAGCACGTTTGAACATGGCTTCGAGCACTGATCGCGCCCTGCCGAAGGCCCCGGCTCGGCTTTTCGCTTCGGTGATCTCTTCGATGTCGCAGTTCAGCAATGTCCTCAGCGACTCGGCAATCGTGCGCGTCGTTCCCGTTCTCGAATAATAGACGATGAGAATTTTTGATTGTGCCATCTCGCCCTCCACGAAGAGTTTAAGTGGCTCATTCATATTTTCTCGAAGCTTCTTAAGGATTGAGGCACGTCAAGGTGTCGATCTTGTGCAACTGGCTTAGTACGGCGACGCTAACTCTTTAGTCCGGTGAGTCGACTTGTGCGCGCGCCAAGGTCTCAAGCTTAAGGGTCGAACCAGTGGTTGTCGTCAGTCACTAGATCACGTTCATGATTTTGGATTGATTCTAATAATTTAGAGCGGGATAGGCAGATAAGTTCACGCAATCTGCGTGAACTCGATTGCGCCGGAAAAGCAGCGCAGCGTCCCACTTTTCCTCATCCCGCTCTATCGAACAAACTTTTCTCGATTCCGAAGTCTGGCTTGCGAACGTGCGAGCGCGGACACAAGTGAGGCAACGGCGATCAGCATTCGTAAGACCCTCGTCACGCTCATTTCTCTTGCCGCGCTTGGCGGGGCCGCTTGGGCTCATCGGGCCTTTCGGCGGGATCTCGAGGCGAGCTGCAAACGCCTCGCGGGCGCGAGTCGAGTGGCGGCTACGCGCGCGGGTGCAATCGAATATGCCGAAGCTGGAACAGGGCCGCCTTTGCTGATCGCGCATGGCGCCGGCGGCGGCTTCGATCAGGGCCTGGATTGCGGCGGCACCGCTTTGGCCGAGCGCGGCTTTCGCGCGATTGCCGTGTCGCGCTTTGGTTATCTCGGCACGCCGCTCCCTGCCGATGCTTCCGCCCCCGCCCAGGCCGACGCTTACGCCGCTCTCATGGACCGCCTCGGGATCGAGCGGGCAGCAATCCTCGGCGTTTCCGCCGGCGCGCCGTCAGCAATGCAATTCGCGATCCGCCACGAGGACCGCTGCGCGGCGCTCATCCTGCTCGTGCCGATGACGCATCAACCGCATGACGCGGCGGCGGTGCCGACCTTTTCGCCTGCGGCCGAAAAACTTCTGCTGACGATCGTCGGATCGAATTTCGTCTATTGGATGACATCCAAGTTAGCGCGGGACCTCCTGATCAAGCTGGTGCTCGCCACACCGCCCGAACTCGTTCACGCGGCAACTCCAGGCGAGCGAGCGCGCGTCGATCGGATCGTCGATCGCGGCATGCCGATCGGGCTGCGCATTCGCGGCATTCTGAACGATTCGCGGATTTGCGGATCTTTGCCGCGCTACAAATTGGATGCGGTTCGCGCGCCCAGCCTCATCATAAGTTGCCGTGACGACCGTTATGGCTCGTTTGCGATGGCCCGCCACACGGCCGATCAAATTCCAGGCGCGCAGTTCATCGGCTATGACAGAGGTGGCCATGTCTGGGTCGGGCATCATGATGAATTGCTCGATGAGATGGCCGGCTTCCTGAGGTCTCATGACTCGTCGGCTAGCAGCACCTCTCATTCATAGATGTAGTCTTCACTTCAAGACGTCGCATGAGATCCAGCTCGTAAGTAAAGACGCGGCAACGTTCAAACGAGAGCGCGCTTAAGAAGAATCAAGAAACGGTGCCGCATTTGCCCCCCGCGTTGCCAAACCGCCCCCTGCTGGATCAGTGTGGTGCACTCACGATTTGAAAAGTCCATTCGCGCTGTTGGAAGAATTCAGGCTCTGCAGATAGGCGAGAAGCGCCGCGGCGATGGAGTTGTCGAGGCTTCCCGTCGAATCCGAACTCGAAGTGTTGCTGCTCTTCGAACTGGAGCTCGAAGACGTCGTGCTTGCCGTGGATGAGCTCGTGTCCGTGCTCGACGTCGATCCGAAGAGTGATTGGAGATCCGTCTCAACCGCGCTGGCGGCGGTCTTCGCGGTCGTCGTATCACCGGA
>JBKQHN010000072.1:0-10591 GCA_052148755.1 Beijerinckiaceae bacterium | reverse complement strand
GGCGCGGCAAATGCCGCCACAAGCTCGATCGCAAAATCGAGCAGCTCTTGAGCGAAGGTAAAGGCTGCATCTTCTTCCGGCGTCATTGCGCTAATCTCGAAATCGTCGCCGCGCTGACATTGTAGCTTCGCGCAATCGAGCGCAACGTTTCCCCCTGCTTGTCGCGCCGCTTGATCGCCTCCTTCATCTGGTGCGGGGTGAGCTTCGGCTTGCGGCCAAACTTGACGCCCTTGGCTTTCGCGTTGGCGCGCCCGCGCGCCGTGCGCTCCTTGATGCGGCGGCGCTCCAATTTCGCGGCGACCCCAAGCATGGCAAGCACCACCTCGGCAAAATCGGAAGTCGTATCGACGACAGGCTCGGCAATCGAGCGAAGGCCTGCGCCTGCCTTTTGCAGGTCGCGCGCGATAACCAGTAAGTCCGTGGTGTCGCGCGATAGTCGATCGACGGCGGGGATAATCACCACGTCGCCGTGGCCGACGGCCGCCATGAGTTTTTTAAGCTGCGGCCGGTTGGCCGTCGCGCCGCTGATTTTTTCGCGGAACACTTTTTCGCAACCGGCGGCCTTTAATTGAGCGAGCTGGCTGGTAAGGTCTTGGGCGTCGGTCGAAACGCGGGCGTAGCCGTAGATCATGCGGCCTCAAAGACGATTGGGAATGTCGGCCATCGCATAGAAAACACCGGAAATAACAGGCGGGGTCGTCAGGCTGTAGGAAATCCAATAGCTGCCTTCAATGATCCAGCGGCGGCCAACTTTGGCGAGGGCGGGATAGGGGCGCGGCGCGGGTAATCCAGCCTCCGGCGTCTCCGAAATTCGCGCCTGCGCCCGTTCAAGAGCATTGAGAAGATTGATAGAGGCCTCGACGCGGCCTAGCGCTTCGTAATGCGCAATCAGGGCGTCAAGCTGGGCTTCGGCTTCGGGACTAAGTGCAATCATGCCTTGGGCGAAGGCATCTTAAGCTTCTCGTCCTCGGCCTGCTGCATCCGGTCGATGCTGGAACGAAGCCGGTCAAGCACGGGCTCTAGCGGCACGGTCTGCCCCGCTGCAATCTGCGCCTCGCTGCGGGCGAGGCTGGCGGCGATTGATTCAGGAACGGGCTTATCAGGTGACGTGTAATTCATGAAGGGATGATACCACAAAACTCCCTCTGCGGGCGAGGGAAAACCGGCTTCCATTCTGCACCAGAATTATGCAACAAAAAAGCCCAATAAGTTCAACGCCCCGCCCGTGTTGCAAATATCTTGACATCCGATTGAACGGAAACCGGGCCAAACATCGGCCTCGGGCGAACGCGCCAATTCAAAAAGTTGGAGCATGTCCTCGTCGAAAAAGTGGAGCCACTTTTCCGGGACATCCTCTAAAGCGCCGCTGCTACGGCAAAAAAATATGCGCATTCTTCGAACAGGTCGAAAGCTTTGTCCCGGTTGCTGCAACGTGCCCCTTTTTTCGCTGGCCTCTTCGTCGTAAAAGGCCAAGCCACCATCGAGCATGTTTTTGAGGAGCGGCCTTGCTCTGCCGTTCTACCGGACCCCGAGGCATGCTCCAACCCATTGATTTGGCGTACAGTCCTTTCGATCGAACGAGGCTCTCCGATTGATTGGCATTGGTGCGCGAAGAATTCAGCCGAAAGGAAAAGATCATGACTGCGATCGTCGATATTGCCGCCCGCGAGATTTTGGACAGCCGCGGTAACCCGACCATCGAAGTCGATGTGACCCTGGAAGACGGGTCGATGGGGCGTGCCGCGGTTCCGTCCGGTGCCTCGACGGGCAAGCATGAGGCAGTCGAACTGCGCGACGGCGACGAGAACCGCTATGCCGGCAAAGGCGTGCTGGGTGCTGTGGAGGCGGTCAATCGGGATATTTTCGAAGCGCTCGGCGGAATGGACGCGGAAGATCAGGTCGAGATCGACGAGACCATGATCGAACTCGACGGCACGCCGAACAAGGCCCGCCTTGGCGCCAATGCCATCCTCGGCGTCTCGCTGGCGACCGCCAAAGCCGCAGCCGACGTGTGCGGCCTGCCGCTCTACCGCTACGTCGGCGGCACCCAGGCGCGCGTCCTGCCTGTCCCGCAGATGAATATTCTGAATGGCGGCGTGCATGCCGACAATCCGATCGATTTCCAGGAATTCATGATCCTGCCGATCGGCGCACCGAATTTTGCCGAGGCGGTGCGCTGGGGCGCCGAGATTTTCCACGTGCTGAAAGCGGCGCTCAAAAAGGCCGGCCACAACACCAATGTCGGCGACGAAGGCGGTTTCGCACCCAATCTGCCTTCGGCCGAAGCCGCCCTCGATTTTATCCTCGCTGCGGTGAACGAGGCCGGCTTCGAGCCGAAAGAAGATGTCGCTCTGGGTCTCGACTGTGCGGCGAGCGAATTCTTCCGCGATGGGGCCTATGTCTATGCCGGCGAAGGCAAGACTCGTTCGCCTGAGGATCAGGCGCGTTATCTCGCCAAGCTCGTCGCCGATTACCCCATCGTCTCGGTCGAGGATGGCATGGCTGAGGACGATTGGGCCGGGTGGAAGATCCTCACCGATCTCTTGGGCGCCAAGTGCCAGATCGTCGGCGACGATATTTTCGTCACCAATGTCGCGCGGCTGTCCGAGGGGATAAAAAAGGGTATTGCCAATTCGATCCTCGTCAAAGTCAACCAGATCGGCACTTTGACCGAAACGCTGGCCGCCGTCGACCTTGCGCAGCGCGCCGCCTATACGGCGGTGATGTCGCATCGCTCCGGCGAGACGGAGGATTCGACCATTGCCGATCTCGCGGTGGCGACGAATTGCGGCCAGATCAAAACCGGTTCGCTGGCAAGATCCGACCGGCTCGCGAAATATAATCAGTTGATCCGGATCGAAGAAGAACTCGGCGATTCTGCGCTTTATGCCGGATGGGGCGCCCTGAAGCTGCGCGTTTGATTTAGGCGCGACGAATGGTCTTTTCATTCGCCATCTCGACGCGCCCTCGGGCTCACCCTTGGCGTTCCTGAACTCGTTCGGCCTCGCCGGGCTTGTAGGTGCGGCAATTTAATCGATCGCTAACCCGGATCGGCGAAGTTGCAGAAATGGTTGTTCGCCGCCGCCTCCGTGCCGTCTTGTTCCCGCTCGCGCTCTATTGCGTTTCCGGAAGCATTGGCGGCTATTTCGTCTGGCATGCCGTCAATGGTGAACGGGGTTTGAAGACGAAGGAAGATTACGAGCGCAAGATCTCATCCCTGCAGGAGGAATTGCACAGCCTGCAGCGCGAGCGCCTGACCTGGCAAGCCAAGATCGACCTGTTGCACGGCACGACCATCGATCAAGACCTTCTCGACGAAGAGGCCCGCAGCCGCCTGGGCCGTGTTCACAAGAACGATCTTATTGTTATTCTCGCTGCCGAACCGACGCAGCCATAGATCGCGATGATTTTGGATTGAATCAATCCAAAATCATGAACGTGATCGATTCTAAAGATTTAGAGCGGGATAGGCAGATAAGTTCACGCAATCTGCGTAAACTTGATTGCGGCGCAAAACCGGTTCCCACTTTTCCTCATCCCGCTCTAGGGCGAGTTCACGCCAATGCTCGTCAATCGGATACTCAGCCGATCCGATTCGGCGGGTCCCCGGCGCGGGCCTCCGGCCAAGATCAAGTAGAACCAGCTCGCATTTTGGTGTAATCCAGTTTTCGCCACATTAGATCACGATTATTTTGGATTAAATCAATCCAAAATCATCGTGATCTAAGGACTGGAAAAGTGAACCTTGTTTTTCCGGACATGCTGTCAGAAGACGATCAGGTACTTTCACGAAGTCGCGAATTGTGAAAGCACTCGGGCAACACCGCCCGGTGGTCGGGGGGCGGCTTTGAAGCGGGTAAATGATGAGCGACATTGTTCTGAACGCTGAAAATGGCAATCCGGCGGACTCTTCCGGCGAAACGGCAGAACCTGCGCGGTTCTTTCGCCGCAGCGCGACATTGCAGAGCCCGCACGAGGCTTTGTATCCGGAGACTCCGCCGCCGCCGCCGCCGCACAGGCGTCGGCCGAGGTTATCCGCTGTGTCGGGGTTTCTGTCGTTTTTGCTGCTCGTGGCCGTTGCGAGTTTTTTCGCGCTCTTGTGGGCCGAGAACCGCTTGCATGAACCGGGACCTTTGACGAGCGACAAAGTGGTGTTTATCGAACGCGGCGCCGTTTTCGACATTCTCAGCACGCTCGAGTCCGAAGGCGTGATCGACAGCGCGATCTTCGTCAATGCCGCGCTCTGGATGGAAGGCAGGCGCGAAAGCGTCAAAGCCGGCGAATATCTTTTTCACGCCAAAGCCAGCATTCACGATGTGATCGACACCCTCATCAGCGGTAAGGAGATCCTCCATAAGGTGACAATTCCCGAAGGCTTGACCAGCGAGCAGATTGTTCAGCTCCTGCGCAACAGTGATGTTCTCGTCGGTGACATCCGTGAAGCGCCCAAAGAGGGCTCTCTCCTGCCGGAGACCTATAAGGTCGCCCGCGGTATGTCGCGCTCGGATTTAGTCAGGAAGATGCAGGACGATCAAAAACACGTTCTCGAACAGATTTGGGCCCGTCGCACAAATGATCTGCCGCTTCATTCCCCCTACGAGCTCGTGACGCTCGCCTCGATTGTCGAAAAGGAAACCGGTAAGGCCGACGAACGCCCGCGCGTCGCGAGGGTCTTCTTGAATCGCCTGCAAAAGCGGATGCGGCTGCAATCCGACCCCACCATAGTCTACGGCATTGTAGGCGGACGTGGGACGTTGGGGCGGCCGATCTCGCGCGCCGAACTCGACAAGCCGACGTCGTATAACACCTACATAATCGATGGCTTGCCGCCGGGACCGATCGCCAATCCAGGCCGCGCTGCGCTCGAAGCTGTCGCCAATCCCTCCCTGACGCAGGAGCTGTATTTCGTGGCCGACGGCACTGGCGGCCATGCCTTCGCGGAATCGCTCGAGCAGCACAACCGCAACGTCCAACGCTGGCGCCAGATCGAGAAAGACAGAGAAAAGGCCACGCCGGAAGTTGATAGATTTGCCCCCCCGACTGCGCCGGTTCGCACCGATCAGAAGGGCGAACTCGACAACGGAGCCGACTATGGTGCCTTGCCCGCTTCCATTGCAACGGCCGATGCTGCGCGGAATTCGAGCGCGAGCTTGGATATGGAGGCGGCTGCAGCGGCGATCGCAAAAGTGGCACCGAAAATGCCCGCGGCTGCGGCGTTCGCCGTGCCAGGTCGCAACAGCGCGGATGGCAACAAGACAAACGGCGGCAAGAAACCGAATGCGGAGGCGCCATCAGCCGTCTCGGCTTTCGTTATGGGACCCGGACTCGACGAGCTTGGCATCACAGTGCGCGGCATAGGCCCTGGACGAGCCGCAGCGGAGCTTCTCGACGGGCCCATGAGGACCGACGAAACGGCCGATTCGCGACCTGATCCCACAGGCATTGCGGCTTCGGCGGTGCAGCGCACCGAATTCAAGGCAAAGGCCGCAAAGCTTGCTGCTGATCCCACTTCCGATATCTTGCCGCCAAATGCCGATACTGCTGAAATGCAATCGACTCCCCCGGCGCCGCAAAAGTTCGTGCGTGCCAAAGTGATAGACGTTTCCGAGGGAAGCCCTATCGACCCGCTACTCGATCACACCTACGACCTCAACTACGCGAAGACCGTGCCGAGCTTCTCTACACTCAGATAGATACCAAAGCCGAGCCAGCCGCGCCGCCATTGTACGAGCGAAGCGTGTCTATCCGTTGCGGTAGAGGCTTCGCAAATTTTACAAAAAAATTTGCGCGGCCGCGCCACCGAGCGGCGCAACCATTTGTTCCCATAAGCTCTGCAGCGATTCTGGCGCAAATTGAACAGGCGGCTTATGCTGGCGACGCAGGTAGCGCGCGTATTTTGCTGAAATGTGCTGGCTATTGCGATAGTCTGTGCAAACTCGGTTCATAGGGAGGTGATTTGCATGACTCGTGAAGGTACACAGAGCGATCTCGTGGATGCCGCGAGCCTAACCGGGGGCAACGGGTTGCGGGAGAAAATAGCTCAACACGGCCAGATCGTGCTGGTGTTGCAAGGCGGTGGCGCGCTTGGCGCTTATCAAGCTGGCGTCTATGAAGCCATGCACGAAGCCGGCGTAGAACCCGACTGGGTCATCGGAACGTCGATCGGAGCCATCCACGCGGCCATTATCGCCGGCAATGAACCTGCCAAACGGCTCGAGAAGATACAAAGCTTCTGGAAACGCGTGACAACCGATCCGGCCTCGAACATGCCTTGGCTCGGGCGCGGCGTGCCGCAAATGATGGCGATGATGAACGGCATCGCAAATTTCTACAGGCCGAACTATTCTGCTATGACGAGTTCAAAGCTTGCCGCCGATGCGGCCTCTTTCTATCTGACCGACCCGCTCAAGACCACGTTGACCGAGCTCGTCGACTTTTCGCTGATCGAAAAGAATACGCCGCGGCTCACCGTTGGCGCGGCGAATTTGCGGACCAGCGAAATGCGCTATTTCGACAGTCGCGCCATGAAAATCGACGTGCGCCACATTATGGCCTCGGGTGCCCTGCCGCCGGCGTTTCCGGCCGTGCTCATTGATGGAGATTACTATTGGGATGGAGGTGTCCTATCCAATACGCCGTGCGAAATCATTTTCGACGATAACCCACGCCGCAACTCGGTCGTCATCTCTGTAGATATATGGGACCCGCAAGGGGCCGAGCCGGGGACGATGGGCGATGTGATCACGCGCCAACAGGAGGTGCAGTTTTCGAGCCGTCTCGTCAGCCATATCCGGCGACAAAAGCAAATTCACCGGCTGCGTCATATTATTGCAGATCTTGCGTCGCGCCTGCCGGACGAAGAGCGCCAATCCCCTCCGATCCGCGCACTGACCGGCTATGGTTGCGTCACCTACATGCACTTCGTTCAGCTTGTCGCCCCACGGATCGAAGGCGAAGATGCTATGAAGGGCATTGATTTCAGCTCAGCGGGAATTAGCGCGCGATGGGAGGCCGGTTTACGCGATACGCGCAAGGTTCTCGCGAAGCAACCCTGGGAAGGCGAGTTCGATCCACTCGAAGGCCTTTATCTACACGATATGCAGGCTTGACAGTCTCGCCGTGAGTGGTGAATGCGACATAGCTCTTCTGTGCTGAGCCAATTGTCTCGCGGCACAGCACTCTCCACTGATGGATGATTCTGCTTCAATCGTCGCTGTCGACGGCGCGACTGGCACCCATTGCATTTGGTGAGCCTCGCCCAGGGGAACAGTATCGAACTCCTATGCACAGGCACTTTCCAAACGACTTGGGCCGTCAAGACGTTCGGAGCGAAATTCAAATGACTCCCGGAGTTTTGCGGTTCTACCGGGAAATGTTTTAGACTATGATCTTCGTCGCCGCAGTTGATCCAAGATTTTGAAATGACCATCGCCAGCATGACGGGTTTTGCCCGCACCTCAGGCACCACGTTGCTCTACCGCTGGGCGTGGGAGCTGAAATCCGTCAATGCCAAAGGGCTTGATCTGCGCCTACGCCTGCCGCCTGGATTCGACGCCGTCGAGGCGGCAATGCGGGCGCGATTCGGCAAGGCGCTCGCACGCGGTACCTGCTATGCTACGCTCAATGTGCAGCGTGAAACAACGACGCCGGCAGTTCGCATCAATCAGGAGCTTCTCAGTCGGCTCGCCGCAGCGCTTGAGGATTTGCCAATCTCCGACAGATTGAGACCGGCATCGCTCGACGGGCTTCTGGCCGTGCGCGGCGTCGTCGATGTCCGCGACGCCGAGGAGTCGGAGGAAGAATTGGCGGCGCTCAGAAGTGCTGCACTCGAGAGTCTCGAAGACGCTCTCGAATCGCTCGTTCTCATGCGGCGCGGGGAAGGAAAAGCACTCGAACAAATCCTCGTTGCACGGCTCGATCACCTGACCGAGCTGCGACTTGCGGCCGAAAATTGCCCGGGCCGTGCGCCGGAGGCAATCTGCGCGCGGCTTGTTGGGCTGCTTGCAACCCTTGCCCCGCATGTAAACCTCGATCAGAATCGCCTTTATCAAGAAGCGCTTTTGCTGGCCGCCAAAGCCGATATACGCGAGGAGCTCGATCGGCTGGAAGCCCATATTGCGGCCATACGTGATCTCATGAACAGAGGCGGTGCGATTGGTCGCCGGCTCGATTTTCTCGCGCAGGAACTCGGCCGCGAAGCCAATACGCTCTGTGCTAAATCAAATGATGCCGCGCTCACGGCGGTCGGCCTTGAGTTGCGGGCCGAGATAGAACAATTCCGTGAGCAGGTTCAAAATATTGAGTGAGCCGATGCAGCCGAAAGATTCGTCGACGCAACGCACGCGCGGCCGAGGCACGACGATTTCCAAGCCCTTCAAGACGCACCGCGGCCTGATGCTGATCTTGTCCTCGCCGTCGGGCGCGGGCAAGACGACGTTGACGCGCATGCTATTGCAGACGAAAGAACTCGACCTCAGTCTGTCTATTTCGGTCACCACGCGGCCGCGCCGTTCGAGCGAAGTCGACGGAATCCACTATTCCTTCATTTCGACCAGGCAATTCGAAGTCATGCGCGACAATAACGAATTGCTGGAATGGGCGGAGGTGCATGGGAATTTTTACGGGACGCCGCGTGAGCCGGTTGAACGCGTTCTCGCACAAGGGCGCGACGTCCTCTTCGACATTGATTACCAAGGCACGCAGCAGGTGCGGGCCAAGGCCGGGCAGGATGTGGTCACGATTTTCATCCTGCCGCCCTCGCTGCAGGAATTGCAGGCGCGGCTGGAACGCCGCGCCGAGGATTCGCGCGAGACGATCGCCAAAAGGCTCGCCAATGCGCGCAATGAGATTCGCCGCTGGGCGCTTTATGATTATGTGCTCATCAATGATGATTTGCAGAAGACCTTTGATGATCTCCTCGCGGTCATGACGGCCGAGCGGGCGCGGGTCGCGCGCCAGAAGGAGGGGATAGAGGATTTTGTCGAGCACCTCTTGCGGGCGGAATGAGACGCTGGCTAAGCGGATTTCTCGCACTCGGTGTGACCTGCGCGCCTTTGTTGCAATTCTTGAGCGAGCCGCACGAATCCGGCGACATCGATTTCTTCCGCCCGTTTCACCGGCTCGATGTGCGCGCGCGTCAGAAGCTCCACTGGATCGGGGTCGAGCGCCTTCAAGCTCTGGCGCAACATTTTGCGCCTTTGCCCGAAGGCCGCTTGCGCGACCTGTTTCAGGATATCCACGTCGCAGGGAAGTGGCACCGGACGCGGCACGAGTTCGACCACGCAAGAAGTGACTTTTGGCGGCGGCGTGAAGGCTTGGGGCGAGATTTCGAACAGAATTCGCGTCACACAGCGCCAATTGCACAAGACTGCGAGGCGTCCATAGTCGGCGCGTTGCGCCGGTGTCGCGACGATGCGCAGGGCTACTTCTTTTTGAAACATCAAAACGAGACGGTCGAATACCGGCGGCCATTGTTTCGTTTCGAGCCATTGGGTCAAAAGCACGGTCGCGATATTATAGGGCAAGTTGGCGCAAATGCGCAGCGTTTGCTGGTTCCGCCCGAGGTCGGCGAGATCCTGTTGTAAGGCATCGCCAGCGATGATTTCGAGCCGGCCCGGATAGTGCCGTGCGATTTCGGCGAGCGCTGCGAGGCACCGGTCGTCGCGCTCCACAGCAATCACGTGGCCGGCGCCTTCGGCGAGCAATGCTCGCGTGAGGCCGCCGGGGCCTGGGCCGATCTCGATGATCGTCGCATGTTCAAGCGGTCCGGCTGCACGCGCGACGCGTCGGGTCAGATTGAGATCGAACAAAAAATTTTGGCCAAGGGATTTTTTTGCCAAAAGTCCGTGCGCAGCGACGACTTCGCGCAACGGTGGCAGCTCATCCTTCATTTGTGTTCGGCAAGCGCGAGCCGCGTCGCAAGCTGCAAAGCGGCGATGAGGCTCGAAGGATCGGCCTTTCCTTCGGCGGCGATATCGAATGCCGTACCGTGATCGGGGGACGTCCGCACGAAAGGCAGGCCAAGTGTGACGTTGACTGCCGTATCGAACGCGAGCGTCTTGACCGGAATGAGCGCCTGGTCGTGATACATGGCGAGCGCCACATCGTAATTCGCGCGCGCCGCCCGATGGAACATCGTGTCGGCAGGGTAGGGCCCTTGCACGCGGATGCCGGCCTGTCTCAGTTCTTCGATCGCAGGGGCAATGACGTCGATTTCCTCCCGGCCGATTTGGCCGTTCTCGCCGGCGTGCGGATTGAGGCCGCAGACAGCGAGACGCGGCTTGAAGATGTGGAAGCGCTTTTCGAGATCGTGCACGACTATTCTGCTCGTGTCGATCAGCAATGTCTTCGTCAGAAGGCGGGAAACCTCGGCGAGAGGGACATGGATCGTCGCCGGCACGACGGCGAGGCTGGACGACCAAAGCATCATGACCGGCCGGCTCTCTTCTCCGAACAGCCGGCGTGCCAGTTCGCCCAAAAATTCAGTATGGCCAGGATGGGCAAAGCCGCTGCGTTGGAGGATGTCTTTCGAAATCGGGTTCGTGACGACGGCGGCAGCGTGGCCGCTCTTCACCAGACGAACGCAAGTTTC
>JBKQHN010000071.1:0-5269 GCA_052148755.1 Beijerinckiaceae bacterium | reverse complement strand
CCTATGTCAGGCGCAACAAGAACGACGCGGCCGACGCGGCGGCGATTTGCGAGGCGGTGGGGCGGCCGAACATGCGTTTCGTGCCGGTGCGCGAGGTCGACAACCAGGCGGAGCTGATGCGCCACCGTACGCGCGAGCTTCTGGCGGGAAATCGTACGCGGATGCTCAACGCGCTGCGCGGCCACTTGGCGGAGATCGATTAAGGTGACACTTTATTAAATCCACTTTTTTCTTTTCTTTGAGAGGTGAAGGGATTCAGTCGATCCTATGCAGCGCGGACACGGATTTTGGCCCCTCCGCCCGACCAAGCTCACGCTCTCGTAAATGTTTATCGCGGCCCGTGCGTAGACTCGAAAATTTCGAAGCCTTCTTCAACAATGTTGAACGACGGACCGATCGGAGTTACCGAAATTAATCGGGATTTTACGGCCAGTAATCCCCGCCGGCCCAGTCGGCAGAGCGTAGCAGGAGAGTCCTGTTTTCTCGTGAGGGGGTCTTTCGGCTTCTGCATAGGGGTGGGAGAAAGCGCCTGCCGATTGCTCTCTCCGCCATTGCGGTAAGCGAAAGGACGAAGCAATGTAGCCCTGATTTCGCATAAGGCGACGTCCGCCGTCCCTGTCTTGATCGAAGTGTTGGAGCCTTTGCCGTGACGAAACCCGTCGATTTCGCCAAGCTCTTGCGGGCCAATCCGTTTTTCTCGGGTCTCGAAGATGCGACAATCGACCGTCTCGCGGCGCTTTGCCGGATTCGCCGGATCGGGGCGGGCGAGACCTTGTTCGTCAAAGGCGACGAAGGCGATGCGCTCTATGGCATCAGACGCGGCCAAGTCCGCATCGAGACGAGCACGCGCACGGGCGAGACCTTGACTCTCAACATGCTCGGCTCCGGCGACATGTTCGGCGAAATCGCACTCTTCGACGGACAGAGCCGCACTGCCGATGCGGTCGCAACGGAGCCTACCGAGCTTTTCGTTTTGAAACGGGCCGACTTCCTGGCGCTGCTGCAAAAGGATGCGCAGGTCGCGATTCGCGTCATCGAGTTCCTGTGTCAGAGATTGCGATGGGTAAGCGACCGTCTCGAAGAGGCGAGTCTGCTGCCGCTGCCGGTTCGGCTCGCCCGCCGCCTTCTGAGGCTCGGCCAGGACTTCGGCAGCGAAGTCAGTATTTCGCAAGAACAACTCGCCAATTATGTCGGCGCGGCACGCGAGAGCGTCAACCGGCAATTGCAGATCTGGCGGCGCGCCGGCATCCTCGATTTGCGCCGCGGCTGCATCCTCGTCCTCGATATGCAAAAACTGTCAAAAGAGACGCGAGCGGAATGAAACGGCCTTACATGTAAAAGCACCGTCGGCATGACATTCCATCAACGCATTTTCGATTGCAGTTCGATCGTCTCGCCATCCACTACGAACCGACCATATCCATGGTGGTGGATGGTCTTGGGGTTCGTCTGCGCCGGATCGTGCCAGGCCTTCACGACTTCGAGCACGAAGAGATTGTATTTGTTCACGAGGCGGGTATCGACGACCTTGCATTCGAGATTTGCGAAACATTCGGCAATCAGAGGTGCGGCGACGCATTCGGCCGGCCGCGGCGTCAGGCCGAACGCTGCGAATTTTTCGACGTCGCGTCCCGAGCAATTGCCGATCTTCACGACTTTGGGAGCCAGATCCAGGGCCGGAACGGCGATGACGCATTCGCGAGTCGCGCGCAGAGCGGCAAAGCTGTAGTCGTTACCGCTGACGACGCAGCCGACCAAAGGCGGCTCGAAGTCGACCATCATATGCCAGGACATGGTCATGACATTGGCCTTTCCTTGGGCTTTTCCTTTGCCTCTCGTCGTCAGCAGAACGACGGGACCCGGCTCGAGCAGCTGGTAAGCCTTGGAAAGCGGCAATTCCTTCATCACGATCACAGCTCCTCACCCGGCCGAAAAAAGCGTTCCGCCGGAATTTCTCTCCATTCTGATGGAACTCGAAGATCCCGCGGTTGAGCAAGAT
This sequence comes from Beijerinckiaceae bacterium, assembly GCA_052148755.1. Lineage (GTDB taxonomy): Bacteria > Pseudomonadota > Alphaproteobacteria > Rhizobiales > Beijerinckiaceae > Methylovirgula. Next base: position 3,270 of record JBKQHN010000071.1, on the reverse strand, counting down.
CAAGGCACATTTCTCATGCAAGCTTAGGCATTAACCCCACTGCCACCGCGCGAACCGTGATCCGTGGACGTCTGCGATGATAGCAACAACGCCTTCGCAAGGGGAACTAATTACGGGGCATGTGATTGCGGTCCACGGCTCGGTCGTCGACATCAGGTTTCCCGGCGGCCCCCTGCCCGCGATTACCGAGGCCGTCGCAATCGCTTGGGACCTCGGCGACCGCCCGCTGCTCGCCGAAGTGCAGCTGCATCTCGATCCGGCGACCGTGCGCACGGTGGCTCTGGAGAATACGGCGGGGTTGATGCGCGGCACCTCGGCGCATGGGCTCGGCACCGGCATCAGCGTGCCGGTCGGAGAGCCGGTGCTCGGCCGGCTTCTCAATGCGATCGGCGAGCCTGCCGATCGCGGTTCGGCGCTGCCGGCTGGGATCGAGCGCCGCCCGATCCATGCGGCCGCGCCGGCGCTGGACAGGCTCGGCGGGACGCTCGCGATCTTCCACACCGGCATCAAGGTGATCGATCTCTTGGCACCTTTGGTGAAGGGCGGCAAAGCCGCCATGTTCGGCGGTGCAGGTGTCGGCAAGACCGTTCTGATCATGGAACTGATCCGCACGACGGTCGAACGCCATTCCGGCATTTCGGTCTTCGCCGGCATCGGTGAGCGCTCCCGCGAAGGCCATGAGCTGCTGCTCGAGCTGCGTCAATCCGGCGTGCTCGAACGTACCGCGCTGGTGTTCGGACAAATGAATGAACCGCCGGGCGCACGTTGGCGAGCCGGGCTCACGGCACTTACCATCGCCGAATATTTCCGCGATGCGGCACATGAAAACGTGCTGTTCCTGATCGACAACGTCTATCGCCTGGTCCAGGCCGGCAGCGAAGTCTCAGGGCTGCTCGGCAGGCTGCCCTCGCGCGTCGGTTATCAGCCGACGCTCGCCAGCGAGATCGCAGAGCTCGAAGAACGTATCGCCTCGGTCGCCGGCGCCGCGATCACTTCGATCCAGGCGGTCTACGTGCCGGCCGATGATTTCACCGACCCGGCCGTGGCCGAGATCTTCAGCCACCTCGATTCCTCCATCGTGTTGTCACGCGACATGGCAAGCGAAGGCATGTATCCGGCGATTGATCCGCTCGCCTCGACATCGAGCCTGCTCGATCCGCGCCTCGTCGGCGAAGCCCATTACCGGACCGCCCAAGACGTCCGCAAGACGATCGCCCATTACCGCGAGCTGCAGGAGATCATCGCGTTGCTCGGCGTCGAGGAACTGAGCTTGGCCGATCGCAGCGCCGTCAAGCGCGCGCGCCGGCTCATGCGCTTTCTTACGCAGCCGTTCATGGTGACGGTGGCATTCACCGGCAAACAGGGCCGCTCGGTCGAGCTCGATGCGACGCTCGCCGGATGCCGCGCGATCCTTGACGGCGAGGCCGACGACTGGGCCGAAGGTTCGCTCTATATGGTCGGTGGCCTCGACGAGGCCCGACAGAAGGAATCCCAAACGGCAAAGGCGGCATAATGAAGCTCACGATCGCCACGCCGCTCGCCATCATTGCCGAATCTGATGGTGTCGCGCATCTGCGCGGCGAAGACGAGACCGGCGCATTCGGCATTCTTCAAGGTCACGCGGACTTCTTGACCGCACTATCCGTCTGCGTCGCAAGTTGGCGTGATCAGGACGGCAGCGAGCATCACGCGGCCTTGCGCGGCGGCATGCTCGAAGTGCGCGAGGGTGATAAGATCGCCATTGCGACGCGCGAGGCGGTTGTGAGCGACGACTTGCACCATCTCGAAACCGAAGTGCTGGCCGCGTTCCGCCGTGGCATCGAGGATGAACGGGTCGCCCGCACCGATGCCCAGAGGCTCTATCTCGCAGCCATCCGGCAGATCTGCCGTTTTGTCCGCTCGGAAAGCGTTGCCGCCATTCCCGGCGGCCCCGGCTTGGCAGATGTCGATGGCCTGGAGTCATGACGCAGGAACCGCAGAACGACGACGGCCTCGACGAGGCGGTCCGCAAAAGGCGCGAACGGCAGGCGCGCTGGCAGCGCGAGGGCGAGCGGTCGCTTGGCCAGAATCTGGCGATGATCGGCGTTTTCGGCTGGACCATCGTCACGCCGACACTGATCGGCATTTTTTTCGGGCGCTGGCTCGACCGGCTGTTCGGCTCAGGGATTTTCTGGACGCTCGGCCTTCTCGTCGCCGGCCTGGCGCTCGGCTGTTGGCTCGCTTGGAAGGGGATGAATCGGGAATGACTCACCAGACATTGGCCTCAACCCTGCCTATTGCCATTGCGACGGCAGCCGTGGGTTTCGTCTTCAGCCTCGCCTATTTTGCGGTTCTGCGCCGAACGGCGGCGCTGTTTACCGCCGGGCGCGGCTTTATCCTGCCCGCAGCCCTCACGCTTGGCCGCTTTGCAGCCGTCACGATGTTTCTGGGAGCCGCCGCCAGGCTTGGCGCCGCAACGCTGCTCGCCGCGTTTCTCGGCTTCCTTCTGGCGCGTGCCGTCTCGCTGCATATGTTGAACAGGGCCGGATGATGCCGCATTCGCCACTTTCCAGCACCGTTCTCTTTCATCTTGGCCCGGTCGCCATCACCCGCCCGGTGGTGACGACCTGGTTCATCATGCTGGGGCTCACTTTGGTCTGCTGGCTGATGACGCGGCGGCTGCGGCCACACCCCGAAGGGCGCCAGGCTGTCTACCAAAACGTCTTGGAACTCATCGTGACCGGCATAACGCGCCAGATCGAAGCGATCATCCGCAGCGACGCACGGCCGTTTCTGCCCTTGCTCGGCACCCTCTTCATCTTCCTCGTGACGGCCAATCTGTCCGGTTTGCTGCCAGGGGTCGAGGCACCCACCAGCAAGCTTGAGACACCCGCAGCCCTGGCCCTCGTCGTGTTCGCCTCGGTGCATTATTTCGGCGTGCGCGCGCGCGGCCTTTTCGGCTATCTCGCCAGTTTTGCCGAACCCAAACTCATCATGCTGCCGCTCAACATCATCTCTGAAGTGACACGCAGTTTCTCCCTCATGGTCCGGCTCTTCGGCAATGTGATGAGCGGCGAGTTCATGATTGCTTTGGTCTTGGGCCTCGCCGGGCTTTTCGTCCCGATTCCGCTGATGGCGCTCGAGATCGTCATCGGTATCGTTCAGGCCTATATTTTCACCGTGCTCGCAACCGTCTTCATCGGTGCCGCCGTCGGCAGCGTCGAACAAAGTTAAAGGAGGTTTCATGGACGCCAAGCTCATCAGCATCGTTGCCGCGGCCGTCACCGTTTC
>JBKQHN010000070.1:0-24599 GCA_052148755.1 Beijerinckiaceae bacterium | reverse complement strand
GGCCGGAGCAGCCGTCGCTCCGCGTATACTGGCCTGATGCAGAGTTACCGGAAAAGTGCCCGGTCGCGGTTAAGGTAAAGCCGGCGCCGGTGCATCTTCCGCTGTAGGCGCCATTTGGGCTGACCGAGCCGCTGCATCCCGGCTGAACGAGTTGGCCGTTCGAGATTTCAAAAGCCGTTTGCTTGGTGCCCGGACATTTCGGGCCACCTATGATGGTTTCGCTCCACTTGCCGTCGAAGTCGGCACCTGCCGCAACGACTAGCCTCTCGCAAAAACTGCCCTCACAAGCTGCGGCATTCGCCGCAGCGCAAGTGACGGTCAACAGGCCGACGATCAATCCCAACCGTGTCATGAAACGCTCCCTCCTTATGCCCCCACCCCTCCGACATCGAAGGAGTGCCGCACGAACGCTCTTCTGAACCAAACAAAAGATCAGCACCATTGTCTAGAGGGCGAGCCGCGTGCGCCCGCAGCGGCTCGATTTTTTTCTTGCGCGAGGTGCGATCGGGCGCGGATTACAGTGAAAGTGCCTTTAACTCATTGTATCCTTTCATCAATTGACTGACGCTAGCGCGTTCCACGGTCCGCGCTTGCCAGCAGGCCGCCCGCCCACTAAAATTCAACCCCGGTCAATCTTAGGGGTCGATCATACGGACACGGTGCGATTTGTTCTCGCTCCACAAGTTGCGGCCCCAAAACCCTGTCGCGGATGGAATCTCCGACCGAAATCTCGGGAGGTGCGTCAATGACCGCATTCAACGCCGTTCGGTTTCGTGTCAAGCCGGGACGTGAGCAAGAATTTCTCGATGCGCACCGAACTGATCAGTCGAAGGGACTCGGGTGGAAACGAGTCGATATGATCCGAACCGGCGATAGGTCGTATTGCGTCATCGGCGAATGGGAAGATATGGCGGCGATTGCAGCGGCCCGGCCGAACATGATCGCGTTCCTGAACTCATTTCGCGATACGCTTGAAGATCTCGGCGGCGGCCTCGGGGTGACGGATCCGGTGTCAGGTCCGGTCGTTCTCGAGATTAGATAGACCCCTTAGTCGGTCGCGCCAGGTCTCGCCGGCGGGTCGGTCGCCCTCATCAAAGGCGCGCAATAGTGGAGGAGACCATGGGACGAAAGTTCATCGATTGCCGTGAAACGCCTAGCGTCATGAATTGCTCGATCGCAATTTCGGCCGACAGCGAAGAGGAGCTCATTGATGCGGCGGTTCAGCACGCCGTTAGCGTCCACGGGCATAAAGACACTCCGGATTTTCGCACGCTCATCAAGGGAGCAATCCGAGAGGGAACGCCGCCGCTCGAGGCGTCGCCGCGGACCGCTTGAGGAAGCACGACTCGCGACGGGATTTGCTACGAACTTAGTCTCGTGAGTCGATATGCCTCGTTGCCATCAGTGCTAACGTGTGACGCGGGCATAAGTCGCAACGAAGGCCCATTGAACGGATCGACGTCGAGCTCTTCGGCGATCCGCATCGCAAAGATCATCTGGAAACCGCCGATATTCGACCACATTCGCATGTCCGCTCACCACCTTTCCCGCCGGTCAACGTTGTGACCCGCGACCCCCCAAAGCATCTCTCATAGCCTCTCAAAAGCCATTTGTGACAGCGTGCAAAAATCAAGAACTTCGTAACACGCGCCCAGCCGAGATATTTCAGTGATTTGGACGTTGCAAAAGTCCGGTGCGAAATGTCCGCTGTAATACCAAGTCTTGAATATGACGACTCAAAGCAACGATCGTCATTGCGAGCGAAGCGAAGCAATCCAGTCCCGGCCCAGCGTATCTGGATTGCCGCGTTGCTTCGCTCCTCGCAATGACGGCTTCCGGCATGCGTTCTCATCCGAGAGATCTGGTATAAGTGGGCGAACGCCGGCTTTCCACCCTTCGCAGCCTAACTCCCTTCACCATGGAAAAAATCATAGACCACGCGCGCCGTGGCGGCATTGATGCCCGGCACTTTCTCGAGATCGGCTAAAGCTGCCTGCGCAATCGCTTTGGCGGTGCCGAAGGCATGCAGCAGCGCGCGCTTGCGCGCCGGACCTATGCCGGCAATTTCTTCGAGCGGGCTTTTGGTGAATTCCTTCTTGCGGCGCGCCCGGTGGGTTCCGATGGCGAAACGATGCGCCTCGTCGCGCAGTCTTTGCACGAAATAAAGCGCTGGATCGCGCGGCGCCAGCCTGAACGGCTCGCGGCCGGCGACGAAAAATGTCTCGCGGCCTGCGTTGCGATCTTGCCCCTTTGCGATCGAAGCGACCGCAACGCCGCTGACACCGAGATCGGCGAGAACGCCGCAAGCCGCGTCGAACTGACCCTGCCCGCCGTCGATCAGAATGAGGTCCGGCTTTTGCGGGAAAGTCTCGGGATCGGCTTCGAGCCCCTCGGCGTCCGCGTCTTCGTTCTGCGCCTCCTCGTCTTTCAGCAACCTCGCGAAGCGGCGGCGCAGGACTTGCTGCATCATGGCGTAATCATCGCCGGGGGTGAGATCCTCGCCTTTGATGTTGAAGCTGCGATAATGCGCCTTCATGAAACCTGCGGGCCCGGCGACAATCATAGCACCGACCGCATTCGTGCCCATGATGTGGGAATTGTCGTAGACCTCGATGCGCCGCAAAGGTGCGGCAAGACCGAAGGCGTCGGCGAGCGCTGCTAGAAGTTTTTCCTGAGTGGCGCTCTCGGAGAGTTTACGCGCCAAAGTCTCGCGCGCGTTTTGCGCGGCATGATCGACGAGTTCTTTTTTCTCGCCGCGCTGAGGCATGGAGACTTCGATTCTGAAGCCTGCACGTTGGCTGAGCGCGCGCTGCAGGACCTCGCGATTTTCGATCTCATGCGAGAGGAGAACGAGGCGGGCTGCCGGTTTGTCCGCATAAAACTGGGCAAGGAATGCGTCCAAAACCTCGTTTTGCGAAAGGCTTTTGTCGGCGCGGGGATAATAGGCCCGGTTGCCCCAGTTCTGAAAAGTCCGGAAGAAGAAGACTTCGATGCAGAATTGCCCGGCTTCCTCGAAAATGGCGAAGACATCGGCTTCTTCGACACTTTTCGGGTTGATGCCCTGAGCGCCTTGAATGGCGGAGAGGGCCGCGATTCGGTCGCGCAGCCGCGCCGCGCGCTCGAACTCCAGCCGCTCGGACGCCGCGGCCATTTCGGCGGCGAGACGCTCGCGGACAATGCGGCTCTTGCCGGACAAGAAATCATGCGTTTGCAGCACCAGCTCTGCATAGTCATCGGGCTTGATCTCGCCCGTGCAGGGCGCCGAGCAGCGTTTGATTTGGTAGAGGAGGCAAGGACGCGTGCGATTTTCGTAGGTGCTGTCGGAACAGGAACGCAGCAAAAAGGCGCGCTCGAGCGCGTTCAAAGTGCGATTGACGGCCGAGGCACTGGCGAAGGGTCCGAAATAATCTCCCTTCTGCGTGCGCGCACCGCGATGCTTGGTAATTTGCGCCGCGCCATGATCAGCGGTGAGAAGGATGTAAGGAAACGACTTGTCGTCGCGCATCAAGACGTTGAAGCGCGGCTTCATCTGCTTGATGAAATTGGTTTCGAGGAGCAGCGCTTCCGTCTCGGTCTCGGTCGAGACGAAGACCATGCCCTGGGTCAGCGAAATCATATGGGCGATGCGGTTCGTATGACCCATCGGCCGCAAATAGCTGGCGATCCGTTTGCGGACGCTTTTGGCTTTGCCGACATAGAGGACTTCACCGTCTTCGCCAATCATGCGGTAGACGCCTGGGCCTACCGGCGCAGTCTGCCAATGCGTGCGGATGACCTCGACACCGCGGCGCAAGGGGGCGGGCGTCGCCCCGTCGAGGTGACTGAGATCGGCGTTCCCCTCCCGGCTCTCGGCGCTATCAGCAGCGTTTGCCTCCAAATCGCCGATTTCGCGATCCGTCGGGATCGCGCCGGAGGCCTGCCCTTGGGCCTTGTCCGCATTTTTGGGAGGGGTACTCATGCGTGAAATTTAGGAGTACGTCGCGCTAAGGAAAAGACCGACGGCCGAAACATACCAAGTACGGGCGGCTTGGCGTTGATCGACCCGCCGCTTGCCGCCGTCTCGGCGCTCTGGACCTTGTCGGCAAAATGGGCTTAAGTTTCAACCTTAGCAGCGCCGCAGGAGTGGCGCCGCCAGCGGAATTCCCAAAGCTCACGGAAGGAGGCGATATGAATGACAGGCTCGCAGCCTCCGACCGCTTAGCGACTTTGGCCCGGGCATGTGTCGCAGCTCTGGTTGCTGGCCTTCTCGCCGGCTGCGTCGACATGGCGCTGCATGCGCCGGAAGCAGCGGCACCCGTTCATGCGACAACGAACATGGCCCGCCGCCAAGGCGTCAGCCCGGCGGGTGCGAGCATTGCGCTGGCAGGCTTTGCCGGCGCGCAGCAAGCTCTCGCGGATCAATTCAAGACATATTTCGTCAAAGAGGCGAAGGAGCGGGACCTTAATGTGACTGAAGCGGATAAGGCGAACTATCTTATTCGTGGCTATTTGAATGCCTATCCGCAAGGCGCAGGTACAGTGGTGGCTTTTGTTCTCGACGTCTTCGACGCCGATCGTCAGCGTGCTCAAAGGATCGAAGACCAAGTGACTGTCAAGGCGACCGCCGCCGATCCCTGGTCGCTCGTCGATCAAGCCGTCCTCGCCGCCGTCGCGGCCAAAAGCGCCGACGACCTCGCAAACTTCCTGACCAATACGCCCGAAGCCATTGCTGCGAGCGAGGCAAGACCGGCAAGCGGTCGCCAGCTCGCCGATAGCGGGCAAACCACAATCGCCTCATCCACACCTCCGGCGGCACCCCCGACGCCATTGCCGCCTCCACGCGGCGCCGGTCTCGCCTCGCTGCATTAGATCACGATGATTTTGGATTGATTCAATTCAAAATCATGAACGTGATCGATTCCAATAAATTAGAGGGGGATAGGCAGATAAGTCTACGCAATCTGCGTAAACTTGATTGCGCCGGAAAAGCCGCGCAGCGTCCCACTTTTCCTCATCCCGCTCCAGCGCGGCCTGCCTGCCGGAACAGCTGAAGCGTTCAGCGAAAGTAGCTAAAAATCAAAGACTTACCTGCGCGCACCTGGACTCGTAAACGATTTGCTTTTTTTGCCATTGAGCCCCTTGCGGGCCGGCGGCGGACATGTTTCAAGCGAATTTGCGATTTAGCGACTCCTGTGCGCGTCCCGCGCGCGGTAACCGGGTTTCACTCATAAGTTCGAGGATAAGTTATGCAGCTTTCGCCGATTGTTTCCGCCGCCACTTTTGCTGCTTTGATGTTTGTCGCCACCGCGGCGGTCGCAGACCCTATAGGAGAGTGGCGGGTTGCCGACGGCACCGCGACGATTCGCATCCGCCACTGCGGTGCGGCACTTTGCGGGTTCGTCGCGACGACAATATCGCCGGCGGGTAAAGACGAAAGGAATCCCGATCCGAGCAAGCGCGGTCGATCCCTGCTGGGCATCGAAACTTTGATCAATATGAGGCCGGCTGGAGCCAATCTATGGGCCGGCACCACCTATAAGTCCGAGGACGGCCAGATATACTCGGCGAAAATATCGATGCAGGGGGAACAATCCCTGAAGATCGAAGGATGCGCTCCCGGTGGCGGCATGTGCGGTAGTGAAACTTGGTCGCGCGTTCGGTGAAGCGAAGGCTTTACCTTCCCCCCGTCAAAATTCAGCCTTCTTATTGTTCCGACCGCGCTCGGCTGCTATGAGGCAGGCCATGCGGATAGTGGTCGAATGACAATGGTGATGAAAGTCCTGGCGGGCAATTCGAACCGTGCCCTGACGGAGGCAATCGCAGCCTATATCGGCGTAGCCTTGACCAAATGTCAGGTGCGCCGCTTCGCGGACATGGAGATCTTCGTCGAGATCCAGGAAAACGTGCGCGGCCAAGACGCATTTATTGTCCAATCGACGTCGTACCCAGCGAATGATCACCTGATGGAATTGCTGATCATGACCGACGCGCTGCGCCGGTCTTCGGCGCGTCGGATCACTGCCGTCGTCCCCTATTTCGGTTATGCGCGGCAGGATCGCAAACCTGGCCCGCGCACGCCGATCTCAGCAAAACTCGTGGCCAATCTGATCACGCGTGCCGGCGCCGATCGCGTCCTGACTGTCGATCTCCATGCCGGCCAGATCCAAGGCTTCTTCGATATTCCCACCGACAATCTTTTCGCCGCCCCGGCCATGGTGCGCGACATCAAGGAACGGATGGAGCTCGACAATCTAATGGTCGTCTCACCCGACGTCGGCGGCGTCATCCGGGCGCGTGCGCTTGCCAAACGTATCGATGCGCCGCTCGCCATCGTCGACAAAAGACGCGAACGAGCCGGCGAATCCGAGGTGATGAATATTATCGGCGATGTCAGAGGCAAATCCTGCATTCTCGTCGACGATATCGTCGATTCGGGCGGCACCTTGTGCAATGCCGCGGATGCGCTGTTGCGCGAAGGCGCAAAAGAAGTCTCTGCCTATATTACGCATGGTGTCTTGTCGGGCGGCGCAGTGGCGCGGATCTCAGCCTCGCGACTCAAGGAACTCGTGCTGACCGACACGATTCAGCCGACCGAGGCCGTTCGTGTCTCGAAGAATATTCGCGTCATTTCGATTGCGCCGCTGATCGGCGAAGCTATTGCGAGGACGGCAAAGGAAGAGAGCGTCTCGAGTCTGTTCGATTAGGCCTGATCCCGCGTTACTCGGCGGAGTCGCTCGTACTTGCGTCAAAGCGAATTCTGTTGCTCGGGCGTGGCATTTCGAAAGGCGACGCGCTCGCTCACATCCGGGACGCTGAAGCCGAAGACACGGCCATAAAAATCAAGTTCGAGTTCGAGGACCCGTTTCAAGGTCTCCGCTTTGCGGAAACCATGACCTTCACCGGCAAAGGCGTAATAGGCGACCGGCAGACCGCGCGCCTCCATTGCCGAAACCATGGTCTCGGCTTGGTTCGGCGGGACGGTCTTATCTTCAAGACCTTGGAAAAAAATCACCGGACATGACAAGCGGTCGAGATGATGAATCGGTGAACGTTCATAGTAAAGCGCTTCCGCCTCGGGCAGAGGGCCGATCAGCCGATCGAGATAGCGCGATTCGAACTTATGCGTGTCGCGCGCGAGCAACATCAGATCGGCAACCCCGTAAAGACTGGCACCGGCTTTAAACAAAGCCGTCGTCGTCAATGCGGCAAGCGTCGTGAACCCGCCGGCGCTGCCGCCGCGTATGACGATCCGGTTGCGATCGACGAACCCGCGATCGGCAAGAAAGCAAGCCGCCGCGATACAATCGCCAACGTCGACGATGCCCCATCGCCCATCGAGCCTGCGGCGATAGGTGCGGCCATAGCCGGTCGAACCGCCGTAATTGACATCGACGACGGCAAAGCCGCGGCTCGTCCACCATTGGATGTTCAGAGCAAAACTATTGCTGACCATGCTGGTCGGACCGCCGTGCGACAGGACGACCAGTGGCGGCAGTTCACCCGCAGGGGCCGCGTAATGCTTGTTTTGCGGCGGATAAAAAAACGCATAGGCCGTTGCGCCATCCTGCGTCGTAAAGGCAATCGATTCGCCGCGCGAAACAGTTTCTGGCGGAATGACGGCTGGCGCGGCGACGCGGATCTTGTCGCGCTCGGCCGCAGTCGTGATCAACATCGTCATCATGAGGGCGGGTGGTTCGGTCGCCGGTGTCGCGAGATAGACGAGACCCTCGCCGAACGGCAAGGGGCAATCTGCAACCGGTCCAAGATCGAGCGGTTCCCATCGGCCGCTTTCAATCATTGCGGCGCTGCGGACGCCGTTCTGGCAGACCGCCGCGACAATGCGTTTGTCCGGCAGCACGTGATAGGATCGCTGGCCGAACACCCAGGCCGGACCACCAATTTCGGCCGCGACCGGCGCAATCGGCAGAATCTTTTCATCACGCCATTGATAGAGGTTCCACCAATCGCTGCGATCCGACACAAAATAGAGCGTCCCATCCGGCGCCCAGCGCGGCTGGACGACAGACTCCGCCGCTTCGCCGACGATTAGTTTTACGGGCCCGGGCATGCCCTCCGCGCCAAGTGTCGCCACGTAAAGCCGCGTCGCGTCCCAGGGCATGTCGGGATGATCCCAAGCGATCCAAGCGAGCCGGCTGGCATCGGGCGAAAGTCGCGGCGCGCTCAAGAAATCCGGCCCTTCGACGAGGATGACGTCTTCACCGCCGTCGAGCGGCAAAGCCACGATGCTTGCTTTGGGATCGGTCGGCGGCCGGTCGCGATGGTCTTCGCGCACCGCCAGGACACGATTGCGCAGGGGGTCGAATTCGAAATCGGCGTAGCGGCATCCTTGCGGCGTCGCCAGCCGTCGCGGTGCATCTCCACCTTCGATCAGCCAGACGCTGCCGTCCTTGCGCTCGCTGAAAACGATGCGCCCCGCCTGCACGGCATAGGCAGCACCGCCATATTCATGCACGCGGCTGCCGACGTTGATTGGCGGCGGCGTCACGTCGGCGATCGTCCCATCGGCACTGCGTCGACAAAGACACGTACGCCCCGCCTCGGGCGGGCGGCTCTCCAGCCAGTAGAGATCGGCACCGTCATTGCAAAACGCGGAGATGCTGATCGCGGCCTCGGTCATGAGCTGCGTCGTAACGGGCGAGCGCCAAGTGCCGTAAGGGGCGATTGTCTTGCTCATGTCTCGGACTCGCTGCGCGGATCGTTTAACGGATGAGCGCTATCGGTCGGTGCCAAGCCGAACCAGCTGAATTGGTCAACAGCGAATTCTCTCTCACAGGGCGGCGGGATTCACGCATCTTTCCCACCTTTAGACTGGAAAGGTACAATGGTTCGGCGCGTCCCTTCTCCCGCTTGCGGGAGAAGGTGGCAGGCGAAGCCTGGCGGATGAGGGAAGGTTCCATTCTCAACAACCCTCATCCGCCTCACTACGTTCGGCACCTTCTCCCGCAAGCGGGAGAAGGACCGCGTGACACCATCGCGAATTTTCCGACACGCTCTTTCGCAGGATCACGCAGGCGCGAATTCCCGCGCTTACGAGAAACGTAAATCCTGCAACCCACATTTATTGTTGCACGCAGCCTCAGCGTCGCAACACTAGCCTGCGGTTGCCGATTCGAGATCGACGACGAGGGTGGGTGAGATCCGCTGCCAGATATGATTGAAAATAAGCTTCCAGCTTTCGCAATAGACGCTCGGATTGTCGAACTGGCGCTCGGCCGACCAGCGCTGCGCCAAATGCCCGCCGCCACAGCCGTCCAAGAACTCGCAGGCGCGACAAACTTCCGGCAATGTGAGGCTCGCCTTGAACGCGGCGAGCCAGCGCGGATCATCCTGCACGTCCTGCAATTGATTGGCAAAAACGCTCGACTGCGTCGCCGTGCTGCCGTCTCCGGCGATCCGCAGGACGTCGTGCGGCTCCAAGGTCCCGTCGGTCATCAAAGTCAGAGTGTCGACCGGGCCGAGACCAATCGTGTCGCACAACGACAGACGTCCGCTCAAGCCGCGGATCATCGCATCGATCGTATTGATCCTGACCCCGCGCGCCGCATAGTCATCGAACCAAACGTCGAACAGCCTGATGAAATAATCGGCGATCGGCGGCGGATCATCGCCATGCTTGGCGTCGGGCGGCAGAATATCGAATTCTTTGATGCCGAGGTCCCCGACGATATAGGCCAGCACCTTAGCCGGGTCTGTGGCCGGATTGCAAACCGCTATGATTCCCGGCTCGATACCGGCGGCGCGCAGCAGCTCTATCCCGCGCAAAGTCGTGGCATGCGTCCCTTTGCCGTCATAGACGACGCGGGTCAGGTCATGAATTTCAGCGGGCCCGTCGAGGCTGACACTGGGCATCACGTCGTAAGTCTTGAAGATTTTGATCCAGTCCTGATCGATCAGGATGGCGTTCGTGGTCACGCCGCGCTGAATGGTGCAGCCGGTCCGGTTTTCGATCGCACGCAACTTGTCTTGCAAGGCAATGAAGCGGCGCTTGGGGAACAGCAGCGGTTCGCCGCCGTGAAACACCGCCATGAAAGTGTCGAGCTCGAAACGCCTGATATGCTCTTCGAGTTTTTGGCAAAACGCGTCTTCGGCGTCGACCGTCAGCACCGACGGTTTCTTGTAGACCTCGGCGTCGCGAAACCAGTAGCAATAAGTGCAATCGATGTTGCAGCGCGAAGCGAGCTTGACGAGAACGAAAGTGAAAATCGGGACTTCCGCCAACGCGCCAGTTGCGCCGCTCTGCGGCTGACGGACGTCGGTAATCGTCATCTCGCAACCCCTCGGCTTTTCAAGGCGGCTTCGGGTTGATCAAACCCGGCCAATCGTCCGAGACCGCACTCATCAGAAGTGACAAAATCGCGCCGGGCACGTTCGCAACTCAAACGGCGGGCGGCGGAACAAGCACGCGGCGGGAGCCGATTGAGCTCTCCGCCGCGCGATTTTCAGGCGTGCGCCCGCATATCACCAACGGCGATACCAGCGGCGATAGCCCCAGAAGCGGGAATACCCGCCCCACCGGCGATACCAAGCCTCTTGAATTTTCTTCTCGCCGGCCGCCGGGACTTCTTCCTTGCGGCCTTCGTTGATGATGTTGTCCAACGCGGGATTCGTCGATTTGATGTTGACCGACGTCGCGGGTGCGTTGCTTGCCTCGGCGCCCTCCACGCCCAGAGCAACCGCTGCTCCGAAGCCGAGGCCGAGAGCCTTGATACGATCGATAAAGCCGCGGCGCGAAAGGCCCGCAGATTTCAATTCATCCTGGATTTGCTGTTTTCCAATATCATCAGCCATTTGCCAGCCCTCCGCGTCAATCTGCATGATGCACTAGCGACGCTGTTCGGTTAATCCCCGGGCATAAGCTTGGTCCGCCCGAAGTCGATGTCTTGTAGAATGGACGACCTGTTCGTGAAGTTCCCAATAGGCCTCACGCTGTCAGGCTAGCGCATCGAGCTGCAACGCGCAACTCGCCGCAGAGTTATTTTTGCAGCGGCCCCGCAAAGGCCTCGAGATTAACACGCGTGTTACATTGCGTTGCGAAATTTATGCGGTCGGCTACAGGTCGTCGGTCGCCGCGGGGTTCACCGCTCCCGCACGCCTTTGGTTAAAAACTTCTGCGCCTTGTGTTTGTGGCCGAAGCGTTGTCCCTCACCGCCGGTTGCACCGGTTCCGGCCGGCTGCCAGGCGGGAACGAGCTGATGCTTGCCGGGGCCGATGAGATCGGCACGGCCCATGCGCCGCAAAGCTTCGCGCAGCAGCGGCCAGTTTTCCGCATCGTGATAACGTAGAAACGCTTTGTGCAAGCGGCGCTGACGCAGACCCTTCACCGTTTCGACTTGCTCCGATCCGCCGCGGCGCACCGGCCGCAAAGGATTGACGCCTGAATGATACATGGCTGTGGAAAGCGCCATGGGCGAAGGCAGGAATGTCTGCACCTGATCGGCGCGATACTTGTTGCGCTTCAGCCACAGCGCCAGAAGCATCATGTCTTCGTCGGTCGTACCCGGATGCGCCGCGATGAAATAGGGAATTAAGAAATAATCCTTCTTGGCCTCGCGCGCGGCCTGATCGAACAGCTGCTTGAAACGGTCATAAGCGCCGATGCCGGGTTTCATCATTTTCGACAGCGGCCCGTCTTGCGTATGTTCGGGCGCAATCTTCAAATAGCCGCCGACGTGATGGGTCACCAGCTCGCGTATGTAGGCCGGGCTCTCGACGGCGAGATCATAACGCACGCCCGAGGCCACCATGACTTTTTTGATGCCGGGCACCTCACGTGCTTTGCGATAGAGTTCGATCAGCTTGTCGTGACTCGTATCGAGATTTTTGCAAATGTCGGGATAGACGCAGGACGGGCGCCGGCACAGCGCTTCGGTCTCTGCGTCCTTGCAGGCCATGCGGTACATATTGGCGGTGGGGCCGCCGATGTCAGAAATTATGCCGGTGAAGCCTTTAGTCTTGTCGCGCACAGCTTCGATCTCTTGCAAGATGGACTCTTGCGAGCGGCTTTGAATGATGCGGCCTTCATGTTCGGTGATCGAGCAGAACGAGCAGCCGCCGAAACAGCCGCGCATGATCGTGATCGAGAAGCGGATCATGTCCCAGGCCGGAATCTTGGCCTCGCCGTAAGAAGGATGCGGTGCGCGGGCATAGGGCAAGGCATAGACGCCGTCCATCTCCGCCGTCGTCAGCGGGATGGGCGGCGGCGTCAGCCACACTTCGCGATTGCCGTGACGTTGCACCAAGGGCCGCGCATTGCCGGGATTGCTCTCGCGATGCAACACGCGCGAGGCCCGTGCATAGGCTTCGCGATCGCGCTCGACCTGCTCGAAGGCGGAGAGACGGACGACAGTTCTCTCGCCGGCGATGCGCGCGCCTTCCGCCGTCTCATCGAGATCATCCGCCTTGAGCTCGGTCCAGCCTTCCGGCACCGCATCTTTCAAGAGAACGACGCCGCGCACGTCGTCGAGCTCGGCCGGCACAGCGCCTTTGGCTTTAGCGAAGCGATGCGCGACCTCGACCAGGGCACGTTCCGCATTGCCGTAGAGCAGGATATCGGCCTTGGCATCAAGCAGGATCGAGCGGCGGACCTTGTCCGACCAATAGTCATAATGGGCGATGCGGCGCAACGAGGCTTCGATGCCGCCGAGCACGATCGGCACGTCGCGATAAGCTTCGCGGCAGCGCTGCGCATAGACGATCGTCGCGCGGTCGGGCCGCTTGCCGCCCTCGCCGCCGGGACTATAGCTGTCGTCGTGCCGCAGCCGCCGGTCGGCGGTATAGCGGTTGACCATGGAATCCATATTGCCGCCGGTGACGCCGAAGAACAGGGCAGGGCGGCCCAAGGTCTGCAACGGCTCGGCGCTCTGCCAATCCGGCTGGGCGATGATGCCGACGCGGAACC
The DNA here is from genome assembly GCA_052148755.1 of Beijerinckiaceae bacterium. Classification (GTDB taxonomy): domain Bacteria; phylum Pseudomonadota; class Alphaproteobacteria; order Rhizobiales; family Beijerinckiaceae; genus Methylovirgula. The sequence goes on along the minus strand of JBKQHN010000070.1, from coordinate 11,701 downwards.
CCTGCGCCTCCAAAAGCCTGCCGACCAAAGCCATGCCGAAGCTGGGGTGATCGATATAGGCATCGCCGGTGACGAGGATGATGTCGCATTCGTCCCAGCCGAGCGCCTCCATTTCGGCGCGGCTCATCGGCAGAAACGGTGCCGTGCCGAATCGATGCGGCCAATATTTGCGGTAGGAGAAGAGCGGTTTGGCGGCTTGCATGAAGCTTTCTTAGAGCATTTTCGCCGGATCAGAAACGGCCTTGTCGAGCGGCTGATGCTTGTCGATGCGCTATTGTCTCACCGCAATTCGTCCACGAGCTCCGGATGCCGATCGAGCAAATTAAAGAGCTGAATCGTCGGCCCGCTCGGCTCGACGAGACCGCGCTCATATTTGTCGAAAGCGTTCTCGCCGACACGAAACAGCGCGCCGGCCTCCCGTTGCGACAATTTCAGCTTAGTCCGGATGCGTCGGATCGTTGCAGGAGCAGGAATACCGTCTGCCTTTTCCTTGAGACTGCGGATCGCTTCGTCGGCGATCGCCATGTCTTCGCCGATATGAACGCCCTCGCCTTCGTTGCTCGGATAATATCCCGGCAGATCCACGACGAGATGCAGACCTTTATAAGTCGCCTGGAAAGGCCGCACACCGCGCCTGAGTATCTCGCCGGTTTCCGGTGAAATCATGGTGTCTGGCAGCATTTTTTTCTTGGCGGTCATCGTCATAGCTCCTTGAACGACATCACGACGAAATCGGTGACCAAATCTGCTTGAAATTTGATGTAGAGCTTAAGATCTCGAATTGGGACGTGATAGACGTCCTGCCACATGCGATGATCCGCATACGTGGTCATCGATTTGTAAAACATTCGTTTGTCGATACTTTGGATGGCTTCGACGATGGCCATCCGGTCGAACCCGAACTTTATCGCATCGCCAAGAGCCGTCGTCGTAATTGCAAGCGTTTCCATCGACCCGATCGACGCCTTTATTGCGTGAAGATCGTAGGTCGGGCGCTTTTTTGTCCATCCAACATATCATACCACCATTATGGTGGCACGACAAGATCATAAGGGCGGCACGAGATGTGCTTGTCGAGAGTCATCGCCGGCCTTTATTCACAGGCGTCGGTGGCTGAGAGACCAAGCGTGCTCCCGCCTGCACTTGAAAGCGTGATGGCGATTCAATTTTCTGCAATCACGCATCAAGTGTTTGTTTTGACGCATGATCTCATCCGAAAAGTCTGCAACTTTTCGGGATCATGCTCTGGGGACACGCGGCATGACGGGCCTTCGCGCACTGCATTTTGGCTATGTTTCTGCGATCGGCCGCCGCGAGAGAGAAATCATTCGCGCCCATGCCGGCAGGATCGACAATCCCTACAATTATTGTCGCGAAGCTTCGCTCGATCTCTCCGACGAACTCCGCTCGAACGGCTTTTCGGCGCGCGTGCTGTGCTGCAGCGGCCTCAAGACGGTTGCGCCGGAGGCAGATGCGCGCTGGCTAGACCTCGCGCCGCAATCCTGCTGGGTGCATTTTCTCGTCAAGATCGGCGAGGACATCGTCGACCTCACGCGGCGGCAATTCTTTCCGCGCAGCGCCTTTCCTTATCTGCAATCCTTGAGCGCCTGCGACGCGGAATGGGTGAATGTCTCCCTCACTCAGCCGCAGGTGAAGCCGCTGCGGCTTCCGACTTGAGGCGGCCGAGGTGATGCTCTGTCACGGTCGCATGACCCTTCGCGCATTGCAAAGACGCGTCCAAGCTTGACGCCACCTAAGGCGGCGACTAATAGATTGAAATCGCTATATTTTACGACGCGATGGAGGGTCACGATCTGCGCCGGTGCTGCCCCCTGAGAATGCCGATATTCAGCGCGAAACCAGCTCGATGATTACCGTTCGACGTGGGGTCGCGCTTCGGCGCGTTTTCACATACATTTCGCCGCACGGGTAACGACTGGGCTGGGCTATGCGCTGGCTTTGGACTTTGGCTTTCGGCCTTGCTCTGTGGTCTTTGACACATAGCGACGCATTGGCCGACAAGCGCGTTGCGCTGGTCATCGGCAACGGCGCCTATGCCCATGCAGAGCATTTGTCCAATCCGCCCCACGACGCCGAGGACGTAGCGGCGGCGCTGAAGCGCAGCGGGTTCGAGACCATTGTCGGTGTCGATCTCGATAAGGCGAAAATGGATGACGCAGCGATCGAATTTGCCCGCGCGGCCCGCACTGCTGACGTGGCGGTCTTCTATTACAGCGGCCACGCTATGCAGTTTGCCGGAGTCAATTATCTCGTTCCCGTCGACGCCAAATTGACCGACGAAGCCGACCTGCGGCGCATGGCTAGGGTGGATGAGATTGTCGCCGATCTCCAGCAGGCGAAGACTCTCCGCATCCTTGTGCTCGATTCCTGCCGCAATAATCCGTTGGCGGAACAATTGAAGCGATCGATCGGCGCAAACCGCGCACTATCGATTCAACGCGGTCTCGCCAAAATCGACAGTCCGGAAGGCATGATCGTCTCATATGCAACACAGGCCGGGAGCACGGCGGAGGATGGAATTGGCCACAACTCTCCCTACACGGCAGCCTTTCTGAAACATATCGAGGAGCAAGACGAGATCGGCACGATATTCCGTCGCATTGCCGCCGACGTGTACGAGAGTACCAGACGCGAGCAGCTTCCCGAACTGTCGCTGTCTTTCATCGGCGAATTCTATCTCCGCGGCCGATTGGATATCGCTGCTCCTGCCAGGCCGCCCGTCCCTGATCCCTGCGCCAGCGCCGAATCACATTGGAAAAGCGCGGAAGCGATCGGGAGCCTCGCGGCGTTCGATGACCACCTGGCGCGCTTTCCGAGTTGCATTTTCGCGGGGCTCGCCAAAGCCCGCATCGAGAGCCTGAAAAACAAAGAGGCGAAAGCCGCGCCGCCTGCTGCGACGCCTGACGGCACGTCGCTGCAAGAGCACGCCCCTGACGACAGCCGCAGTCCTGCGCGCTGCAGTGACGAGCAATCGCTCAAATCCGTTGATGCTCGACGTCCGACAGGCATTTCCTTCAAGAACAGCCGGGATACTTCGATACGCATTTTTTGGATAGATTATGCAGGAAAGCGAAAATTGTATGGGAGCCTAAGTTACGGTCAATCGCTATCTTTGCAGACATTCATGACGCATCCATGGGTTATCACAAATAATGTCGATACGTGCATAGGAGTTTATTTGCCGGAAACTCCGGCTCGTGAGTTCGTCATTCGTTAGTTGAGACAGATTTTTGATCCTTCTCTCAAATTACGTGAAATTACGGCGACAGTGGACTCAATTGAGCACGCGTCATCCAACTGTCGGCAATTCGAAGCAGACTTGCGTGAGCACCCCAGGGTTCTCAGTCCGCTTTGCTGCATCGATGATCTCGATGCCCACAATGCGGCCTTCGTCATCGTAATCCAAGACGATGCCGTCGGCGACTTCCGCGCTGTCCTTGATCGGTCGGTCGGTCAGGTTGAGATAGACCGAGTCTGCTGCACGATCGACTCTCACCCGCATGGTTTTGTCCTGTCGAAAAAGGCGGTGATCACATACTCAGGGGTTACAAACCGCTCATCTTACCTCGACAATCTTCTCTCCGCGTTCAATCGCGCCCATGACTTCCGGCCATAAAATGGGCAAGCGACTCAAGAGCACGTTACGGACCGCGTTCCCAATGCGAATCCAGACGATTGGAGGTCCGGCACGATCCAAAGCGTGAAGAAGAACGAAGTCCTCGTCTTTGGTCACGATGCATGCATCCATGTCGCGAGCGCGCCTCCATATTTCTCGGTCGGACATTGCCGCCATTCCCAAGTCGCTCACATGCTGTGCCTCGTGCCCCTCGGATGCCAGCCACCGAGCGAGCGCAGGAGGCAAGTTTGCGTCGACAAGAAATTTCACCGTTCGGAAGCCGCCAAGACCGGATGATCCGTGGCGACTGACGCGAATTCCAGCGCAGCCGTTATGTCGTCATCTTCCAAATAGGGATAGTCGCGAAGAATATCCGTTCGGGATGAGCCACCCGCCAGCATATCGAGAATATCCTTCACCCGGATGCGCAATCCGCGAATGCACGGACGACCGCCGCACACGTTCGGATCGACCGTAATCCGCTCCAGAAGGTTGGCCATAGTCGTGGTCCTCGGTTGATCAGCTAGATTGCCCTATCCCGCGCACCTTCGCAATTGTTGTTCGATAATGGCCGGGACAAGCCCGGCCATGACGCGCGCCCTCACACATAAAGCTTGCCGCCCTTTTGCAAAAACTCTGCGCTCTTCTCCGCCATACCCTTTTCCCGCTCGGCCATGGCGGCCACCTCTACGCGCAGATCCTGGGTGATCTTCATCGAACAGAACTGCGGCCCGCACATCGAGCAGAAATGCGCCACCTTATGCGCGTCCTTCGGCAGGGTCTCGTCGTGGAAAGCGCGGGCCGTTTCCGGATCTAAGCCGAGATTGAACTGATCCTGCCAGCGGAAATCGAATCTCGCGCGCGACACCGCATCATCGCGGATCTGCGCCGCCGGATGGCCCTTGGCGAGATCGGCCGCGTGCGCGGCTATGCGATAGGTGATGACGCCGACCTTCACGTCGTCGCGGTCCGGCAGGCCGAGATGTTCCTTCGGCGTCACATAGCAAAGCATGGCGCAGCCGAACCAGCCGATCATCGCCGCACCGATGCCCGATGTGATGTGATCATAGCCCGGCGCGATATCGGTCGTCAGCGGGCCGAGCGTATAGAATGGCGCCTCGCCGCATTCTTCGAGCTGCTTGTCCATATTGATCTTGATCTTGTGCATCGGCACATGGCCGGGGCCTTCGATCATGACCTGGCAGCCTTTCGCCCAGGCGATCTTGGTGAGTTCGCCTAAGGTTTCGAGTTCGGCAAATTGCGCCCGATCGTTGGCGTCGGCGATCGAGCCCGGCCGCAATCCGTCGCCCAACGAGAAGGAGACGTCGTAAGCGCGCATTATGTCGCAAATCTCGTCGAACCTTTCGTAGAGGAAGGATTCTTGGTGATGGGCGAGGCACCAGCGCGCCATGATCGACCCGCCGCGCGAGACGATGCCGGTGGTGCGCTTGGCGGTGAGCGGCACATGCGCCAACCGCACGCCGGCGTGGATGGTGAAATAATCGACGCCCTGTTCGGCCTGTTCGATCAACGTGTCGCGAAACACTTCCCAGGTGAGTTTGACGGGATCGCCGGCGACTTTCTCCAGCGCCTGATAGATCGGCACAGTGCCGATCGGCACCGGAGAATTGCGCAAAATCCAATCGCGGATATTGTGGATGTTGCGGCCGGTCGACAGATCCATCACCGTATCGGCGCCCCAGCGGATCGCCCAGACCATTTTCTCGACCTCTTCGGCGACCGAAGAGGTCACTGCCGAATTGCCGATATTGGCATTGATCTTGACGAGGAAATTGCGGCCGATGATCATCGGCTCGAGTTCGGGATGATTGATATTGGCGGGGATGATGGCGCGGCCGCGGGCGATCTCGTCACGCACGAATTCCGGCGTGATGAAGGCCGGCAGCGACGCGCCAAAACTTTCGCCTTGCGCGAGCTGCGCTTCAGCGCCTTCGAGCATTTGTTCACGTCCGAGATTCTCCCGCGCGGCGACATAGATCATTTCCTCGGTGATGATGCCGGCGCGGGCGAACTCATATTGCGTGACCTGCGCGTTGGCGCGGCCGCGGCGCGGGGCTGTGATGGCCGGGCAACGCGGCACCAGCCTGTCTTCACCGATATTGCCATTGTCTTCCGGCCGCACGTCTCGGCCGGCATAGGTTTCGAAACCGCGCCGGGCAAGCCAAGGCTCACGCAGGCGCGGCAGGCCGGCGGCGAGGTTTATCTGCGGATCTTCTTCCGTATAGGGACCCGAAGGATCATAGACTCGCACGGCAGGTTCATTGGCGGAAGCATCGAGTGCGATCTCGCGGAACGGAACCTTGATGTCCGCCGTGCCTTGCGGCGTGTAATAGACCTTTTGCGAGCCGGGCAGCGAACCGCAGGTCACGCTTTGCGGGACGAGGCTTTCGGGCTTGTGTTGGACATTCATCGCAGGCTCCTCCGCCGTGTCGCAGCACAGGAGCCAGCACTCAGGACCGGAAGCACCAAGATTAGCGATGCAGTGTCCGACCTACGTGCCGCCATTCCCTGCGCTGGTATTATCCAGATTCAGGTTCGATGGGTGTCATCTCAGCCGCCGCTCCGGCAGCACCCCAGGGCAATCTAATAACGTAGTTGCGATCGGCGGGTCCGGCAAGAGGTTCTCTAGGTCGCCCGCAAGTCTTTGCGTTGAATGGCGGCCTCCAGGAATCCCGGCAAACTCGATAGGTTTAGAGGATGCCTTCGCTGCTTTCCAGGGACAGAAAGCGGCCTGTTTCTCGAGCCTGCGCGCGGCCTCAACGCGCGGGCTTTGCGGAGGTGACACGAACCACCAGGAAATCGTTACATATTGGAACGAAATCGCCGGTGTCACGTTCTCGTGATGGTGGTATTGCACCGCAACGGGAGGACGTACTCGGAGTCTGGCGAGTGCGCGCTGTCGCGTTGCCTGAATCTCAACGCTTGGAAGTCTCGCCAATGCACCGGCCACGTCCGACTGGGGGCTCGATCGCAGCGACGGGCACGCAGACTTCGCATCAGCGGGGTCTTGAACAAGCCCCGCAGAATGGCCGGAGGGTCGACATGCACATCGAGACGCAACTGAGAAGCCGGCTGTGCAATGTTTTTACGGTGCCGGGGCAAGATGACGAAAACATTCGCCTTCTGCTCGCGCGACTCGCAGCAAAATTGCACGAGGAGCCGCCGGCTTGATCAGCGCCCGGCCTGAAACAATTGAAGCGATCGTTGGCGAACCCTCTCCCACAGGGAGAGGGTCGCGCGCGGCTGTTTAAATTAGCCGAGCCGAGTGCTCAATCCTTGGCGCGCTCGACATAGCTCCCGTCTTCGGTCTGCACGACGACTCTCGTGCCTGTCTGGATATGCGGCGGGACCATGATGCGCGTGCCGTTGGAAAGCTTCGCCGGCTTATACGAGGACGAGGCGGTCTGGCCTTTCATCGCCGGCTCCGTATCGACGATTTCGAGCGTCACGCGGGCCGGCAGCTGAATGCCGACTGGTATCCCATTGAACAAGGAGACGATGCAGGCCATGCCCTCTTGCAAATAGACGGCCTGATCGCCAATCACGTCGGGCGGCACGATCACTTGTTCATAGGTCTCGGCGTTCATGAACGTATAGCCGTCAGCGTCCTGATAGAGGTAATTGAAGTTCGAATCCTCGACGAAGGCGCGCTCGACCTGTTCGGTCGTCTTGTAACGGTCCGTCGTCTTGACGCCATCGGACAGCCGGCGCATGTCGATCTGCGTCGTCGGCGTGCCTTTGCCGGGATGGAAACTCTCCGCGGTCAGAACGACATAGAGCTGCCCGTCCTCTCTTTCGATAATATTGCCTTTGCGAATCGAACTTGCGATGACTTTCACGGGTATTCCTTTGTATTTCGCACCAAAACGGGCTCGCGGTCTCCACAGCCATGGAACGTGCGGGGTGTTCTTCGCACCAAATGCCGCCCTTCGGCAATGTGTGGCGCGCGCCGCCGCTTTGCTCGGACCGAATTCGGCGCTCAAAAACTCTCGGCGCCTTCGCCTAGCCGCCTTCGAGGTCGTTTTTCAAGTGAAATTGAGCGAAATTGATTGAATGAGCAGAGCTTCTCCCTGGTGGGACCCGCATGTCTTCGAGGACCGCCGGCCATTTCTGGAAAAGCGTAGCCGCCTCGCCGCCGCAGTAAGGTCGTTCTTTGGCGAAAAGGGCTTCGTCGAAGTCGACACCGCCATGCTCCAGGTCTCGCCTGGCAACGAGACGCATATCAGCGCCTTCGCGACCGAGCTTATTTCTCCAAGCGGTGAAAATTCAACACTATACTTGCATGCTTCGCCGGAATTCGCGGCCAAGAAACTGCTTGCCGCCGGTCTGCCGCGGCTGTTCACCTTGACGCATGTGTTTCGCAACAGGGAGCGCTCGGCGCTGCACCACCCGGAATTCACCATGCTCGAGTGGTATCGGGCCGGCGAGACTTACGAGCAGCTGTTCGCGGATTGCACGGAGCTCCTCGCCGTCGCAGGCCGAGCGGTCGGAGCCGAAACCTTCCGATTTCGCGAGGCGACCGCAGATATCACTCGGAAACCGGAGATTTTGACGGTTTGCGCAGCCTTCGCGCTTTATGCCGGTATCGACCTTGCCGCCACGCTCGAGGATCAAGCCCTCGGCCGGTCAGCGCTCGCAGCATCGGCTCAAAATCTTGGTCTCAAGGTCGCAAACGACGACACGTGGTCGGACTTGTTCAGCAAGATCCTGTCGGCCAAGGTCGAACCCGCGCTTGGCCACGGCCGGCCGACCCTTCTCGTCGATTACCCGGCCAGTGAGGCGGCGCTGGCGCGGCTGAAGCCAGACCGCCGGTTTGCCGAACGGTTTGAACTCTACATCTGCGGTGTCGAAATCGCCAACGGCTTTGGAGAATTGGACGATGCGCAAGAGCAGCGCCGGCGCTTCGAGGCGGCGATGGCGGAGCGCGAAAGGATTTATGGCGAGTCCTACCCAATCGACGAGGATTTCCTGGAAGCCTTGACGATGATGCCGCAATCCTGCGGCATTGCGCTGGGTTTCGACCGCCTCGTCATGCTGGCCTGCGGCGCCGCGCGGATCGAACAGGTGATTTGGACGCCGGTCGCAGCTGTCGGAACCCGAAGATGAGCAAGGCCTATCCCGCACCGCTTGCAAGCGCAGACGCACTCGTCGCGGCGGGACTCGTGGACGCCGAACAGCGCGACAAGATCGCCAATGTCGCGCAAACCTATGCGATCGGTGTCAGCGCAAGCATGGCCGGTCTCATCGATCCCCGCGATCCCCGCGATCCGATTGCCCGCCAATTCATTCCGGATCCGGCCGAACTTTCAGTGCTGCCGGAAGAGCGCGTCGATCCGATCGGCGACGAGATGGCAAGTCCGATCGAAGGCATCGTGCACCGCTATCCCGACCGTGTCCTGCTGAAACTTCTGCACATATGTCCGGTCTATTGCCGCTTTTGCTTTCGCCGCGAGGTCGTCGGTCCCGCAAGTCCGACGCATTTGTCGGCGGCGGCGCTAGACCGGGCCGTCGCCTATATCGCCGATCATGGCGAAATATGGGAAGTGATCCTGACGGGCGGCGACCCGCTGGTCCTGTCGGCGCGACGTTTGCGCGACGTCTTTGCCAGGCTCCAGTCGATCGCGCATGTGCGGATCATCAGGATCCACAGCCGCGTGCCGGTCGTCGAACCGGCACTTATAAATGAGGAACTGGTCGCGGCACTCGGCACATCCGGAAAGACGCTTTACGTCGTTCTCCATGCCAATCACCCGCGCGAATTCACGCCCCAGGCGCGCGCCGCCTGCGACAGGCTTGTCGACGCCGGCATACCCATGCTCAGCCAAAGCGTGCTGCTGCGCGGCGTCAACGACAACGTCGAGACCCTCGCGAGCCTGATGCGCGGCTTTGTCGAAATGCGCATCAAGCCCTATTATCTGCATCATCCCGATCTCGCCCGCGGTACGGGACACTTCCGCGTGTCGATCGAGGAGGGCCGCAAGCTCATGCGCGCCTTGCATGGCCGCCTTTCCGGGCTCTGCCAGCCGCATTACGTTCTCGACATTCCCGGCGGTTTCGGCAAAGTGCCGATCGGATGGAATGCCCTGAGCGGCGACGAGACTGGTTACGAAGCAAAAGATTTCCGCGGCATTACGCATTCATATCCGCCGCCGCAATGAACGATCGAGCAATCATGATGATCTCGGCACCAATCGGCATGTCGGAGCAACTGCCCCTGCACAACTGTCTTCTCTCTCGCCTCGCCAAAACGCTGAAATGGCTGTTCGTCTGCGGCCTGATTCTGTTTGCCGCAATTGCAGTGGCGCATGCGCAGGTGCCGGAGGATGTCGAAGCACGCAAACTCGATGAGATCGCGGCGAATCTCCAGCGCATCGATTCGACCCTGCAGGGACATGATCTGACCGACCAGGACCTGCAGAGTCTGCGCGATCAATTGACACCCCTCGGCGTCGACGTCGATAAAGTCATCGGACGCCTCACGCCGCGACTTGCAGCAGTCAATACGCGCCTCGAACAGCTCGGTGCACTCCCCGATGCAAAGGCGCCGCCTGAAGACCCGCAGGTTACCGCCGATCGCGCCGAACAGCAAAAGACGCATGATGCAATCGATGCTCTGCTGAAGCGCGGCAATCTTTTGGCGGTTCAAATAGAGCAGGGCACAACGCAAATCAGCGCGCGCCGGCGGGCGCTCTTCACGCGTTCGCTGTTTGAACGCAGCCCAAGTCTTGTCAGCCCGGACTTCTGGTATCGCATTGCAGTCGAATCGCCTCGCGACATCCAGTTGGCGCGCAATCTCATTCTCGACTTGGCTGAAAGCGTCGGCGGCAAACTCGCCGGCTGGCGGCTGCCGGCCTTCACCGGCCTTCTCGCACTGGTGGTCATTCTCTGCTGGCCGTTGTCCGCGATGGCGCGATGGGTACGCTCGCGCGAGCGCTCGATCAGCGAACCTACGCCGCTGAACAAGTTTGTCGCTGCCTGGTGGATCACTTTCGTGGTTGTGAGCCTGCCGCTCGCGGCGCTCTTCGCAATCGGCGGCCTGCTGCAAGTTTTTGATCTGCTCGATCCCAGATTGGAGACATTGACGCGAACGCTTGCGGAGGGTGTTGGGCTGATCGCACTGACGGCGGGGATCGGCAGGGGTCTGTTGTCGCCGGAACATGCCAATTGGCGGATTATCCGGTTGTCCGATGACGCGAGCGAATATGTTCTGCGACTGGCTGTCGCTGTCGCTGTCGTCGTCACGTTCACTCGTATCGACGAGGCCATCGTCGAGACGGTCGGTGCCTCGGCCGCGTTGCAAACGGCGATTCGCGGAATCGGAGCGCTCATTGTCGGCCTCGTCATCGGTGTGGGCCTTTGGCGCTTTGGAACGAAGCAACATGGCAACGAAGATGTTTTCGGTCCGCTCGTTGCGCCTCAGGCGGACTGGTCGGGGCCAATCAGAATAGTGTGTTGGGGTGTCGCGGCCGCGATTATCATTTCGGCCTTGGCGGGTTTTCTGGTCTTCGCCGGCTTTCTGGCAGATCAGATCGTCTGGGTGACGGGCGTCGCGACGATCGCGTTGATGGCGAGCGGTCTCGTCGATGCCGGCGTCGCGGCCGGTTGCCGGCCGTCCACGCCGTTCGGCCGCAATGTCGCCGCGATCATCGGGCTTTCGCAGCGATCGCTCGAACAGCTCTCCATTCTGATCGGCGGCGCTATCCGCGTCATTGCCTTCATCATCGCCTTGTTCCTGATTCTTGCGCCTTGGGGCCTGCAATCGGCGGATATGCCAAGCTATTTCCGCGCTGCCTTTTTCGGTTTCAAGGTCGACGATGTGAGGATCTCGCTCGCCAGCATCGGCTTGGCGCTGGCAATCTTTGCCGCCGGCTACGCGATCACGCGCACGTTCGTCCGCTGGCTCGACACGAGCTATTTGCCGCACACGTCATTGGATCTCGGTTTCCGCAACGCCATCAAGACGAGCCTCGGCTATGTCGGCATCAGCGTTTCGGTTCTCATTTCGCTGGCCTATGTCGGCGTGAGTTTCGAAAAGCTGGCGAT
>JBKQHN010000069.1:0-93422 GCA_052148755.1 Beijerinckiaceae bacterium | reverse complement strand
GGTAAGCCCCTTGCCGATCGCCTCTTCGAGCTCGACTAAAAATACCGACATACCCTCCGACTTGCGCTTGACCTCGGCGAGCGGCGTGGTGCGCGCGAGCAGGATCATGAGGTCGGAGTGCTGCACGCGCGAAGTCCACACCTTCTGGCCGTTGACGACATAGCGATCGCCCTGCCGGACCGCGGTCGTGGTAAGCGCGGTGGTGTCGGTGCCGGCGGAGGGTTCGGTCACCGCCATCGACTGCAGGCGCAGCGCGCCCGCGGCGATCGGGGGCAGGTACTTCCGCTTCTGCGCTTCCGAGCCGTGCCGGAGCAGCGTGCCCATGTTGTACATCTGCCCGTGGCAGGCGCCGGAATTGCCGCCGCAGCGATTGATCTCTTCCATGATGACCGATGCGGCGGTCAGGCTGAGACCTGAGCCGCCATAGTCTTGCGGAATGAGCGCTGCGAGCCACCCCGCTTTGGTCAAGGCGTCTACGAATTCGACCGGATAGCCGCGCGCCTCGTCGACCTTGCGGAAATATTCATTTGGAAAATGCGCGCAGAGATCGCGCAAAGCTTCGCGCAATTCGGCATGGTCGTCATATTCGTGCATCGCAAACCTCTTGTTCTCGTTCAATGCGCGGCGGGATCAACCGCCTGAAGTATCAGTGGCCGCGTCGACGACGATTTGTGCGACCGTCGTGCGCTCGCCGGCCGCATTTTGCGCCCATAATTCGATCGCCCCATTGTCTTGCCAGGGTCCCGCGCAGACCAGGAATTTGGAGCCGGCAAAAAGCGGGCTGAGGCCACGAAAGTTGAACTGCCTGACTCGCTTTTTAGGCGCATTGCGGTGCAGGAGATCGACGAGAAGCGTCGCGGTCAAAGGCCCGTGGACGACGAGGTCGCGATAGCCTTCAACGTCTCTCGCGTAGATCACGTCATAGTGGATTCTGTGGGCATTATAGGTCAGAGCGGAAAAGCGAAACAGCAATGTCGGGTGCGGATCGATTTCGCGCGACCATTGCGCGACCGGCAAGGTTTCCAGTGCCGGCGCAGCCGGCGGCTCTGTCTTGCTACCCGATCGAGGTCTGGCTTCATCGCGATAGACGATGTCTAGCAGTTCGGTAATCGCGACGCCGTGCCGAGTCGAAATCTCTTGTTCCAGCGTGAGGAAGACGAGCTTCCCGCTGCGTCCTTCCTTCAAATCGAGTTTGATGACCTTCGAGCGACGCGTCATCGCATCGCCGACACGCAAAGGTGCATGAAAGGTGAGGCGGGCACCACCGAACATACGCCGCGGCAAGGGGATAGGCGGCAGCCAACCGCCAAGCTTGCCGTGACCATCCGACTTGAGATCCGCCTGCTTGTAATGCGGCAGGAAGTAGAGCCAATGCGCCAGAGGCGGCAAATCCTGGCCCTGCTCCGGCAACGTGTCTTCCCGATCGAGCAGAGCCGCAAAGCGTCGCACCGGATCGGCCGTCGCAAGATCGGTTTCGACAATTTCGCGGCCGATCCAATTTCGCAAATATCCGATGTCCAAAGTCATGCGGCCTCCCCGTTCTTCTTCACCGATCCTCCGAAGGCAGTTGCGGAATAGGTCAACTGGCGATTTAGCCCCGGCTTTTGAATGCGGCAGCACTCTAGACGAGTTCCAGGACACTGGCTAGATTTCGAAGTGATATTTCGTAGAGTGAAATAACCTTCCCGCTCCGATTATGCTACGAGGACCTCTTTCATGGCGCAAAAACCGATCACTTTTCCAGCCTTGCTGAGCCTGCTGCGGCCTGGCATGCGGGTCTTCGTTCATGCCGGTCCGGCAGAATCGCTTGGTTTTCGTGCGGCCCTGCGTGCCGATCCCGAGTCCGCCAGAGGGGTCGAGTTCTTCGGAATCTTTATTCCGGGCATCAACGATTTCGATTATGCATCGTTGCATGATGAGGCGCGGGCGAGCTCTTCCTTCGTCCCCCCGAGTGCGCGCAATAGTTTCGAGATGGGACGCTTCGATTTTGCGCCGGTGCATTATTCGGAACTAGGTTTTTATATGCGCAGCCGGCCGATCGATCTTGCTATTCTGCATTGTCCGCCGCAATCGGCTGGCGCATTCTCGCTTGGCGTGAACGCCGATGTCGCGGCAGCCGCCGCCCGGCACGCCGGGCAATGCGCGGTCATCGTCAACCCGGCGCTGCCTTTCACCCATACGGCAGATCCGTTGCCGGTTTCCCAGGCGACTTGTCTCGTTGAAGGGGAAGCTCCGCTTCTGTCGACTCCAAGCGAAGCCGGGGATGACGCATCGAACCAGATCGCCGATCGCGTTGCAGACCTCGTCCGAGACGGCGACACGATCCAGATTGGCATCGGACGCCTGCCTGCCGCGATCCTGCGCAAGCTCGGCCATCATCGCCGGCTCAAAATGCATACGGGCATGATCACCGATGAAGTCGCCGACCTCGTTCGTCTCGGCGTCATGGACAAACACGTCAAGACGCCGATTAAGACCGGAATGGCGATCGGTAGCGAGGCGGTCCGAGACTTGTCGCGCGAGACGCTTTGCTGCTTTTATGCGAGCGATGTGACGCATGACATTCGCCAGCTCGCGGCGATCGACTCGTTCGTCTCGATCAATTCGGCCGTCGAGGTCGATCTCTTCGGTCAGGTGAACGGCGAGCTCATCAATGGAAAACAAATAAGCGGCATAGGCGGATCGAGCGATTTCAACCGCGGGGCGCGTCTCTCTCATAATGGCCGGGCCATCATCGCTTTGCCCGCGTCGGCGCGCGGCAAGAGCCGAATCGTCCTGCAAACCATGGGACCCGTGACACAGTCGCGGTCCGATGCTGATTACGTCGTCACCGAATATGGTGTGGCCTCTTTGCGCAATCGTTCGATCGATGCGCGCGCCGAGGCGCTCATCGCCATCGCCGATCCGGCGCATCGCGACGCGCTTGCGCAAGCTTGGCGTGAGAGACGCGCACGCCTGTGAGCGGCTCAGCCGTCATACCGCCCGACGATCGAGATGGCGCAGACATTCTGGTGCGGAAAGCCGCCAAGATTATGCGTGAGACCGAGATTTGGCAGGTTCTTGCGCTGGCGTTCGCCGGCTCTTCCCTGCATTTGCAGGTACATTTCATAGATCATCCGCAGGCCAGAAGCGCCGATCGGATGTCCGAAACACTTCAATCCGCCGTCGATCTGGCAGGGGATCGATCCATCGGCATCGTAAAAACCGTCGAGCACGTCGAATATGGCGCGGCCCTCGGCTGAAATATGGAGGTCTTCCATCGTCACGAGTTCGGTTATCGAGAAGCAATCATGCACCTCGATGAGATTTATGTCTTGGCGCGGATTCTTGATGCCGGCTTCTTCATAGGCGCGTTTGGAGGCAATCCGCGTCGTCGCGAAATAGCTGCCGTCCCAGGAATTATGCTGGGCTTCGAGCCCGTTCGAAGCGGCAACCTGCACCGCCTTGACGCTGATCAGGTCATGCTTGCCGAGGCTCTTGGCGATCTCCGGCGTCGTGACGATCGCACAAGCCGAACCGTCGCTGACGCCGCAACAATCGTAAAGGCCGAGCGGTTCGGCAATGACCGGCGCGCTGAGCACCGTATCGATTGTGATTTTATTGCGCAAATGCGCTTTCGGATTGCGCGCGCCGTTGTCATGGCTCTTGACTGAAATATGCGCCATTGCACGTTTGAGGTCGGCGGGCGCGGCGCCATGTTTGGTTCGATAGGCGGCAGCGAGCTGGGCAAAAGAACCGGGCGCCGAGAGATTGGGCCAGGTCATATTGTTCACGGTGCCGCGGCCACGTTGCGGCAGGCCACCGTAGCCGGTATCCTTCAGTTTTTCGACGCCCAGCGCTAAGGCTATATCGGCGCCGCCGGATGCCACGGCATAGACCGCACCGCGGAACGCTTCAGTGCCGCTCGCACAATAATTTTCGACGCGGGTTGCGGGAATGAAGGGCAGCCGCAAGGCAATCGCCAGCGGCACCGCGGATTTGCCGACGTGTTGTTCCTCGACTGCGGTTGCGAGCCAGGCCGCGTCGATCTGTTTGGTTTCGATGCCGGCATCGGTCACGGCTTCCGTATAGGCCTCGATCATCAGATCTTCGGCATTCATGTCCCAGCGCTCGCCGAATTTCGAACAGCCCATGCCGAGAATGGCGACTTTGTCCTTGATACCTCTGGGCATGATCATTTCTCCTGCGGCGCGTTGACGATCGGGGCGGCCTTCCAGAAATAGCGGTGAAACCCGCGCAGCGAGTCGACATCTTTGATGCGGAACATCATCCGCATTGGCTTGCCGACCTCAAGCTCGGATTCCTCGACATCGGTGAAATCCATCATCCAGCGGCCGCCTTCCTCGAATTGGATCATGCCGTAGCAGGCCGGCGGGTCAGGCGAATAGGTTAATCGATCGGCGGTATAGGAATTGACTCGCCCCGTCGTCTCGGCGAAAGAATAGGGTTCTTGCGTGCCCAGCGCATTGCAATTCGGGTTGACGCAAATGGCCGAACGCGGGAATTGCAAAGTCCCGCATTTCGAGCAGCGGCCGCCATGAAAGCGCGTAACCGTCTCGCGATTGCGCCATAGGGCGGAAAGCGGCGTAAGCTTGTCTGACTCGGCGCGCATGCCGCGTTCGAGCTCGATGATTTCGTTGAAAGCAAGAAAGCGCGTGTAATTGGTTTCCGCCTTGCGCCGCGCAAGATGGCCCCGGACGCCAAGCTGCGGCTTGAATTTGCCAATGGCCTCGGTGACTTCGAACAAGAGTGCGTCTGCACCCTGGCCGAAGCCGGCGACGAGGATCTTGTCACCCGGCTTAGCCTGTTCGAGAGCGGCGGCAAGCAAAAGCAAAGGATGGGCGACGCCGGTATCACCGCAATTGGCATAGATCGGATCGCAGAGCACCGTTTCGGCGAGACCTGCCGCTTTGGCGACGGAAGCCGCAACGCGCGGCAGCGGCGTTGCAAAGCAGAATGCCGTCACATCTTTGGCGGCAGCGCCGGCGGCGGCGAGACAGTCGGCAATGACGCCGGGCATCAGCGTCATGAAGCCGGCGTCGCGGATCCAGCGCTCTTCCCATTGGTAGTCGAAGACATTTTCCATAGAACGGAAATGATCGACGAAATCGGCCGTGCGCGTGCTGGACGCGATGAGTTTGGCGATTACCTCGCCGTCGCCGATGAGAAAAGCCGCCGCGCCGTCGCCGCTCGATAATTCCACGGGGCTCGCGGCTTTGGTACGCCGCTTTTCCGAGGCGAGGACGAGCGTCGTCTTGGCTTGGCCCAGCGCGTCGATGAGCGCCGAAGTGCCGGCGCGCTGGCTCGCGGCTGTATCGCTTGTTGCTGTGGTCTCGGCGAGAGCAAGGGCTTCGGCGACAAGGCTCGCGTGTTGGCGATCGAGAAAAGGAAACGTGGTCGAAGCTAGACGCACGCCGTGTATAGTCGCGCGGTCGGTGCCGTTGAGCGCATCGCGGGCGGCCTCGACGGCCATCGTGACCGTATCCTCGTCCCAATTGCACATGGCTCTTTCGCCCTTGCCCTGCGATTTGAGGCCGGGATTGAACCATTGATGGGCATCGACAATGCTTTTGCGCTGCAAGCGATGCCAAGGGATGTAGGCCCCGTAAGCCAAAATGCCCGTGGTCAATGTGCGTCCTCCTCCTGAACCAAGTTTGGAACTTGCCACTAACCTCGTAAATCGTCAAGTTTACGAAATGCCATTTCACCAGATGAAATGTCCGGCAGACTCAGGCATCCGGCAGATCGAGAACGTTCTTCGCCAATATGTTTTTTTGCACTTCGCTCGAGCCACCGTAGATTGTCGAAGGCCGCGACAGATAGAATGCCGAGAGCGCATCGAGCTTGTCGTTGCCATAAGTGCCTTCGCCGCGCAGCACGCCTTGCTCGGCCGCGGTCTCGAGCGCAAGTTCGGTTATCTTTTGATAGGTGGCGGTCGCCACCAGTTTGAGAATCGAAACGTCCGGCCCGAGCGTCTCGCCCCTTTTCACGATTTCGACGAATTGCGCATAGGTCTCGGCCAAATCGGCGAGATCGAGATGCAGCTGCGAATAACGATCGAGAAAGCGCTCGTCGTGCAAAGCGCCCGTGGCTTCCGCGAGAAGGTCGAGCCGCGTCATCGCGACTTGCGGCAATTTCGGGCTGCCCAGAAAAATACGTTCGAAGCCGAGCAAAGCTTTCGCCATTGTCCAGCCATCATTGACCTTACCGACGAGCTGCGTCTTGGGAACGCGGACGTCGTCGAAAAACGTCTCGCAAAACTCCTCTTCGCCCGAGAGCGTTCGGATCGACCTTCGGGTAATGCCGGGCGTATTCAAATCCGCGACGAGGAAACTGATACCAGCTTGCTTCTTCGCCGTCTTGTCGGTGCGGACGAGGAGGAAAATCCAATCGGCGTCCTGCGCCAAAGTTGTCCAAGCCTTTTGCCCACTGACGACATAGTGATCGCCCGCATCGATTGCCTCGGTGCGGAGGGACGCGAGATCGGAGCCTGCATTGGGCTCGGAATAACCCTGGCACCACACGATCTTGCCTTGGACGATCGGCGGCAGGAAACGGGCCTTCTGCTCCTCGGTCCCGTATTTTATGAGGAGCGGACCGATCATAACGGCGCCCATATCGGGCGTGCGGGGCACGCCAAGCCGATCGAATTCTTCATGAAAGGCGATCTGTTTAGCGACGGAGAGACCCATGCCGCCATAGTCTTTCGGCCAGGCGGGTGCGATCCAACCATGCGCCGCGAGCGTATTAATCCAGCCTTGCACTTCGGCGCGCCGCATCCGCCGCGGCTGATGCCGCAATTCGCGCGGACAAAGCTCCTCGACGAATTCGCTGACCATGCGGCGAAACGACGTATCGTCCAAAGTATCGTAATTGTCCTGCAAAGTTTTCTGCATGGGATTTCCTCACGCCGCGCGCAATTTCGCCGTCAAAAGACCGAACCGGCGCCGGTGCGTCGGCGCATTGCCAAGCATCGCGGCCCGCACGAGCGCGTGATTGAGAAACAGGCCGACGTCATGTTCGTCCGTGTAGCCGATTGCACCGTGCAGCTGCACCGCCTCGCGCCCGACGTGGAGCGCCGCTTCGCAAAGACGTGCCTTGCAGGCGGAAGCCGCCGCGGCGCGTTCGGCCTCGGCCTCTTTCGGTGCCGCCGCCGTCGCGTCGAAGATCCGAGCCGCGCGGCGCAGCGCTGCGCGCGACAATTCGATTTGGACGTAAAGGTCGACTGCCCGATGCTGCAAAGCCTGGAATGAGCCTATGGCTCGGCCGAATTGCTTGCGCACGCGAAGATAGTCCAATGTGCGGTGGAACAGAGTTTCGGCGCCGCCCAGCATCTCGGCGGACAAAGCGACACGCGCTTCGTCAAGCGCCGCATCGAGCGCCAGCCTGCCCTCGCCCGGTCCGCCGATTTGCATATCGGCAGGCACAGTCACGCCATCGAAGCGCAAGAGTCCAAAACGGCTGCCGTCGGCAGCAGAGGAAGATGTGATCGTAAGTCCGGTTCGATCTTTCGCGACCCGATAGAGGCCGACGCCTTCGGCACTTCGGGCGGCAACGAGAAACTCGTCTGCCGATTGCGCTTCCGCGACGAATGAAGCGGTGCCGTCGAGTGTAATATTGCCACCTTGTTTGGCCGCGTGGACGGCGGTCTCTTCCGCTGAAAGTGCCCGCGGCTTGCCTTGCCAGGCAACACTCACGAGCCGCACACCGGAAATAACCTCGCCGATCAAAGCCGCCGCCGCCGGGCCGTCACAATGCGACGCCGCGCGCACCGGCAAAACCGCGCAAAGCGTTATCGGCTCCGGCACGAGGCCCTTGCCCAATTCTTCGAGCAGAGCGACGAGTTCGCTCATGCCGAGACCGGCGCCACCAAGCGATTCCGGCACCGACAGCGCGAGCCAGCCGAGATCGGCCAATTCGCGCCAATGCTCGCGGTCGACGTGAGCCGCATTCATTTGCGCGCGGGCGCGCGCGATCGTCTTGGAGTTCTCGACAAAAGATGAAGCGCTCTCGCGGATCAGCGCGCCATAGTCATCGGCTGCCGTCGAGTTCTGCTGCAATTTCACCTCCATTGCCAATAGCGGAGCGGGTCCGTGACGCGATGTTCGCGACCCAATAGCACGGGAAATCGGCCGCGCCTCTGTTTCCATGATTTTTGTGTACGGGTGGCGAAAACCTGTCACAGGCGTTCCCACATTTCAAGCAGCGAAACCCTATTTCGGTCGTTGGAAGGGCCTTTCCTTTCGGAAGATTGTTTGAACAGTCAAAATGTGCTTTCATTTTTGTGCATTAGTGTCGCAGGGGCAATTGCGTGGCGATCGATTACAAAAAATTGAAGGCTTGGCCGTTTCCCGATCTCGAACATGAATATGGCGCGCGCGATACGATCCTTTACGCTTTGGGGTTGGGGTGCGGCGCAGACCCGATGGATGCGCACGACCTGCGCTTCGTTTACGAAGATGGCCTCGTCGCCTTTCCGACGCTGGCCGTCGTTCTCGGCTATCCGGGGTTTTGGCTGAAGAATTCCGACACCGGCGTCGATTGGCGCAAGATCCTGCATGGCGAGCAGGGGCTGACGCTTCATGCGCCTCTGCCGGCTTCGGGCAGGGTCATCGGCCGCACGCGGATCACCGAGATCGTCGACAAGGGTGACAAGGGCGGCCTCATGTTTTCCGAGCGCGACGTTGTCGACAAGGCGAGCGGCACGTTGCTCGCGACCTTGCGTGCGACGACCGTCTTGCGCGGCGACGGCAATTTCGGCGGCCCCCCGGGACCAGTGCCGCAGCCGCATGCGCTGCCCGAAAGAGAGCCCGATGCTCATCTCGATCTCGCAACCCTGCCGCAAGCCGCCCTCATCTATCGTTTGTCGGGCGATTACAATCCCTTGCACGCCGATCCGCGCGTCGCGGCCGCGGCCGGGTTCAAGCGGCCGATCTTGCACGGACTTTGCACTTATGGCGTCGCTGCGCGGGCGGTCTTGAAATTGTGTTGCGCTGATGATCCTGGGTCGCTGTCGCGTTTCGACGTGCGTTTTTCCTCGCCCATCTATCCTGGCGAAACGATCAGGACCGAGATTTGGCGGGAAGGAGCGACGATCTCGTTCCGTGCCCGTGCCGTCGAACGCGACATTATCGTGCTCAACAATGGCCGCGCAGAATTGCACCGTTGAGTTTGTCGATTTGGCTTCAGCCGCGGTTGGCGGCTGCCAGCGCATTGGCGAGTTCGGCCGCCGTCTGCTGCAGGGGGCCAAGCAACGTCTTGATTGCCTCCTCGTGCGAAACGGCGCTTTCGAGCATCATCACATTAATCGTTGCATATATGTCTCGACCTTGCATTACCGGAACGCCGAGCGCCCAGACATTGCCGCCATATTCGAGCCTGGAGTAGTCCGGATCCATGGTCGCATAGCCCTGCGTCCGCGTCGCATCGAGCAAGCTCTTGAGTTTGCGCGGATGGCGGGCAAGTTCGTTCCATTGTCCGGGCATTTCGGCAAGCGTCGCGACGATTTGCTCGCGTTCGGCCGGGTCGCAGAATCCGAGATAGGCAAGGCCGAGCGAGGTTGCGAGAATAGGTGCGCGAAAACCCGGTCGCCGATTCATCGAAAGCGGCCCGGAATCACGCGTCGTCTGGACAACGATCATCGCGTCTCGATCGAAGATCGCGACATCCGAGGGCCATCCGATTCGCGTGCGAAAGGAATTCATGATCGGTTCGGCTATGCGGCCGATCCAAAGGTGGTGGTCATAACCTTGGCTCAAAACCAATGTTCGACCGGTTGGCGAATAGACCGCCTGATCAGGATCGCGCATGATATAGCCTTCATGCTCAAGCGTCTCGAGCATGCGCACGATCGTCGCCTTGTCGAGCCCGGTCTGCGCATGGATCGCCTTTATCGTGGCATGCCGTTCTTGATTGACCACACGCAGGATTTCGAGGCCGCGGGTCAGCGCGATGACGGGTTTGAACGACGGCATTTTTGCGCCTCCAACCGGAACGCCGCAGCGAAACCGGTTTCGCACTTGCGAATTTTTCGCACTTTCCGAGAATCTTTCGTTGCGAGGAAGCCGTTTCCCGCTTAAATAATGAAGTTCTATTTCATCAAATGAAATAACCCAGGAGGCTGGCGAAGGCAATGGATTTCGACTCGGCCGCTGTTTCAATCAAATGGCCGGCCAAAACGCGCGGCGTAAAGGGTGCCTATGTTGGAAACTGATGCCGATCAAAAGCCGAAACATATCCTTGCCGGGATCAAGGTTCTCGATCTGAGCCGGGTCCTGGCTGGCCCCTGGTGCACGCAAATGCTCGGCGATTTCGGCGCCGATGTGATCAAGGTGGAAGCGATCGGCAAGGGCGATGATTCCCGCGCTTGGGGACCGCCCTTTCTTCCTCCTTTCCGGGACGAAAACCCGCAATCGCGAGAGAGCGCCTATTATCTTTGTGCCAATCGCAACAAGCGGTCGATCGCAATCGACCTCGCCAAGCCCGATGGTGCGGCGCTCATACATCGGCTTTGTTCGAAGGCCGATGTTTTCGTCGAGAACTTCAAGGTCGGCGGTCTGAAAAAATATGGGCTCGATTATGCCTCGCTGCATGGCGCGCGGCCGAACCTCGTCTATTGTTCGGTTACGGGCTTTGGCCAAGATGGCCCCTATGCCGCTCGCGGCGGCTATGATTTCATTGGCCAGGCAATGGGCGGATTCATGAGCCTCAACGGCACACTCGGCGGCGAGCCGACGAAAGCCGGCGTCGCAATCTGCGATTTGTTCACCGGCATGTATGCCGCAACCGCGACGCTGGCAGCCCTCCACCATGCCAAGCAAACGGGACTGGGCCAGCACATAGATTGCGCTTTGCTGGATACGCAGGCGGCGATGCTCGCCAACCATGCAATGTCTTATCTCGTTGCGGGCATCATCGCGCGGCCGCTCGGCAACGGCCATGCCACGGTCGTACCTTACACGACATTCGACGCACGCGATGGAAAGCTGGTGATCGCCGTCGGCAATGACGGCCAGTTCAAATCGGCTTGCAAAGCGCTGGGCAAGGCAGAGCTCGCATTTGATCCGCGCTTCCTGACCAATGCAGACCGCCTTCGCAATCGTGTCGCGATCGAAGCGGAGTTTAAAAAGCTTGTCGCCAGTTTTGCAACGACAGATCTGATTGCGGCATTGGTCGCCGAAGGTGTACCTGCCGGACCGATCAATTCGGTCGACCAGGTATTTGCCGATCCGCAAATCATTGAGCGCCAACTCGTGCATTGGTTTCAGCGTTCCGACGGCGTCGAAATTCCGACGGTCGGTTATCCGCCAAAACTCTCGGAAACGCCGGCTGACTGCAGACTCCCGCCACCGCAGGTCGGCGAACATAGCCGTGAAATTCTGGTCGATTGGTTGGGGCTCGCCACAGCCGAACAAGACAAACTTTTCGCGGCGGGTGTTGTCGGCTAGAGCGGGATGAGGAAAAGTGGATACCGGTTTTCCGTCCCATCCCGCCCTAAATTATTAGAATCGATCACGATGATATTGGATTGATTCAATCCAATATCATCGTGATCTAATGTCGCCTACCAAATGCCGCGTGCGATAGCCTCGGCCCGCACGGTGCGCACGAGCGCGGCAATTCTTGGCCCGATGTCGTTTTCCATGCGATCGACGTCAAAGGCGAAGGCTGGACCGCCGCATGAAATCGTCAGGATCTGAGTTCTGTCGGGAGCGACAAGCGGCGCTGCCACAGCATTGATCTCAGGCATCCAGTCACCGAAGTTGCCACAAAAATTCCGCCGTTCGACAGCCCGGCGCGCCGCTTCGATTTTGGCGAGCCAAAACGGCCATTCGCCGCTGCCGACACATTTTTCCAGTTGCGAATAGGCGGCGACGCGCAAACCCTCCGGCGCCGCGCTGAGCCAAGCCCAGCCGGCGGCCGATCGTTCGAGCGGCATTTTGCTGCCGACTTCTTGGGAAAGCAGCATGGTCGAGACTTCGCGCTCGACGTCGAGATACACGATGTGAGCGCGGTCGCGGTCGCCGAGCGCTACGGTGCTGCGGGTTTTGATGGCGAATTCGCGCATATGACTGCGAGCAAACTCGAGGATCTGCATGCTGGTGAGATAGCCGCGCCAAAATGGCAGGACGCCGCTCCCGACCCGATATTTGCCGGATTTCTCGAGATAGGCGAGATAGCCCAGCGCCGTCAGAGTATGTGTGATTCGCGACACCGTCGGTCCCGGCAAAGTGACCCGGTCAGCGATTTCCTGATTGCCGAGGCCGTCGGCCGTATCGCAAATCGCCACGAGAACTTGTAGGCCCCGCGACAAGGAATTGATGAATTGGCGATCATCGGGGTCGCGATCCTTGGCGCGCGCCCGAGCACCGCCGCGCCTTTCCGTCTTGCGACCTAGACTGAGAACGGGCGTGATCGGAAGTCCCGGATCGCGCGACATTTCGTTCGGCATGGATGCTGCCGTCGCCGCAGCTGAATCATCGTTGGGTTTGTTCAAAATTGCCTCTGGGAAATGACGCTGGGCGCCACCGGGCGCCAGCTCTCGACCACTCGCTCAGGCGCGCTGCTCAATTGCCGAGATAAGGACAATGCCCTTCGGACAGAGGCCGGAAGGCCTGATCTCCCGGCACCGTGGCGATATGTTCATAGACGTCCCAATCGCCCTTCGAATCCTCGGGCTTCTTAATACGCATCAGATACATGTCGTGCACCATTCGGCCATCTTCGCGAACCTTGCCGTTCTTGGTGAAGAAGTCGTTCACGGGCAATTTGCGCATCTCGTTCACAACAATTGTCGGGTCGCTACTATTGGCTGCTTTTGCAGATTTCAAATAATGCGAAATGGCGGAATAGACGCCGGCTTGATAGGAAGTCGGCATCGCATGACGGATGGCATAGAAGCGATTGGCGAAAGCCCGCGTCTCGTCGTTCAAGTCCCAATAGAAACTATCGGTGAAGATAAGGCCCTGAGCGACTTTTAGTCCCATCGCCGGAACATCGGTCAAGGTCACTTGCAGAGCCGTGACCTCCATTCCCGATTTTCGCAGCTGAAACTCGTCAACCTGCGCGATCGTTTTACGCAGATCGGCGCCGGCGTTGGCCAATGCGAGGACTTGGGCTCCAGAATCCTGCGCGGTCAAGAGATAGGACGAAAAATCCTGCGTATTGAAGGGGTGACTGACGCCGCCCAAGACCTTGCCACCGGCCGCAATCACAGCACGCGTGGCATCCTTTTCAAGGGCCTTACCAAAAGCATAATCGGCAGTCAGGAAAAACCACGTCTTGTAGCCGCGTTCGACCATGGCTTTGACTGTCGTGTTCGCCGACGCGTAGGTATCATAGGTCCATTGAACGCTCGTCGGCGAACATTCGGCACCGGTCAGAACGGACGATCCAGATCCCGAGATGAGAAACGCCTTCTTGCGCGCCCGCGTGATGTTTTGAATGGCGAGCGCTACAGCCGAATTGACGCCTTCGGCGATAACATCGACGTTCCTGTTGTCGATCCACTCGCGGACGATCCCTGCGCCGATATCCGGCTTGTTTTGATGGTCGCCGGAAATCACCTCGATGCGCTTACCGAGAAGAGTGCCACCGAAATCATCGACGGCCATTTGCGCGGCTGCGACAGAGCCGGGGCCATTTCCATCGGAATACTGGCCGCTCATGTCGGTTATGATGCCGATTCGCATGATATTGTCGTCGGCATGTGCCGAGATAGCCAAGGTCACGGCTGAGAGCACCACGCCGGACATCACGATCCGGCCGAGCCAAGGATATTTCCGCGGTTTCGTCGACATATCTCCTCCCGGAAATTTCGATTTCAGTTTTGTCTTGCTGGACGGATTCCGCCAGTTCGCAGCGAAACTCATGCTTTCCGTCGCGGCTGTCTCGCGGATCGCTCTTCGGTCATTCCGAGAAGCGTCTTTGGAGACGCCATTTCATAACCGCTGCAGGTCTCGCAGCCGGATTCGAGCCTTATAACTATTTGCAAACTGAATAACAAGTATATTTTGCATACCGAATATACCGGATACACAATTCGAGCCATTCAGCATTATAAACGCTAAGCATCGCCTCACCATAGCATTTTTACTGCAAATTGTTTTTGACTATCCATTTGACA
The DNA here is from genome assembly GCA_052148755.1 of Beijerinckiaceae bacterium. Taxonomy (GTDB): domain Bacteria; phylum Pseudomonadota; class Alphaproteobacteria; order Rhizobiales; family Beijerinckiaceae; genus Methylovirgula. The sequence goes on along the minus strand of JBKQHN010000069.1, from coordinate 79,297 downwards.
TGCAAATATCAACGTTGTAAAGAAAGAAACCTCACCAAAGCGACTGAGGCGAAAAAATGTTGTGCCCGGATCGCGCCGCGATCCGAAACGGCAGACTGCGCCCAGCCGATTGGGAAGGCCGCCACGGCCGCTACATTAGGCGCGGCCGCATAGGGACGTGTTTGGGGGGAACATTCGGGTGTTTCGAGAAGGTCTGTTCGACGGTAAAAAGTTTCTTGTCACCGGCGGCGGTTCGGGCCTGGGTCGCGAAATCGTCGAAAAATATCTCGACCTCGGCGCCGAAGTGGCGATTTGCGGGCGCCGCAATGTGCTCCTCGAATCGGTCGCGCATGAGCTGCAGAACAAATATGGCCGCAAGGTTTTCACGCATACGCTCGATATTCGCGATTACGACGCCGTACAAAATATGGTCGAGAAAGTCTGGGCCGAATTTGGTCCGCTCGACGGCCTCGTCAACAATGCTGCCGGGAACTTCGTTTGCCGCACTGAAGATATTTCCCGGCGCGGCTTCGAATCAATTTCAGATATCGTCTTTCGCGGCACATTTTTTGTCACCCAAGCCGTCGGAAAACGGTGGATTTCCGAAAGGCGCAAAGGCAGTGTCATTTCGATCATTGTGACCTGGGTCGCCACTGGTGCGCCCTATGTCGTGCCCTCCGCTATGTCGAAAGCCGGCATTGATACGATGACGCGATCCTTGGCCATCGAATGGGGGCATTATGGCATAAGGCTCAACGCCATTGCGCCCGGCGTCTTTCCGACCGAAGGCGCCAATGCGCGTCTCTCGCCAAAAGAAAAATGGATCGATTCGAGCGCAGTCAATCCAATGAACCGGCTCGGTCGCATGTCGGAGCTACAAAGCCTCGCGGCCTTCCTCATGGCCGATGAAGTCGAATGGCTGACCGGCCAATCGATTGCCATCGATGGTGCCGGTCACCTGCAGAATGGTGCTTCGTTCACGCATTTGCGAGAGCTCAGCGACGGCGACTGGCGTGCGCTGCGCGAAGACATCCGCACGACTGACGCAAGAGACAAGGAATTGAGAAAGTGATCGCCGAGGCAGAGCCCTTGGCCCCTTTTGGGGAGTCCGCCCTCGAACTGATCGCGGCGGTTGCGCAGCGCGCGCCCGATACGGTGGCGATCGAGGCCGAGGACGGCACGCTAATCACATATGGCGAGCTCATGCGGCTGGTCGTGCGGGCCGCCGAGGATTTGAAAGACCGCGGCGTTCTGCCTGGAGACCGCGTCCCCGTCATATTCGAAAATTGCTGGGCCGTTATTGGTCTCATCCTCGCGATCATCAAGGTGAAAGCCTGGGCCGTGCCGCTCAATGCGCGCTTGTCGAATGGCGAGATCGACGCGATCCTCGCACATTGCGATCCGCACCTGGTATTTTTTGAAATCGATCATTCCAAAGCTGCAGCGGACCACGCCGAGGGCCGCACGGCATCTCGTGACGACGCGTTCCCGCTGCCCGGTTTTGCCGTCGTCGACCGCAGCGAGGCTCAGCCTGTCTCAGCCTATTGCGAGAATGACGAAAAAGCCGAAGACGTAGCGTTGCTGATCTATACATCGGGAAGCACGGGAAAGCCGAAAGGCGTGATGCTGACGCATGGCAATATCGGCTTCATCATGCGGGCCGGCGCCATGCAAAAGTGGTTCGTTCCGGGCGACAGGATTTATGCGGCGCTGCCGATGTCGCATGCCTATGGTCTGATGAGTGTCGCGATGAGCGCGTTGGCCGCCGGCGCGACGCTGTTTCCTGTGGCGAGATTCGCCGCCGAACATGCGGTGCACTTGATCCGCGATGGCGGATTGACCGCCTTCCTCGGCGTGCCGACGATGTATGCGCGGCTCCTCGAATATTGCACCGGCAAGGGTGTGGCTCTGCGGCCGAACCGGCTTCGCCTCGCCGTCGTCGGTGCTGCCCCGACCGACGCTGGCCACAAACTCGCCTACGAGAATCTGCTCGGCCTCAAGCTCTCCAACGGCTACGGGTTGACCGAAGCCGCGCCGACTGTTTCGCGCTCGCGCATCGACGAGCCTCGCAGCGATCTTTCCGCCGGCCGGCCGCTGCCGGGTGTCAGCGTCGAAATCCGCGATCCGGCGAGCGGCACCCGCCTGCGGGCTGGCGAAACCGGGATTTTGCACGTGCGGGGGCCGAATGTCATGCTCGGCTATTTCCGCGATCGCGCGGCAACGGCGGCCGTCATCGATCGGGACGGTTGGCTCGATACCGGCGATCTGGCGCAAGTCCTGGCCGATGGCCACCTCAAGGTCGTCGGACGCATCAAGGAATTGATCATTCGTTCGGGCTTCAACGTCTATCCCTTGGAAGTCGAGACGGCGCTCTGCGCGCATCCTGCGGTCGAGGCGGCCGCGGTGCTGGGTAGAACCGTTCCCGGCAACGAGGAAGTCCTCGCCTTCGTGCAGCCGCGCATCGGCCAAGTTCTCGATGCGGATGAACTCTCAGCTTTCGTCGCGGACAGATTGGCTGCTTACAAAAGGCCGTCGGTCATCCATTTACGCAAGGAGCTGCCGCTGACCTCGACAGGCAAGATCAGCAAAATGGCCTTGCGTCAGGAAATTGCCGCGGACTCACCGAACCAGGATCGGGTCTAGGCGATGGCGGAGATCACGGAGCGCGATCAACGCGGCAACGGCGTCGCCAGCATTCTGAATCCGAAAGGCGTCGCCGTCATCGGCGCTTCCGAACAGGCCGACAAGATCGGCGGGCGGCCGATTCAACTTTTGCTGCGCGCCGGGTTCAAAGGCGACATCATTCCCGTCAATCCAAATCGGGCGACGATTCAGGGGCTGAAAGCCTATCCGAACATCGCCGACGCGGCAGGCCGTGCCGACGTGGCCGTAATAGCGGTCCCGGCGGATTCTGTGTCGGATGCGCTCGATCAATGCGGCCGCGCCGGTGTCAAAGGCGCGGTCATTTTTTCTTCCGGATTTGCCGAAATTGGTCTCGAGGGGCGCGCCAAGCAGGACGGCCTCGTCACCCGCGCGCGGAGTTTCGGCATGCGCCTCGTCGGCCCGAATTCGATCGGTATCGTCAATTTCGCGCAAGCGGTCCCGTTAACGTTCGCCTCGTCTATCGTCGATACCGCGCAATGCGATGGGCCGATCGCCGTCATATCGCAAAGCGGCGCTTTCGGGGTTGCCGTTTTTTCGGAATTGCGGGCGCGCGGCCACGGTGTCCGCTACGTCTGTGCGACTGGCAATCAGGCCGATTTGTCCGTCGCCGATTTTCTGCTCGAAATCACTCAGGACAAAAGCCAACGTATCGCGCTTCTCTATATGGAGCATGCCAGCAATCGCGATCTGTTGGCCGCGGCGATCGAAGCTGCCGTTGCGGCCGGAATATGTGTGATCGCCGTTCCGTCCGGCCTGTCGGAGCACGGCCGCCGCTCGGCATCGCTCCATACCGGAGGGCTGCTCAACGAGGGTGTCTCACCGGAATTTCTCGAATCGCTTGGTGCGATCGTCGCCGAGGATCTCGGCGATCTTGTCGAAAAAGCCTGTTACGTCGCGTCATCAACGTTCAGGATTCCCGCGAAGCCTCGGCTCGTTCTGATGAGCAATTCAGGCGCCTCGTGCGTGCTGGCAGCCGATGCGGCAGCGCGACTCGGTCTCGCCATGGCGAACCTCTCGGATGATGCGTGTGCGCGTCTTGCGCAGGAATTGCCGGCATTCTCCCTCAATCGAAATCCGATCGATCTGACCGCTATGCTGCGCAGCAATCCGCAGCTCGTTCCGGCGGCTCTCGACATTGCGCTGACCGATCCGGGCGTCGATGTGGTGACGTTCGGCCTCGTCTCCGTGGGCCATGGTTACGACTTTGACGCCTATGCCACCGCCTGCGTAAAGGCGATCGCGCAGCATCGTAAGCCGGTTCTGATCTATAGCCCGCATAGCAACGTGCGGGCGCCGTTCGAGGCGCAAGGCCTCGCGACATTCGAAAGTGAACGTCAAACGCTCGCCTATGTGCGACTGCTATCGCGCTTGCGCTAAATCTTTGCTATGTGGACAGACTTGCCCTTGCGCCCGCGGCAACGGACGCGCCGTGCTCCGAACTTACGGCCGGTGTTTTCGGCCTCGCACGCCCTCTCCTGGAGCCGCGCGGCGTGCCGGCAACGATGGCAACGCCCTCAACCGCGATGCGCCTTTTCGCTGTCGAGTTGCGCCATTTGGGCAGGGTGGTAACGATCGCCGGCCGCAGCGCCTTTTGGCACCGCTCGTTCGATCTCCGCCAGATCCTCGGATGTCAGCGCGACGGTGAGCGCACCGAGCGCTTCGGCGAGCCGGTCGCGCCGCCGCGCACCGACGAGCGGCACGATGTCCTCGCCCTTTGCTGTCACCCAGGCGATGGCGATCTGGGCGATCGTCACGCCCTTGGCCTCGGCAATCTTGCGCAACGCTTCGACAAGCGCGAGGTTCACGTCGACATTCTCGGCCTGGAAGCGAGGACTATGTGTACGCCAATCGCCGGGGCCGGTGGCCCCTTTGCGCCAATGCCCACTGATCAGACCACGCGATAATACGCCATAAGCGGTGACGCCGATGCCGAGCTCGCGGCAGGTCGCCAATATCCCGTCCTCGATGCCGCGCGAGATCAGCGAATATTCGATCTGAAGGTCGCTGATCGGATGCACGGCAGCCGCCCTTCTAATGGTCTCGGAGCCGACTTCGGAAAGGCCGATATAGCGGACATAGCCGGCCTTGACCAGTTCGGCGATCGCGCCGATCGTTTCTTCGATCGGCACCCTCGGATCGAGGCGGGCTGGACGGTAGATGTCGATATGGTCGACGCCGAGCCGCTGCAGCGAATAGGCCAGAAAATTCTTCACCGCCGCGGGTCTCGCGTCATAGCCCACCCAGCCGCCGGCAGGATCGCGCAGCGCGCCGAATTTGACGCTGATAAGCGCACCGTCCCGCTTCGCCCCTTTCAATGCCTCGCCGATCAGCATCTCATTATGGCCCATGCCATAGAAATCTCCGGTATCGAGCAGAGTAATTCCAGCCTCGAACGCGGCGTGAATGGTCGCAATGCTCTCCACCCGGTCGGCCGGGCCGTACATGCCCGACATGCCCATGCAGCCGAGACCGAGGGCCGAAACGCGCGGCCCAGCCGTGCCGAGTTGACGCTGTTGCATTTGCAAATTCCCTCCTGTTGCAACACGCCCCATCCGGTCGACGATCTACATGCCGCACGGACAATTGCGCAATGCCATCCAAAATTGTCCGACCTCGACGCCTTCGTGATCGCCGATGGACTTGCACACTCTCCGCTAGCAACCAAATCGTCTTCGCATGCGAAATTTGAATGTTTGCGCAAGTGAGTTCGTTAACAATTGCAACCAATACTACGCAAATCCAAAATTTGCACCAGAAGACCTCCCACATGTTTCAAGTCTTCACCTGCCTGACGGTTGAACACGATTGGCGGCTGGTTGCTCTCGCCGGCGTCGTTTGCTTCTTGGCGAGCGCTGTCGCTATCAGCCTCTTCCACCGCGCCCAGGCGACAACAGGACGCGAGCGTTTGATTTGGAAGTGCTTGGACGGAGCCGCGGCGGGCTATGGCATCTGGGCGACGCATTTCATCGCAATGCTCGCCTATAGTCCCGGCGTTGGCAGCGGCTACGATCCCATCCTGACGATCCTGTCCCTGTTTATCGCCGTGATGATTACCGGCGCAGGGTTCGCCATAGCCGGGCTCAATTTTGCCGTTTGGACTGCTGCCCTTGGCGGCGCTGTCGTCGGCCTCGGCGTTGCGGCGATGCATTTCACCGGGATGCTTGCGCTGGACGTGCCGGGCCGCATCACCTGGTCGGCAGATCTTGTCGCGGCTGCTGTCGCCCTCGGCATCTTGTTTGGGAGCCTGGCGCTTCTCGTTGCAGCAAGGCGTACCGACTTGGGAGGCACGTTGCTCGCGGCCAGTCTGCTTGCGCTCGCGGTCGTCACTCTGCACTTCACGGCCATGGGCGCTGTGCAATTTGCGCCCGATCCGGCGCGCATCCTCGATGCAACCTCTTTATCGCCCGGCGCTCTTTCTCTTGTCGTTGCCGGAACAGCGGTAATGATTCTCGGCATGTGCCTCGTTGCGGCATTGAGCGACCGCCAATCGAAAGAGAAACTTCGGCAGCAGAAAATCCTGCTCGACGCAGCCCTCGAGAACATGTCGCAGGGGCTTTGCATGTATGATGCAAACGGCTGCGTCATGCTGTTCAACGAACGCTTCACCAAGATGATGGGTTTGTCGGCGGTATCGCTCAAAGGCCGGTCCTTGCTCGACCTGCTCAAGCTCCGGAAATCACGGGGAAAATTTGCTGATGAGCCGGAGGAATTGTTCGCGCACGCGATCGCGGATGCGCGTGTCGGCAAAAATTCCATCAAGATATTTTCGGCTTCGTCCCGGCGCACGTTCCGGGTGGCGGATAACCCTATGCAAGGAGGCGGCTGGGTATCTACCTTCGAGGACATTTCCGAAGGGCTGCAAGCTCAGGCGCAAATCTGGCACATGGCGCGCCACGATGCCTTGACCAATCTGCCAAACCGTACATTGTTCCGTGAACAGCTCGAGCATGCGCTGCATCGTGTGACGCGTGACGAGCGGGTTGCCGTGCTCTGCATCGATCTAGATTACTTCAAGGACGTCAATGACTCTCTAGGTCATCCCGTTGGTGATGATCTGCTGAAAGAAGTGGCTCGCCGCCTGAGCGCGTGCGCTCGCGAAAGCGACACGGTGGCCAGACTGGGCGGCGACGAGTTTGCCATAGTGCAAGTGGGCAACGAGGCGCAGGTATCGGACGCTTCAGCACTTGCGAGCCGCATCGTCGAAGTCGTGGGAGCTCCCTACGATATCCAAGGGAACCAGGTCATCATAGGAACGAGCATTGGCATTTCGGTTGCGCCCGACGATGGAAGCGACCCTGATCAACTGCTGAAGCATGCGGACATGGCGATGTACCGGGCCAAAGCAGATGGCCGCGGTACCTATCGGTTCTTCGAACCTGGGATGGACGCCCGCGCCCAGGCGCGACGGTTGCTGATGCTTGATCTGCGCGCCGCTTTGTTGCGCGGTGAATTCGAGGTCTATTACCAGCCGATCCACGATCTCGAGGCCGATCGGATCGTCTGTTTCGAAGCGCTGGTGCGCTGGAGTCATCCGCTTCGCGGGATCATTCAGCCGACAAACTTCATTCCGCTCGCAGAAGAGACCGGCTTGATCGTCCCGATCGGGGACTGGGTGCTGCGAAAAGCCTGTATGGACGCGGCCAACTGGCCGCAGGATGTCAGTGTCGCGGTTAATCTGTCTCCGGTACAGTTCAAGAACCGCAACCTCGTGCCCTCGATCATCGCAGCTCTGTCAGCGTCTGGCTTGGCCGCCGATCGGTTGGAGCTCGAGATCACGGAGTCCGTCCTCTTGCAGGATAGCGAGGCGACCCTTGCAGTCTTGCATAAGCTTCGCGAATTCGGTGTGCGGATCTCGATGGACGACTTCGGCACCGGCTATTCTTCGCTGAGCTATCTGCGCAGCTTCCCGTTTGACAAGATCAAGATCGACCAGTCCTTTGTCCATGAGCTCGCTTCGCGTGGCGACTCCATGGCCATTGTCCGCGCCGTCACGGGTCTCGGCAAAAGCTTGGGAATCGCGACGACCGCCGAAGGAGTCGAGACAAACGAGCAACTGGCGCTGCTGCGCGCGGAAGGTTGCAATCAAGTGCAAGGCTACCTGTTCAATCCACCGCGGCCGGCAGCAGAAGTCGAGAAGATGTTATGCGAAGGTCGGCAGCGTAGTGTCGCGTAGATTGCAATCGGAAGCTTTTCCACTTCCATAAGGCACATCGCCTTCGCGCGAGCAATTAGCAACGGGCGGAATGCGCGCCTGCGACGGCTCTACACGATCGCTCTCGTCGCCGTCTTCAGCCATTTTCGGACTTCGGGTTCGACACAGGGTGAGATCGCTTTGCGGACGCGCGCGTGATAGGCATTGAGCCAGGCGATTTCTTCCGCGTCGAGAAGTTTCGGCTCGATCAGAGCGCGATCGATTGGGGCGAGCGTAATCGTCTCGAAGCCGAACATGTCGCGCTCGGCGCCGGCAATCTCCCGCGGCTCCACCACGATGAGATTTTCGATCCTTATGCCGAAATGACCGGCCTTGTAATAGCCGGGCTCGTTCGAAATGATCATGCCGGGTTCGAGCGGCACTGTCCCGATCTTGGCGATACGCTGCGGCCCTTCATGGACCGAGAGATAAGAGCCGACGCCATGTCCGGTGCCATGGTCGAAATCGAGGCCGGCGCGCCACAGTGCCAGGCGGGCTAAAGCATCGATCTGGCCACCCGACGTGCCGCGCGGAAAAACGGCACGGCAGATCGCAATATGGCCTTTCAATACACGAGTGAAGCGATCGCGCATTTCGCTCGAAGGCCGGCCGACGGCGATCGTGCGGGTGACGTCGGTCGTGCCGTCCTGATACTGGCCGCCGGAATCGATCAGGAAAATTCCTCTTCCGATTCGCCTGTTGGTCTTCACGGTGACGCGATAATGCGGAATGGCGGAATGCGGACCCGCCGCCGAAATCGTCGGGAAGGAAACATCCTTCAGTTTATGCGACTCGCGGCGAAAAGTTTCGAGTGCTTCGGCCGCATCGATTTCCGTGAGTTTGCCTTTGCGCGCCTCCAAATCGAACCAATGGAGAAAGCGCACCAAGGCGATGCCGTCGCGCAATTGGGCTTGGCATGCACCTGCGAGTTCGGCGGCGTTCTTGCACGCTTTCATTAAGGCGATGGGGTCTTGGGCAATGACCGCCTTGCCGCCGGCAGTCTCCAGCGCGCGGGTGAGTTTCACCGGCGCGGTCGCCATGTCGAACAGAATCTGTTTGCCGGCCTTGCCCGAAACCCCGATATCCGTGGCAAGCCGTGCCGGATCGGTAATGACAGCAAGCTTGACGAGATAAGCGTGGACGTCGGGCGGCACTTTGCTCGCTTCGATATAGAGCTTGGGTTGGCTCTCTCGCGCGATCAGCGCGAAGCCGAGCGGCAGCGGCGTATGCGCCACGTCCTTGCCGCGGATGTTGAATGTCCAGGCGACCGAATGCGGATCACTGACCAAAACCGCGTCATTCTTGCCGAGCGCCTTCACGATGCGGCCGAGTTTTTTGGCTGCGGTCTCTCCCGCAAGCCGAGGCGGCTGCCGGCTGACGGGCCCATGCGGTGGAGAGGGGCGGTCCGTCCATAGAGCATCGATGGGATTTACCTCGACGCCGACCAGTGCCGAGCTAACGCTGGCCAGCGCCTTTTCGAAGCGTTCGATTTGACCCGCTGTATGCAGCCAAGGATCGTAGCCGATTTTGACGCCCGAAGTCAGTTTCTGTTCGAGCCATTTTTCTGGACTCGTGTCGGCGAGCGGCACGGGTTCGATGACCGACAGATCGACCTGTTCACGGATTTGCAGCGTATAGCGCCCATCGACGAAAATGACTGCGCGCGTCTTCAAGATCAAAGCAAGTCCGGCTGAACCGGTAAATCCCGTCAGCCAGGCCAGCCGCTCTTCCGAGTCCGGGACATATTCATTTTGCTGCCGATCGGCCCTGGGAACCAGGAATCCATCGAGCCCCAGGCGATCGAGTTCGGCCCGCAGACGCGCGATCCGTTCCGCCGTCTTCGATGGATCGGCCGATTCTTGAAAGGACTGGTAGAGGCTTTCGAACATAGAACCTGTAGGACAACAGCCGAAATCGGCGGAAGATTAAAGACTTGTTGGGGAAGCCGCAAGCTTTCCGCATAGCTAGATTGTGCATCGCACATAGCTCATTTCGCATTTGCACACTATATTAAGAGCGAAGTCGAATCGCTTACGGGAAGATCCCGATCGGACGAACCGGGAATCGGCACGCTTAGGCAGCCGCGGTTTTGACACAAGGCAATCGTGCTGGGGGCAGGGGCGACGCGCCCCGAGCCGCGGTACTTATAGCTCGGAGTGAAACGACCAGGGTTCCGTCATATCCAGGAAAGGAGACGAACCATGGCAACAACGGCATTTCATTCGGTCGGTTTAGAGAGGCTGCGCAGAAGCGAAGACAGGTTTGCGCGGCCGGCATTCTCGGCCATGCTCGCAAGCTGGGTCCAAAATTGGCGTACAGCACATGAAAGGCGCGTGATGGAGCGCTTCGCGGGTTGTCGCTGGTGCGATTCGATCGAGCGGCAGCTTAACGATGCACTCAGCGGGTCGGCTCGCACTACCGACTTATTTGAACGTTGAGGATTGACGCCGGGTCCAAAGTGAGAATCCGCTCTCAATCATCGTGATCTAAGCGGGTGTTGTCATTATGGATAGAGGCGAAGAAATCGGCCGAAACGCGCGGGCTTGTGGATCGCTGCAGGACGGTTGATCGTTTCAGCCAACAATCGTCATGCACCCGGCAATTCCCTCGCCCGGCCCAGCGCGCAGTTGGCGGGATTTCGGCGCCACCATCGTGCAGGCCAGGCGGCGGTGTCAGCGAATTTCCGTATCGCCCGGTCGGGGTCCGCAGCTGACGGTCCGTACCTCGGGGTCTACAGGGTCTGTTCTGGCGCCGGGCTGCAACAACGCCGCGAACCTTGCGCCGCGAGCCTGCTCCGATACGACGACCCGCGGCAAGGAAAAAAGGTCCTCTCCGACGCGGGCGAGACGATCCTCGACCGAAAAAGCGGCGACGTAGCCGGCGCGCGCCGCCGCCCGTTCCAGAGCGCTGTCGAAGACTCCATAGGGCCAGGCCAACAGGTCGACCGGGCGGCCGAGGCGATCTTCGAGCGTCTTTTTTGATTTCGTCAGCTCGGTAGCCACGAAGGACTCATAGTCAGGAGGGCTTCGGCGCGCGCGCTCCTTTTCGAAAAACGGGTGCGAACAGGTGTGCGACTGCACATCGACGAGGCCGGATTTCAGCATTACCCCGATCTCCTCCAAAGTGAGAGCGTCGGGCTCATACGAAATGGCGTCAGTATAGACAAAGAGCGTAACGGGCACCTGGTAGCGTTGAATGATCGGGAACATCTCCGTGTATTGCGACCGACGCCCGTCATCGACGGTGATGACGACGGACTGCGGCTCAAGTTGGCCGCTGCCGCGCAGAGTATCGACGACTGACCCGAGCCGCACGACTGCATAGTGATGCTCGGCCAGCCAGGCGAGCTGTTCTTCAAATACTGGCGTTGTGACCGTTGTGGACCCAGGCATCGTCGGGTGAAACCGATGGTAGAGCAGGATGGGGACGCCTGGGTCTGCGGCGCGCGCGAGCCCCGACAACCCAATCGTCGCCATCAGCGCCACACCCGCCAGAACCAGCGCAATTGCCACCCAACGCCTGATCATGCGGCTTGCGACCCTTGCGTCGTTGGAGCGGGATTCTCCAGATGAGCCCGGAGCCGGCGCGGATACTAGCCGCGATCCACCGGATCAACCCCACTCTAAGCGCATCCGGGTGCGAAAAAGAAGAGGCGCGCTGGTGTGCACGCCTCCTTTTGTTGTGCCTATACGGGGGCGCGGGTCAGCGCTCCTCACGCCCGGGCATCATACCGTGATCCATCATGCCGGGTCCCATCCTATCGTGACCCATCATGCCGTGGTCCTCGTCCCTCCCGGCGAATTCATGGTGCGTGAAATGCGGGTGCACGGCGTGCATCAATATCGGCAGCCGATGCTTCTGCCCTTCGTCCAATTTCGCGTAAAGCGGCGCGAGCGCGTCGGCGAGCTTTCTCAGGGCTTCGCCGCGGGCAATTTTGTGTTCGGCGATCCGCTTGAGGTGTTCCACCGGATCGATGACCGGGTGCTCTTTCCCTTGCATTTGTTCATGTATTTTCTCGTGGTGCGCGGCACGCGCCTTTGCGATATCGCGCAGCACGGTTTCGACTGGCGGCCAGAGTTTTTCTTGATCGGCCGTCAGGGCGAGGCCGGCCTTCAGCGCGGCGATGCGCGCTTCTTCGAATGCGGCGTGATCGGCAGCGGTAAGTTTGTATTCTTCCTTTGGGACCACGCTTTGCGTAGCAGGTGGGGAGTTCTGTGCATTCGCCGATTGGGCGGCCATGAGTACACCGACCCCCATGAGCCCGGTGAGGGCGAGGGCAAGAGGCAAGCGCGACTTCATCGTTCTTCTCCTTCGAACAAGTTCGAGGAAAGAAGCTCTACGCGCAAGTTTGGCGGCTGCCAAATAAAGCTTTGGACATATTTGTCCTGGCGCAGTAAATTTCAGTTTAGTCGTTGCGAATTGAGTTTGCGCATTTACGGAAGCCTCACCTTGAAGACGCGATATAAGCTATTCGGGTTCCCGCCGTCGGGCACAACCGGCGACAAAAAAACCGGAATTTCGCCCCTGAGCAAAGCGGCCGCCAGTCCGTTCGGCGCGCGTTCCGCAAGCGTCGCCGTCTCCCGCAAGTCCGCGCAAAGCGCTACGTAGTCGACGCCGTTGGCGCGCAAGAGAGCTTCAGCAGAGCGCGGCTCGGCAAGAAAAGCGTTGAGCATGACCAGGTTGCCGTGGTTGTTGCGGTGATAAGGTGCCGCGAGCACCCGATGTCGCGTGAAGGCCAGAACGTAGGAGCCCGCGTCAATGGGGGCGACAAGTAGCCCCGGTTCGAGAGCCTCGAGTGGCGCAATGGCTTGTGGCGCGAGGCAGGCTCCATCAGACTCCGCACCGTTCTTGTGATCCTCATGCGCGAGTGCCAGGGCCCAGCCGATCGAGCTGAACGGCAGCGCCAGCGCAAGAGAGACGGCCGCCCCTTTCGGCCACTTCGTGCGCAGGAATGCGCCAAGCTTGCCGATGCACCAGGCGCCGCCGAGCAGCGCCAGCGGACCAGCAAAACCGATCACGCGGATCATCCAGAAGCTGAGTGCCGCGCCGGCCAAGCTCATCACGGCAAGGAAGATCCATCGCCGCCGTGCAAGGCCTGTTTCGTAGCAAGCCGCCGATGCCGTAGCAGCCAAGCCGAGCAGGACCGGCAAGGCGAAGATCGCCGCCGAATAGGGCTCTCGCTGAAAAAAGCGCCGCAACGGCATGGCTTCGCTGACCTTGTCAAGCCAGAGCTCGCGCAGCATGGGATCAATGCCGACGAAAGGATCCGTGAGGCAGATCGGCCTTGTTGCGGCGAGCACGCCACCGACGATGAGCGCTCCGAGGACCGCGGTCGCCACACGCGAAATCCGGCGATTGAGGTGTTTCGATAGGAGGCCGAACGCCACAACCACGAGCGCGCCCGCGAGACCGGGCAGAAGATAGGCCGAAGAAAAAGCATCGCAGCTTGCGTCGAGCCAATGCACCGGTCCTATGGTCGCGACAAAGGCCGCAAGCAGTCCGACGCCGAGACCGAGGCCGAATGGCAAGAGCGGCTTTCCTGCGTCGCTGCCCCACCGGACCCAGAACAGCACCAAGAGTACTGCTAATGCGAGGATGAAAGGAAGCGTCTCGATGCTGATCGAAAGCGACAAGGCGGCGAGGAGGCCGGCCCATGCGGCGCAGCGTGCCTGTTTTGGATCGAGCGCCGCGACGGCGTTCGCGACCATGAAGACGAGGAGCACGATCTGCGGCGCATGGTGATCGATGCGGCCGGGCTGGAACTGGCCGAAGACGATGCCGCTCAGAAAAGTCAGGAAGATCGCGGGAATGACCGCAGCGCGCCCAATGAGGAGGCAGGCCAGTCGGGCGATGCCCGCATAAAGCAAGGCTTGCAAGGCGAAGGGAAAGGCCAGCCGCGCCGCCCTTTCCGCATAGTCCGGCGCAAGGAAAACCGAAAAACCCTTAATCAATACGACGAGCGGCACATCGACCGTGCGCGACCAATGCATGAACACCCCGGCCGGCGGATCGAGCCGGTAGACACTCATGTCGAACCAGGGCTGACCGGCGAGCAAATTTCGCACCTGGACGAGGCGCATGGCGTCGTCGGAATCGAAGAAAGCGCCGGTTTGCCAGACCGTGAGCGTGCGCGGCAGGGACAGGACGAGCCCGAGAAGCAGCGCGGCCAGGATGGGCAGCCACAGAGGCAGCGAATCGGGCGCCGCGGCCCGCGCGCCTTGTTGAGGTGAGGCTGCCGCATGTGCAGTCGTGCTCGTCACATCGGCTTCCTCTTCCCGCACCAAAGTGCTACGATTCACAAGTGAAAACATTGCGAGTGAAAACCTTGATGGAGGGTTACGCCGTCGGGCCGCGCGGATTCGGCGGGGCGCCGGTAAGGTTAAGCGTTTTTTAAAGGCTTACGCGTTTGAATGGCGTGGATTGGGCGGGAGGCGCGGCACGCTTCCATGCCGTTGGGACAGCATCGATGTTCTGGGAACCACCGATTAGGCCGCACTCCTTCGGCGAAATCCTCAATGGCATCGTTGAAGAAGCTCGGCTCGGGCGCAGCGAAGCCGTGCGGACGGGCCGGGATGTCCATCCCGATATGGATTGGCTATTTGATCTCTTCGTCACGTCGGTCCCGGGTATCGGCGGCGACGGAATGGGCGGGGCGCGCGCCGATCCTTATTTCGAGGAGCCCATCGAGCTTCCCGTCATCGCTGATGACGAGGATGCTATTGCCGCAGAATTGGCGCTGTCTTGCGTGCGAACTCTGGCGGAGCTCAATCAGCTGCGCCGCGCTTACGCCCAGCGCAATCATCCCGATCTGTTGCATCCCGTTCTGCGCGCCGATGCGACGCGGCGGATGAAAATCGCCAACATGCTGATCGATCGGCGCGGCAAGGAGCTCAGCAAAGCGGCTTGACGGCACTATCCCGCCGCTTGTCTCGGTCAGCCGCCTCTGCGATCATGTCGGCCTATGCCCTCGACCGGTCGTCTCATCATGCTAAGCGTCGATTTGAATTGCGATTGCGGCGAAAGCTTCGGCGCCTATAAAATGGGCGATGATGCCGCCATGCTCGAGATCGTCACCAGCGCCAATGTCGCTTGCGGCTTTCATGGTGGCGACCCGGACGTCATGGCCGCGACGTTTCGGTTGGCCAAAGAAAAATCCGTCGCCGTCGGCGCGCATCCGGGCTTTCCCGATATTTGGGGTTTTGGCCGCAGGCGCCTGCCGCTCTCGAACGGCGAAATCGAGCGCCTCGTCGTCTATCAGATCGGTGCGGCGCAAGGCGTCGCGGCGCTTGCCGGACACAAGATCACGCACGTCAAGCCGCATGGCGCCTTGAGCAATGTTGCGGCTGAAGATCTTGACGTCGCGGCGGCAATTGCGCGCGCTTCCCGCGCGGTGGCACCGGATCTCGTATTTCTCGCAATGGCGGGCACAGCGCTCGAGCTGGCCGGGCGCAAGGCAGGTCTGCGGGTCGTCTGCGAAATCTACGCCGACCGAGCCTATACCGATGAGGGTCTGCTCGTGCCACGCAGCCAAGAGGGTGCCGTGCTGCATGATATCGAAGCCATTGCGACGCGGGTGCTCGCCATGGTGCAGGAAGGTGCGGTGATTGCCGCGTCCGGCAAGCGCATTACGGTCGGCGTCGAGTCCATTTGCGTGCATGGCGATACGCCCAACGCCGTCGCCATGGCCAAGGCCGTGCGGGCGCGGCTCGAGACGGCCGGGCTCTCGCTCAGGCCTTTCGTCGACGTGTCCGCGGGATAGGCGGGCGTCTCTTGGTTTGAATATCTCGAATCGGTAGCGAGCGGTCATTCGTGCGGGCTGAATCGATGACGCGCGTACACCACGAAACGAACCCGCTCGCAAAGAACGGGTGCGGCGACGACATCGCGCCGCACCTATACGCTGCTTCAGCGGCCGTAGACGGCGGTCAGCGTCGCCTTCCCCAAGGTGTGGAAGTGCAGATTGAAGCCGACGACAGCGGCTGAAGTGTTCTCATCGACTTCGAGTTTTTCCACATCGAGCGCGAATATTTTGAAATGATAATGGTGCGGCTTGTCGCCCTTGGGCGGGCAAGGGCCGCCATAGCCCGGGGCGCCATAATCCGTCCGGGTTTGCAGCGCGCCGGTTGGCAAGCCGGTCCCTTTGGGATCGCCCGCACCCTTGGGGAGGGAGGTCGCATCGGCGGGAATGTTGACGACGACCCAATGCCAGAAGCCGCTTCCCGTCGGCGCATCGGGATCATAAACGTTGATCGCGAAGCTCTTGGTTCCCTTCGGCGCGCCCGACCAATTGAGCGCCGGCGAAATATTCTTGCCCGAACAGCCAAAGCTATTGAAGACCTGCTCATCGGCGATCGTCTTGCCCGGCTTGATGTCGGAGCTCGTCAAAGTGAGTGCGCTCGCTGCGCCTGCACTCGTCAATCCGCCGAGGACAATCGCAGTCGTCAATACAACAAAGTCACGCATAGCCTAACTCCTCCCTGAAACGCCAACGATCGCGCCCATTCTTCTCGTTGCGCCCGTAGACGCAGGCAATGTTAATCAGCCGACCTCCATCGTGCAAGCGCACAGGCGTCGGGCACCAGGGCAGTCGGGCGAAGGCCTCATGGCGGCTCACAAAAGGCCCATATGTCACGTTTCCGCCATCGAAGGACGGTTTTGGTTCGACACCGGTCCGGCCGCTGAATGTCCAGAGTCAGCGACGCAGCCATGTCGCGTACCGGCGCATCGGTGGCGACCCGGTTTTCACGCGGAAAACTTGCTTGCGCGCGGCAAGCCGGCGTAGCGTCTTCACTTGGTAATCCTCCAGCAAGTGAGGGAGCTGCGCATGGAGCTTGTTGCACGGGCACGCTTTCTGCCCGCCGGCGAATGTGCTCTCGTCGTCGAATTCGGCGCTACGATCGATCCCGTCCTGAACGATCGCGTTCTGGCCCTCGATGCTGCTTTATCGGCACGAAGGCTCGACGGCATAGTGGAGACGGTGCCGACCTATCGATCCCTGATGATCCACTTTGAGCCGCGCCTTTGGTCGCACGAAGCGCTCATCCGTGCCCTTCAAGGTCTTGAGATTGCGCCGACGGCCGCGCGCGCGCCGCGGCATTGGGTCGTGCCCGCCTGCTACGACCCGCCTTGTGCGGAAGATCTCGGCGAGGTTGCGCAGGCGCTCTCACTGGCGCCGCAGCGGGTCGCGGCCTTGCATGCCGGCGCCGATTATCGCGTCTATATGTACGGGTTTGCCCCCGGCTATGTTTTTCTTGGGGGCCTGCCGGCGGAACTCGCCATTTCGCGGCGGGCTTCGCCGCGCCCGCCCATTCCGCCGGGCGCTTTACTCATCGCCGGTGGCCAGGCCTTGATCGCGAGTGTTTCGATGCCGACGGGCTGGTACGACATCGGGCGCACGCCGGCCAAGACGTTCGACTCGAAGCGCGATCCGCCTGTCCTGCTGCAAGCCGGCGATCACATCCGGTTTGAGCCGGTCGATTTCGCCAGCTTCGAGCGCCTGGCGCGGGAGGCAGAAACGGGCGCGCCCATCCTTCGCCAAGTGACACAAGGGGCATAAGATGGTGGGCGCAATGCGCGTGCTGCGCGCCGGCCCTGGCGTTACGATCCAGGACGCAGGGCGCTATTCCTATCTGCGCTACGGCGTGACGCCGGCAGGACCGATGGACTGGCAAGCCTTCCGCACGGCGCATCTCGCGCTCGGCAATGATCCGGCTAAGGCAGCTGCGCTCGAAGTCTACGTCGGCGGCGTCGAAGTCGCTTGTGAAGAGGCTGCCGTTTGGGTGGCTTTCTGCGGCGGCAAATTTTCCTGGAAGCATGGCGCGCGGGATTACGGGCCTGCCGCCGTTCTCCGTCTCGAGCCGGGCGAGACATTGATTGCACGGCCGGGACGTTTTGGCGCTTTCGCCTATCTTGCAGTCGAAGGCGGATTTCTTACACCAATCGAGCTCGGCAGCCGCGCGACCCACACGCGCTCCTCGATGGGCGGCATCGAAGGCCGCATGCTGCGGGCCGGAGACCGCTTAGCCTGCGGGGCAATCCAAACAACTTCGCAAGAGAGCCGCTATGTCGATGCCAGCATCGAAGCACCCTGGCTCGCCCGCGATCTCGGCCCCTTTCGCGTCATCCTCGGGCCACAGGACGATTACTTTTCCGCCACGGCGATCGCCGCGTTTTTCAATTCGGCCTTTCTCTTGACGGCGGCCGCCGACCGCATGGCCTATCGTTTCAGCGGGCCGGAGATCGCGCATAAAAAAACCTATGACATCGTCTCGGATGGAACAGCACTGGGTGCCATTCAAGTGGCCGGCGACAGGCAGCCCCTCGTGCTCATGGCCGATCATCAGCCGACGGGCGGATATCCCAAACTCGGGCATGTCGCGCGTGTCGATATTGCGCGTTTGGCGCAAATGCGGCCGGGCGAGGTCTGCCGTTTCGTCGAGGCCAGCGCAGACGAGGCGCGGCGGGCGCTCATCACGCGCGACGACGAGATCATGCAGACGGCGCGGCATCTGCGCCCATTGACGCGTGTGCCGTCGACCGAAGACCTTTTGCGTTGCAACCTCGTCGGTGGCGTGACCGACGGGAGGCCGAGTGACGAGCTTTGACGCGTGAGGACGATCGACAGAGGCCGCCTCGATTCAGCCGTCTCGAGCGGGGTGAGGAAAAGTGGATACCGGTTTTCCGTCCCATCCCGCTCTAATTTATTGGAATCGATCACGTTCATGATTTTGGATTGATTCAATCCAAAATCATCGTGATCTAAGTTTCATGCAAGGAGGTCAGCCAAACGCCGGCATCAGCTCACTCATAGACGAACGCGCTGTCGCCGAGGTCGATGGCAGGCAGCTGGTCCTTCTCGGCCCAATAATCCTGACTATGCTGCCATTCGGGTTTGTCGCCGCGTTTCGGCAGCAGCTGCATGCTGCGCATGAGATAGCCGGGGTTGAAGTTTCGCGGATCGACAAAGGGCAGCAGCGGCATGTCTTTATCCTCCGGCCTGAGCGCCACCGTGACCTTCCGCGCCCCTTTCTCGTTCATGTGATTGAGCAGCCGGCAAACGAAGTCTGCGACCAGGTCCGCCCGCAATGTCCAACTGGCCCGGAAATAGCCGAAGACCCACACCATGTTGGGCACGCCGGTGAACATCATGCCACGATAGGTGACCGTATCGGCGAAGTTGAGGTGCTTGCCGTCGATGGTGAAATCGATGTCGCCGAGCACATTCATAGTGAAGCCCGTAGCCGTGATGATAATGTCGGCATCGAGCTGTTTGCCGGACTTGAGATTGATGCCGGTCTCGGTGAACCTGTCGATTTCATCGGTGACGACTGACGCCTGTCCGGCGCGGATGCCCTTGAAAAGGTCGCCGTCCGGCACGAAGGCGATCCGCTGCCGCCACGGCAGATACTTCGGCGTGAAGTGCGTTTCCACATCATAGTCGGGACCGAGGCAGGCGCGAACCCCGCCCAGCAGCTCCCGTTTCACGACCTCCGGTTCGCCGAACGAGCGGCGCGTGAAGGCGGCCTGATCATACAGGATCTTCCGGCGCACGATCTCGTGGATCCACGCCTCGTCGATGTCGAGCTCCCGCAAGGTGTCGGCGAGCGGATTCGCGTTGCGGGCCGCAATGAAATATGTCGGCGAGCGCTGCAGCAAGGTGACGTGGCCGCAGTCGGCGGCAATCGCCGGAATGAGCGTCGCCGCGGTCGCGCCGGAGCCGATGACGATGACCTTCTTGCCGGCGTAATTCAGGTCCTCCGGCCAGGTCTGCGGGTGGACGATCTTACCCTTGAACGTCTGCATGCCGTCCCATTCGGGCGTGTAGCCCTGCGAGTGCCGGTAATATCCCTGGCACATCCAGAGGAAGTTCGCGGTAATGCGGAACGTCTCGCCGGTGTCCGTCCGCGTGCCCTCGAGCGTCCAGAGATTGTCTTGGCTCGACCAGCCTGCCGAACTGATCTTGTGCCGATAGCGGATGTGCGGGCCAAGGCCGTTCTCGTCGATGACTTCGCCCATATAGGTGCGGATCTGGGCCGCCGTCGCGATCGGCGCGCCGGTCCATGGCTTGAAGCGATAGCCAAAGGTGTAAAGGTCGCTGTCGGAGCGGATGCCGGGGTAGCGGTGGGTGAGCCACGTGCCGCCAAAACTTTCCAGCGCCTCGAGGACGACGAAACGCCTGCCTGGGCACTGCTTGGTCAGGTGATAGGCACAACCGACGCCGGAGATTCCGGCCCCGACGATCACGACCTCGAAGTGCTCGGTCTTCTGTTGTGCTGCCGACCGCGGCAGTGTCGCTGTTTCGGCCATGCGTTCCGATCTTCATTGAAGCGATGCCGGCGCCCTGCGATTTGGCGCTTTTTGCGGCGAAGCGATCGTTCACTCGACCAGCCGGGCAAACGGCCCGTTCGGTTCCGTTCAGCGGTTTCGTGCGTGGTAGGCCCAATCCGCCGGTGACATGGCATAGGCTAGCGTCACGCCATTTATTCGCGCAAGATGGCGGACGCGTCCCGCATGAAAGCCAAGTTCGCAGCATGCGAGGCCAAGATCAAGGCGACCGGTGAGAAGCCTGCGGGCAAGCCGCCCCATACCTCGCCGGCAGCGCCGAATATGTCAGTGTAGGCCTCGGTAGAGAATCGCGCCAAGGAGCAGCAAGACCATGGACACCAAAGACTTCGCAGTGACCCGTACCGAGGCGGAATGGCGCAAGCTCTTGACCCCGGAGCAATATGACGTGATGCGCCGGCATGGCACGGAGCGGCCGGGCAGCTGCGCCCTGAACCATGAGAAACGCGCCGGCTCGTTTTTCTGCGCCGGTTGCGACCAGCCGCTGTTCGTCGCCAAAATGAAATTCGAGAGCGGTACCGGCTGGCCGAGCTTCAACGATCCGATCGACGGCGCGGTCGAAACTTCGGAAGACATGAGCTATGGCATGCGCCGAACGGAGGTTCATTGCAGCCGCTGCGGCAGCCATTTGGGCCATGTGTTTCCCGATGGCCCGGCGCCAACTCATCTGCGCTACTGCATCAACGGCGTCGCGTTGAATTTCAAGCCGGAGTAGAGCGAAGATGGCTATGTATATCATCGCCCGCAACATTTCCGGACCGCGCCTGCGCTGCGAAGCGCTGATGGTCGACAAGAAGAACTATACGCCGTGGCCGCCGCAGGCCGAAGACGGCTGGCGGCGCGCCTATAAGTTCCGCGATCGCTTGATGGCGGAGGTGGTGCGGCTCGAACTCGATCCATTGGGCGAGCAGCTGAAGGTGATCGAAGCCGTCTATATCCCGTAAAATTCAAAATACAAAAAAGAAGCCGGCAACAGCCGGCTTCGCGTGCCTGGGAGTTTTTCTGACGAGGTCGCGTCAATATTTGGCGACGACGGGCACTGGCGGCGGCGGCGGTGCCCAGCCGAATTTGTAGTTGATGCCGAGGCGGGCAATATTCAGTACATCTCTAGAGGAGTTAAACGTCATGATGTCGGTGGCTAAAGCGCTAGGGGTAAGAGTTGTGGTCGCCAGAGTCTGACCACTGTTGGCCCTTAGATTGACATACAGATATTCGGCTTTGACCGACCAGTTAGGTGCAAACATGTATTCGAGGCCCCCTCCAACTGTGTAGCCCAACTTTGTTGCAGAGGTGGAAAACGGGAATGTCTCATCCAAGGCGCCGCCGGCGTTAGTTGTACTCATTGCGTCGGTCGTGTTTTCCCGCCCATAAGCAAGGCCGCCCGTGGCGTAAACAAGAAGGGAGGGAGTGATCGCAGTGGTCCCGAGACGGCCCCGCACGGTTCCGAACCAGGGCGTGCTGCTATTAACGTGATTGGTAACCAATCCCGTCGTGCCGGGAGGGGTGGTTGATACGAACGAAGTGTTATTTGAGACGGGCGGGCCGTAGTACTGGAAATCTGTCTCGATGCCGAGAACAATCTGAGAAATCTGGTAATTATAACCCACCTGTCCGCCACCGGTGAACCCTATTCGCGAAGACCCTGGTAAGTTTGCTCCCCATCCCAACGATCCATCAAACGGGGCGGTGAACAATGTGTTAGGCGCACCCGGAACTGAGGTGACGAAGGATTCGTTTGACCAACCGACGCCGGCATTCACGCCGGTATAGAAGCCCGTCCAAGTGGCGACCGGCGGCGGAATATAGACCGGCGGCTCCGCACGCGAAGGGAGATCGGCCGCTAGCGCCGAACCGGCGATGAATGTGCCCGCGATCGCTGCTGCAAATAATTTCATGCGCATTTTTCGCCTCCTAATTCATTGCGCCCTGGCTAGGGAATGGAATTAGCCCAGCTCCGCCCCGAAAGGCCGATACGGTTGCCAGTTTCGAGCCTCCGCACGGCACTCCCGATGCGGCACGCAGGTAAAATCGATGCGGACACGTTAGCCCAAATGCCGCGGGGGCGGAACGTTCGGCACGCCCCGGCAGAGGTTTTTGAGCGGCCTGTGGCTCAGACGGCACGAATATCAATAGCTTGGCAGTTCGGACGATCCTCTTGGCGAGTGCCGAGTCCGCGGGCGCACCAGAATTCACTTGGCAGACAAAAAGAAGCCGGCAAAAGCCGGCTTCGCGTGCCTGGGAGTTTTTCTGACGAGGTTGCGTCAATATTTGGCGACGACAGGCGCCGGAGGAGGTGGCGGGGGCGCACCGAACTTGTAGTTGACGCCGACGCGCACAATGACCCCTGTCAAATCGAAAGTCTTGCCCTCGGTGTAGCCATTCGCAACACCGATAACCTCGGTTCCAGCTGTTTTCACCGTGCCAAGGTCGTAGTAGAGACCTTCGAGCTTAACCGTCCAATTGGGCGAGAAGGCGTATTCGCCGCCGGCACCCAGCGTCCAGCCGGCCCGGAAATATGAAAGCGACGAGGGGTAGAGCACATTCGGCGCTGCGAGCGAAGGAGCCGAAAAGGTGGACGACACGCTGCCGCCGCCATAGGCTAAACCGCCCGTCCCATAGAGCATCAGCTGGTCGATGACGGCGAAGCCGAGCCGGCCTCGGACCGTTCCGAGATAGTCGATCTTCGAGGACACTTGGTCTTGATGCTGACCCAGATCAACGGGATTGATCAAGGTGAGCGTGCTGCTTCCGCTCGCGGTCGTTCCTTGGAAGTCGGCCTCAATGCCGGCGATGAGTCGATTGACTTCCAAATTGTAGCCAATCTGGCTGCCGCCGATGAACCCAGCGGGTCGCGAATGCAGTGGTGTGTCTGCATAAAAGCTGCAGCCGGCCCCATTCACCGCCCCGGCCGGATTCACGCAATAGGGATTGCCGCTGTCGAAGGTCGCCAGATAGCCAGCGTTGAGGCCCACATAGAAGCCTGTCCAGGTGAAAACCGGCGGCGGCGGAACATAGACCGGCGGCTCCGCACGCGAGGGGAGATCGGCGGCGAGGGCCGAGCCCGCGACGAGCGAGCTCGCGAGCACGGCGGCAAATAATTTCATGCGCATTTTTGCCTCCTGAATTCGCTGGCCTTGGCAACGGAAAGTCCTCATTCCACTTCCGCGGGGCAAGGCCACTAGACGTTCTGAGTTACGGCTCTCCGCAATCCAAGGATCCGGCGCACAGATTACGACGACGTGAGCACGTGAACTGAGATCCTAAAAGCAAGGTTATCGTCAGCCCAAAATACCCGACAAGAAAGCGCAAGCGATGCTCGTAGGGCATTTTAAGATGAACTGTGGCTCAAACGCCACGAAAGTAGAAGCTTGAGAGTTCAGCGCTTCCGCTGTGAACCGGCAGAGGTCACGAATCCATCTTCAGCGCGGCAATAAACGCCTCTTGCGGAATTTCCACTTTGCCGAACTGGCGCATGCGCTTCTTGCCGGCCTTTTGCTTTTCGAGCAGCTTGCGTTTGCGCGTCGCATCGCCGCCATAGCACTTCGCGGTGACGTCCTTGCGCAAGGCGCGCACCGTCTCGCGCGCAATGATCTTGCCGCCGATCGCCGCCTGGATCGGGATTTGGAAGAGATGCGGCGGGATCAGTTCCTTCAGTTTCTCGACCATGGCGCGGCCGCGCATCTCGGCGCGATCGCGATGCACCAGCATGGCCAGAGCATCGACCGGTTCGGCATTGACGAGGATCGACATTTTGACGAGATCGCCTTCGCGATAATCCTTGATCGCATAATCGAAACTCGCATAGCCCTTCGAGATCGATTTCAAGCGATCGTAGAAGTCGAAAACCACTTCGTTGAGCGGCAGATCGTAAATCGCCATGGCGCGCTTGCCGACATAATTGAGATCGGCCTGCACGCCGCGCCGGTCTTGGCAGAGTTTCAACACGGCGCCGAGATAATCGTCCGGCGTTAGGATGGTCGCACGAATCCAAGGCTCCTGGATCGCTTCGATCCTGGTCGGGTCCGGCATATCGACCGGATTATGCAGCTCGATCATTTCGCCGGAGCGCAGGATGATCTTGTAGATGACGGAAGGTGCTGTCGCGATGAGATCGAGGTTGAATTCGCGTTCCAGCCTTTCCTGGATGATTTCGAGATGCAGCAGCCCCAAAAATCCGCAGCGGAAGCCAAAACCGAGCGCCGCCGAACTTTCCATTTCATAAGAAAAGCTCGCATCATTGAGGCGCAGCCGACCCATAGCGGCGCGTAAATTCTCGAAATCTGCGGCATCGACCGGAAATAGTCCGCAAAAGACGACGGGTTGTGCCGGCTTGAACCCCGGCAAGGCTGCGACGCAGTGCTTTTTCTCGTCCGTGATCGTATCGCCGACGCGGGTGTCTGCGACTTGTTTGATTTGCGCCGTTATGAAGCCGATTTCGCCGGGCCCGAGTGTTTCGACGTCCTGCATCTTCGGGCGAAACACGCCGATCCGATCGATCTCATAATGGGCGTCCGTTCCCATCATGAGAATTTTTTGGTGCTTTCGCATGCTGCCGTCGATGACGCGGACGAGGACGACGACGCCGAGATAGGCATCATACCAGGAATCGACGAGAAGTGCCTTCAATGGCGCCGTCTCGTCGCCTTGCGGCGCCGGCAGGCGCTGAACGATGGCTTCCAAAACTTCGTCGACGCCCAATCCGGTCTTCGCCGAAATCAGCACGGCATGCGAAGCGTCGAGGCCGATCACTTCCTCGATCTGCTCCTTGATTCGTTCGGGCTCGGCGGCCGGCAGGTCTATCTTGTTCAGCACCGGCACGATTTCGTGGCCGGCATCGAGAGCGTGGTAGACGTTGGCGAGGGTCTGCGCCTCGACACCCTGGCTCGCATCGACGACGAGAAGGGAGCCTTCGCAGGCGGCGAGCGAACGCGAGACTTCGTAAGCAAAATCGACGTGGCCGGGCGTATCCATCAGGTTCAAGACGTAAGCTTTACCGTCTCGAGCCTGATAGTCGAGCCGGACGGTCTGGGCCTTGATCGTGATGCCGCGCTCGCGCTCGATATCCATCGAATCGAGCACCTGCTCGACCATATCGCGCTCGGCGAGCGCGCCAGTCATCTGGATCAATCGGTCGGCAAGGGTCGACTTGCCGTGGTCGATATGGGCGACAATGGAAAAATTGCGGATATTTTCGATTCTGTGGGTCGTCATGCCCGCGGGATAGCAGGGCGGCGGGGCGAAGGAAAGGCGGATCGCTTTCCACTGCAAGGCTTCGCTCAGCGCCCTGGCGTCGCGGCAAAAGGCTTCAGCCCTGGCCCATCGTCACGGCGGTCAGGTCGAGGCCGCGCATGCGGCTGGCTGCCTCGAGAGCCGCTTCGAGATCGCGCAATGGAAAGGCGTGGACATTGATTTTGGCGAGATCGAGGAGGCCGCAAGCCGCCATGGCGGCCAGCTGGGCCGGCGCCTCTTTCGGATACATGAAACAGCCCATGACCTCCCAATCATTGGCGAGCATTTCGCCGACGAGAAGGGGCAAGGGCTCTTTGACGCTGCCCATGAGCACGAGACGGCCGCCGCGCCGCAGGGCGTGAAGCGTGGCCTGCGTGGCCGAGGCGCTCTCGGCGCGGCCGACGATATCGAGGGCGAGATCGGCGCCGCCACCGGCTGCCTCGCGCAAAGCCCTGGCGTCGGCGTCGCTGTCGCCCGTCAGTGCGACGGTCGTGACCCGCGGCCCGCCGGCCGTGGCGAGCGCTGCGAGAGCTTGCCGATCGCGGCCGGCCGCAACCACCTGAGCCGCCCCCATCGCCAAGCCGAGGAGGACGGCGGCGGAGCCGAAATAACCGGTGGCGCCATTGATGATGAGGCACTCGCCGGCCGCCAAGCGGCCCTTCAGCAGGCCGCCATAGGGAACGGCGAATTTGCTCAATGCGGCAAGCCGCTGCGCAGGAATAGGGTCCAAGGCCCTCGGCAAAGGCGTCAGAACGGAAGCCGGCATATGCGCCACTTCGCTATAGGTCCCATTGCGCCATTGCGCTTGCAGACCAAGGACGGCGGCGTCCGCAGCGCCGGTTCCGGCGCGCCCCATGGCGGTGAGGCCGATAAGGATTTGCGCCGGCGCGGCTACGCGTTCGTCGACGATGGTGCGCGGATCGAGCAGAACGCGATCGCCGATGGCCAAGTGATAAACCCCCGCCCCCATTTTCGCGACGACGCCGATGCCGTTCGTTCCGGGTATGAAAGGCCTCTGTGGCAGTGCGTAGACGAGCGTCCCGTCGAGAACTTGCCGCATGTAGGAAAGCACAGGCGCCGCCTGCATCTTGATGCAGACACCGCCCGGCGCGGGCTCGATCTCCGGCAGCGATAGAAAGGCGCGGCTTCCGTCCGCGTTCACGTGCCAAGCCTGCATGGACGTCCCACCGCGAGGTAACAATCAGTCACTTTTAACGGCCGGTGCGATCGCGTCAACTTTTCCCGCGCCGCTCGCCAGGGTGCGAAGCCGTGGCTCTACCAAAATTGACGGGAAAATTAACCCGAGTTTGCTGCCTTGCGCGCATCACATAGGCTATAAGCGGATTCATGCCACCGATCATTTCCGTCAAAAACCTCTCCAAAACCTATGCCTCAGGCTTTCGCGCCCTCAAGACCGTGAACCTCGATATTCACGACGGCGAGATCCTTGCGCTACTCGGGCCGAACGGCGCCGGCAAGACGACGCTGATCAGCATCATATGCGGGATCGTCAATCCTTCAGAAGGCGCTGTCACCGTCGCCGGCCATGACATCGTCAAGGACTATCGCGTCGCGCGCGCGATGATCGGCCTCGTGCCGCAAGAGCTCACGACCGGTGCTTTCGAGACCGTCTGGGGGACGGTGAGCTTTAGTCGAAGGCTGTTCGGCAAACCCGACAATCCCGATTTCATCGCCAAGATTCTGCGTGACTTGTCCTTGCTGGATAAGCGCAAGAGCGAAATCAGGACGCTCTCCGGCGGCATGAAGCGCCGTGTTCTGATCGCCAAAGCGCTGTCGCACGAACCACAGATTCTCTTCCTCGATGAGCCGACCGCCGGCGTCGATATCGAATTGCGCAAAGACATGTGGCAGCTCGTGCGGGCGCTACGCAAATCCGGCGTGACCATCATCCTGACCACGCATTATATCGATGAGGCCGAAGCCATGGCCGACCGGATTGGCATCATCGACAAAGGCGAGCTCATGCTGGTCGAAGACAAGGCCGCGCTCATGCAGAAACTCGGCAAAAAGCAATTGACCCTGCACCTGCGCGACAAGATCGATGCGATACCGGCAAGCCTCGCGGCCTATGGCCTCGCCCTGTCGGCCGCAGGCGATGAATTGACCTATACTTACACGACGCAAGGCAACGGCGGCGCCGTTACGGCTCTGCTCGAAGATCTGGCCACGGCGGGCCTTGCCTTCACGGACATCAGCACGAGTGAAAGCAAGCTGGAGGATATTTTCGTCGACCTGTTGAGGCAAAAAAAATGAACATTCAAGCGGTGCGGGCGATTTATATGTTCGAAATGGCGCGTACGGGCCGTACGCTCCTGCAAAGCATCGTCTCGCCGGTCATTTCAACATGTTTGTATTTCGTGGTCTTCGGCGCGGCGATCGGTGCGCGCATCAACGAAATCGACGGCGTCAAATACGGCGCCTACATCGTGCCGGGCCTCATCATGCTGATGCTGCTGACGCAAAGCATCATGAACGCGTCCTTCGGAATTTATTTTCCGAAATTCACGGGCACGATCTATGAGATCCTGTCGGCGCCGGTCTCTGCATTCGAGATCGTCATCGGTTATGTCGGGGCGGCGGCGACGAAATCGATCTTTTTGGGGTTGATCATTCTGGCAACCGCAAGCCTCTTCGTGCCGCTCCATATCGCCCATCCCGCCTGGATGCTCGCCTTTCTCGTTCTTACGGCGTTTACCTTCAGCCTGTTCGGCTTCATCATCGGGGTCTGGGCGGATGGCTTCGAAAGGCTGCAGATCGTGCCGGCGCTGATCATCACGCCGCTGACCTTTCTCGGCGGCAGTTTTTATTCGATCAACATTTTACCGCCCGCCTGGCGGGTCGTCACGCTGTTCAATCCGGTCGTCTATTTGATCAGCGGCTTTCGCTGGAGTTTCTTCGACATCGGCGATGTCGGCGTGGGGGTGAGCCTTGCCGCAACGAGTTTGTTCTTGGCTCTTGGCCTTATCGTCGTGTGGTGGATTTTCAGAACCGGCTATAGGCTGAAGGTGTAGGGCGCGCATCCTCTCCTGTTTGCGGTTGGAAGTATCACGCCGCCTATTCGGCCATCCGGGCTTTGACCGCTGACGCGATCGCCTCGAACACCGGCGGCCATGCGCCTTTTTG
The DNA here is from genome assembly GCA_052148755.1 of Beijerinckiaceae bacterium. Lineage (GTDB taxonomy): Bacteria > Pseudomonadota > Alphaproteobacteria > Rhizobiales > Beijerinckiaceae > Methylovirgula. Next base: position 50,748 of record JBKQHN010000069.1, on the reverse strand, counting down.
GCTCTGGCGGAACAGCCGCATGGACGGATACCAAGGCGACAGCTCGCCTTGCGCCATCCAGCGCCAATCCGGAACCCGCTTGAGTGCGGTGAAGACGGGGCATCCCAAGGCGCCGGCGAGATGCGGAATCGACGTGTCGGTGGTGATGACGAGATCGAGATTGGCCATCACTGCAGCCGTATCGACAAAGGAATCCGGCCCGCGATCGAACTCTTCACCCAAGCATTCGAGCCCGATCGCTCTCTTGGTTTCTTCGGTTTCCTCGTTAGCGTCCTTCACGAGGCTGATCAGGCGGACGCCGGGAATGGCCGCAATCGTGCCGAACACCGACAATGGCACATTTCTCTCCAGATTGATTTTCGGGTTGCCGCGCCAGCAAATGCCGATGCGATAACCGCCCGCGCCGAGACGCTTTGCCCAGGTTTCGACCAGGGCCGGTTCCGCCTTGAGATAAGGGACGCGCGCCGGAATGCTGTCGCGGTCGGTCCCGAAGGCGTACGGCAGGCTCATGAGAGCAATTTGATAATCGTAGAGCCGGTGCTCATCGACGCGGTCCAATAGACGCGGGACGTGCGGCAAAGTCGAAAGGAGGCGAAACATATTTTTGCGGGAAAAGAAGGAGACCTCTGCGCCGGACGCGATAAGTTGCGGCAAGTAACGAGAGAAGTGAATGAGGTCGCCGAGGCCCTGTTCGTCCCAGACGAGTATCCGGCGGCCTTCCAAAGGCTCACCGTTCCAGACGGGTAATGTCAAATTCAGTGTTTTGCGCGGCGCGTTCGTGCGCTCCCAGCGGCTTTCGAAATCCTCGAACCCGGGTTTAAGGGCGCCCTCGAGCAGCAACATCCCGGCCCGATTGTTCCGCGCGTCCGGATAATTCGGCTTGAGCCGCAAGGCGTAGTTGAAAGCGGCAAGCGCCTCTTCGAAGCGGCCGAGCTCTTTCAACGCGACGCCGCGGCTCGAAATGACTTCCGCATATTCGGGCCGCAATTCCAAAGCGCGGTCATAGCATGCAAGCGCCTTTTCGAGGTGGCCTTGTTCCTGCAGGACGTTGCCGCGGTTGAGCCAAGCCTCCGGATAGGCCGGGCGGATCTGCACCGCACGATCAAGGCTCGCCAGTGCCTCGTCAAGCTGTTCGAGGCGATGCAGTGCCGCGCCTCGGATGCACAGGGCCTGGGCATGGTCGCGATCTGCCTGAAGGACCTCGCCGCAAGCGGCCAGAGTGGCTTCCATGTGCCCTTGCTCGAACAGGATATTGGCGCGGTTGATCAGGGCTGGGATGAAACCGGGTCGCATCTTCAGCGCCGCGGCGAAGGACGCCAGAGCCTCGTTGCCGCGTCCGAGTTCGGAAAGAACGTTGCCGCGATTGCAGAATGCTTCCGGATAGGCCGGCTTTGCCGCTATGGCCGCCTCGTAGGCGAGGAGTGCGGGCTCGAGTTGCCGCAACCGCTGCAACGCAAGTCCTCGGTTATAATGCGCCTGCGCGTAACGCGGCCTGAGGCTCACGGCGGCGTCGTAACAGGCCAGTGCCTCCGCAAAGCGGCCGAGGTTTTGCAGAACATTGCCGCGGTTGACCTCGACTTCTGGGTTTGGCTCGCCGCCGCGCCTTGCCGCCTCATAAGCGGCAAGGGCTTCGTCATAGCGGCCGAGCCTTTGCAGCACCGAGCCGCGGTTGAACAGATTGATGGCGTCTTCCGGACGCAGATCCGCGACTTTGTCGAAGGCTGCCAAAGCCAGTTCGAGGCGTCCCATCGCATCGAGAACGACGCCTTTGTTGACAAGGGAATCGCAAAGACCGGGTTTGATGCGCAGCGCCTCTTCATAGGCAGCAAGCGCATCTTCGAGACGTCCGAGCCCCTGTAAAATGACGCCGCTCATGTGCAGGGCCTGCGGATCCTGCGGGTCGCGCCGCCACAAATCCTCGAAGACCGAGAGCGCCTCCTGCGGCCGCTCGAGTTGGTGTAAGACAATGCCTTGGGCTGCGAGCGCTTGCCGGGAATCGGGATTGAGTGCGAGGCTGATACCGAACCACTCGAGCGCCTTGCCGAGGTCACCTGTGTTGAAGAAAAACAGGCCGAAGACGTAAGCGCCGTTGTGGCTCGCCGAAGCGAGTTCGGCTGCCTCCTGCAATACGGCACTCATCTTGGCGGAATCACCGGCCTGCAGCAGGTCGAGGGCTTGGGCAATGGCGAGTTGCAGCTGCACGTCGTCACGATTGCCGGGTGCAGCCCCGTTCTGGGCGGCGTGCCGCGCGGCTGATTGCATGCGTCGGTCTCCACGCGATCAGGATCGATGATCGAATGCAAGGGCTGCCAGTTCACCGCAAAAGCCTTTCGCGGGCCTGACCTTACGGCAGTTTCGGCGCATCGACCTGCCCGAAGTCGGCGGCTGGCGAAACGCAATATCCGTGCTTCCGCCCAGATCACGATGATTTTGGATTGATTCAATCCAAAATCATGAACGTGATCGATTCTAGTAAATTAGAGCGGGATGCGGGCGGAAAACCGGTTCCCACTTTTCCTCATCCCGCTCTAGCCGAGCAATATGCCGGCGTGGTCAAGCCTCTGTGCCAAATAGGAACGGCCGGGGTGTTGCGGCTTGCATCGCGCGGCGCGGCCCGCCATCTTAGACGCATGACTGGACCTCTCGACTACCCGCCCCGTTCCTCGCCGGGAGATGTCGGCGCGCTCGGCACGCTCAACGAACGCTCGCGCGAAATCTTCCGCCATATCGTCGAATCCTATCTCGCACATGGTGAGCCGGTCGGCTCGCGGCACTTGGCGCGCCTCTTGCCCATGGCCTTGTCGCCGGCCTCGGTGCGCAATGTCATGCAGGATTTGGAAGAATCGGGTCTGATCTATGCGCCGCATACGAGCGCGGGGCGGTTGCCGACCGAAATCGGCTTGCGCTTCTTCGTCGATTCCCTGCTCGAAATCGGCGACATCGGCCGAGACGAGCGCATGCGCATCGAGGCGCAGGTCATAGCCGCCTCGCAGGAGCAAACCCTCGACGGCGTTCTGAGCGAGGCGATGACGATGCTTTCCGGCTTGACGCGGAGTGCCGGGGTTGTCGTGACGACCAAGGAAAATGCCAGACTGAAGCACATCGAATTTGTCCGCCTCGATCCTGAGCGAGCGCTCGCCGTTCTCGTCGCCCAGGACGGGTCCGTCGAAAACCGCGTCGTGCAGACGCCGCGCGGACTGCCGGGTTCGGCCTTGGTCGAAGCCGGTAATTATCTCAACAACCGGATCGCAGGCCGCACGATTGCCGAGGCCAAAGCGGCGATCGAAACATCGCGTGAGATCGCTGAAGCCGAACTCGGCGTCTTGACGGCGCGGCTGGTGGAGGCCGGACTTGCGAGTTGGGTCGAAAGCGCCGGGCAGGGCCAGCATCTCATCGTGCGCGGTCAGGCCAATCTCCTCGAAGATTTGACCGCGATCGAAGATCTGGAACGAATCCGTCTGCTGTTCGCTGATCTCGAAACCCAAAAGGATGTCGTCGATCTCTTGAACCGGGCCGAAGGCGGCGAGGGTGTGCGCATTTTCATCGGTTCGGAGAACAAGCTTTTTTCGCTGTCCGGCTCATCGATGATCGCCGCACCTTTCCACGATGGCCAGCAGCGCATCGTCGGCGTGCTCGGTGTGATCGGCCCGACACGGCTCAATTATGCGCGGATCGTGCCGATGGTGGATTATACGTCGAAAGTCGTCGCGCGGCTGGTGCAGGGACGGTAGAGCAAGTCCCGGACACGCACGCTTGGGTTCAGGCTGGCTTGACGTAAAAATATATGCTCAGCGCGAGTCCGATAAAAATCACGAACATCCGCACATAGGTCGGCCTGATGCGGCGCGACACGCGCACGCCGAGAAGGCCGCCGAGGCTTGAAGCCAACGCAACGACAATCGTCTCCGGCCAGTGAACCAGTCCGGTCACTGCAAATGTGACCACGGCGGCGGCATTCATCAGCATGGCCAGCAGGATTTTCAGGCCGTTCATGAGGAAGATATCGGTAAGCCCGTAGAGGCCGAGCGTTGCAAGCATCAAAATGCCGATGCCACCGCCGAAATAACCACCGTAAATCGAGACGAGCCATTGCACGAAATAGACGCCTCTGCGGCCAAGCCAGGCTCTTCCCCGCGCTATCCCCGGCACCATGCCGGCGGCGAAACTCGCCGTTGCGAACAAAAGCAGCCAGGGCACAATCTTGCTGAATGCCGCCTGTGACGTCACCAGAAGAAGCAAGCCGCCGACAAGCCCGCCGCCGAGACTTATCAGACCCAAGACTTTCACGTTGATCCGCTCGTCGCGCGAGACTTCGGCGAGACTTTTGCGCGAGGCAAATGCCATGGCGACTTGTGCCGGGAACAAGCCGACTGTGCTCGAGGCGTTCGAATCGACGGGCGGAATTCCGGCGGCAATCAGCGCAGGTAACGTCAGAAAAGAGCCGCCGCCCGCAAGGGCATTGATGAAACCCGCGGCGAACCCGGCGATCGCGATGATGACGAGCAGCAAATTTTCTACCTCCGGCTGAACGACCATCATCGAGATCCTTGACAATCGCAACCTTACGCAGATGCGCGCCATGTCCGAGGTCGATCACATAGCGATCATCTACCATATTTGAGTTCTGTGGCGCCTCATCCGCATGTCACTTTGATCGACCGGCTCGTCCTTTGCCGCGCAGTTTCTTAAACTTGTAAAGCGCCTCAAGCGCCGCGCGGGGTGTCAGACTGTCCGGGTCGAGCGCATCGAGGGCTTCGCCGAGCCTGTCGTCGAGCGGGGCGGGCGCAGGCGTTGTCTCCGTCGTCATCTCGACCTGAGATTGCGAGGCGGCAAACAGCGGCAGGTCGGCGACGCGGTTCTCGACAGGCATGCGGCGGTCGCTGGCCTCGAGCTCTGCGAGCAACCTGCGCGCGCGTTCGACGACCGCGGCCGGCAGGCCCGCGAGTTTGGCGACCTGGATTCCGTACGAGCGGTCGGCCGCACCTTGGACGATTTCGTGCAGAAAGACGACGTCGCCATTCCAATCCGTCACCCGCATCGTGAGATTGACGATCCGCGCAAGCTTTTTGGCGAGTTGCGTCAATTCGTGAAAATGTGTTGCGAAGAGCGCGCGCGAGCGATTCGTCTCGTGCAGATGTTCCATCACCGCCCAGGCGATCGACAAGCCGTCGAAGGTTGCGGTGCCGCGGCCGATCTCGTCGAGAATGACGAGGGATTTGACGGTCGCCTGATTGAGGATTGCCGCCGTCTCGACCATTTCGACCATGAAGGTCGAGCGTCCGCGCGCCAGGTCGTCGGCGGCTCCGACGCGCGAAAACAGCCGGTCGACGACACCGATTCTCGCCTTTTGCGCCGGCACGAACGATCCCGTCTGCGCGAGAACTGCGATCAGCGCGTTCTGCCGTAGAAATGTCGATTTGCCAGCCATGTTCGGCCCGGTGACGACGGCGATCAGGCCGTTCTTGCCGCTTTCGCTCGACAAGCTGCAATCATTGGCGACGAACGGCTTGCCTTGCGTGGCGAGCGCGGCTTCGACGACGGGATGGCGGCCCGCCTCGATTTCGAAACTGAGCGTTTCGTCGACTTCCGGTCGCGTCCATTCGCGTTGCGCGGCAAGCTCGGCAAGACTTGCGGCGACATCGATAGCGGCGAGAGCCTGCGCCGCAGCTTTGATCGTTTCATCTTGCGCCAGGATTTGTGCCGCAAGGCGATCGAAGATCTCGAGCTCACGCGCCAGCGCCTGATCCGCGGCAGATGCGATCTTCGCTTCGAGCTCGGCGAGTTCAGCCGTCGAAAAACGCATTGCATCGGCCATCGTCTGACGATGGACGAAGGTCGCATTGAACGGCGGCTTCAACAGCTTCTCGCCTTGCGCCTGCGCAACTTCGATGAAGAAGCCGAGAAAATTATTGTGTTTGAGCCTGAGTTGCCGCGTCTCGGCGAGGTCGCAATAGCGGGCTTGCAGGGCAGCAATAACTTGCCGGCTCTCGTCGCGCAGAGTGCGGATTTCGTCGAGGCCCGGATCATAGAAGGCGCGGATAAAGCCGCCATCTTTGGTCTTGAGCGGCAAATTTTCAGCAAGGGCGTCGGCCAGGCTGGCAGCGAGCGCCGGATCGAGCTTGGCAGTTTCCGCGGCAATGCCGGCAAGTTCGTGGGTTGGATTTTCCGCGCGCAAGATTCTTTCGCCGATCGCCGTTGCCGCAAGCAGCCCGTCACGCAGCGCCGCAAGATCGCGGGGGCCGCTTCTTTGCAGAGCAAGGCGCGACAAAGGCCGCGCGAGATCGGGCGTCGATTTGAGCCGCGTGCGCAAATCGGCTCGCAAGCTTCGATCCTCGACAAGAGTGGCGACGGTATCGAGACGTTGCCTTATGGCTTCGGGCGCCGTCAGAGGTGCGGCGAGGCGCTCGGCAAGAAGCCTGCTGCCGCCAGGAGTCACGGTGAGATCGATCGCCGCGATCAAAGATCCCTCGCGTGAGCCCGAGAGCGTGCGCGTCAATTCGAGGTTGGCGCGAGTCGCAGCATCGATTTCAATCCGCGTCTCGGAGCGCGTGCGCGTCGGCGGGCTCAAGGCCGGCCGGGCGCCACGCAGGGTTCGCTCGATATAGGCAATGACCAATGCGGACGCTGCGATCTCGGCACGCGAAAATCTGCCGAGGCCTTCGAGCGTTGCGAGGCCGAAATAATCGCAGAGACGTCGCTCGGCGCTTGCCCCGTCGCTTGGATCGCGGCCGACCGGCGTCAACGCAACCCGCATGTCGGCAATCGGCCGCGCAAAGCTCGGCTCCCTGCAGAGGTCCTCGGGAGCAATGATTTCGGCCGCATCGATGCGGCTGATCTCGGCCTGCAGTCGCGTCTCGCCGGCTTCGCAAACGTTGAAGGCCCCGGTCGAAATATCGACGGCGGCGAGCCCATAGGCCGGTTCGGTGCTTTGCAACCGCACGATGGCGAGCAGGCAATTGGCACGGGCAGGGTCGAGCAGCCGTTCTTCAGTGATCGTGCCGGGCGTAACGAGCCGCACGACATCGCGCCTGACGACCGATTTGGGCCCCCTCCTCTTCGCCTCGGCCGGATCTTCGATCTGTTCGCAGACGGCGACGCGGTGACCGAGCGCGATGAGGCGCGCGAGATAATCGTCGGCGCGCTCGATCGGCACGCCGCACATCGGAATATCGCGGCCCGCATGTTTGCCGCGTTTCGTCAAGACGATGCCGAGGGCGCGCGAAGCGACTTCGGCATCTTCGAAGAAGAGCTCGTAGAAATCACCCATGCGGTAGAACAAGAGACTGCCGGGATTGACGGCCTTGATCTCGATATATTGGGCGATCATCGGAGTGATCTTGGCACCCGCACCCAGGTCGTCGCGAGGCGACGCGACACCGCCCGGCACCTGATCCTCAAGGTCGGCAGCCGCACTGTCTTTGGCAGGAAAATGGGCGGTTTCGTCGGCCTGATGCTTCGCCATGCGCAGACCATAGCAAAGCTGCGCCGAGGATGCACCGCGCGGGTGTCGTCCTCCACCGTTTGCTCAGCTTCCTGGCGCGGTTCACCGGGACTTCGAGTTGCCGGGCGAGTTCGGCAGCCGACATGCAAGCTTGCGGAGTTCTTCGGCAAGCTGTTCGCCAGGGTCTATCGCGCTGCGCGGTGTGGATGTCTTCATAGTCGTCTAAATCACGCAATTTGAGCCGCTCGCTCGCAAATAAGTGCATCTGCCTGTTCACGGCAGCGTCATTCCCGCTAAAGCAAGAATCCGGTCCTTGGCGCGACAGGCGCGGAAAAGACTCATGTCACCGCGGCTGCGGCTCGGGCTGAATGCCCGCCATAGCCCGTTGCTTGCGACGGGCGTCCCTTCGGTACGCCCTTTGGCCCGTCGCAGGCGACGGGCGTCTAGACGACGCCCTATGCGCGGGCATGACAGCGATGGAGTTGATCATGGCTGTCAAGTTCCACGCTTCAATTCGGATGATTTAAACCGCTCGATCACGAGGGTTTTGGATTGATTCAATCAAAATTCATAGTGATCTGAGGTCAAATCCTTTTCCGGATGGCTATAAATTCTCCCTCAGAATTTACGAGGAGAGCTTTCGACCTTTGTACAGGAGGCGGTGCGTGTAATGACTATCGTCGTGCCAATCTTGGCCACGGTCAGAGTCAAAATACCCGTACTACGATCAATCTTATTGTTTTGTATCATTCCGATATTGTAGTTCTCTACTTTAAATGAAATATAGATATCGTTTATTGAGATCTTTTCAGCGTTCGATTGATTTTCGCCATTGAGAGTTACGCGACTTTCATTTATTTCCAGATCGAATTTGTCAGAACCATCGGGAGATGAGCAACTTAATACGATGTCCTCTGATTTTGCCTGTCCTATAGTAATGGAAAATATGATTATGATAATTGGCAATATTATTTTCTTCATCTGCACCTCATTTTTTAGTTACGCATGAAACGCCCAGCAAAAACACGGGCACAACAAGGCGGCGGCCGTGAATACTTGTGCCGCTTGCCGGTCGGCCGCAGCCGAGCTCAATTACGCCGCGTGGGGCAAATTTTGCGGTGTGCCGATCTCAGGCATCTGCCGACCCGCGGGATTGGGGGCGGCGACGAGCTTACGATAGAGATGCCAAGCCGTGTGGCCGAGCAGCGGGAGCACGAAGACGAGGCCGACAAGAAAAGCCATCGTCGACGCCGCGAGGAGAAAGCCGATCAATATGGCCCAGGTGATCATCTGACGCGCGTTGGCCCGGACTGCCCGCACGCTGGTGATCATCGCGGTGATCGCATCGACGTCGCGGTCGATCAACATCGGGCAGGACACGGCCGTGAGCGAAAACAAGACGGAGCCGATGCATGCGCCAGCGAGGTTGCCCACTACGAAAAACAAGACACCCATTGGGGTCGTGGCCACTGCCGTGATCAGTTCCTCGAGGCTCAAGACCCGCGTCCCGAAAAATATCAAATAGAGGAAAAGCGCGACATCGAGCCATATGACCAAAGCGAAAGTCGTCACCAGGGCCATCCAGCCGAGCTCCTGCGATCCGTGCCGCGGTTTCAAGATAGCTGGCCAGGAGAGCTCTTCACCGGCTTCCAGCCGCCGGCTGATTTCATAAGTTCCCGCCGCGGCGAATGGTGCGACGAGGGCAAAGCCAGTCGCCAGCGGATAGACGACGAACTGCGCGTTTGTCGCAAAAAGCAGAGCGGCAATGAGAGCGCCGCCCATGGCATAGAACGCCCCGAAGAACACGCTAAAGGGAAGCGCAGCCTTGAAATCACGAAAGCCGGCCGCGAGTGCATCAGTCAGGTCGTCTTGTGACAAGGTCAATATGACGGGCTTTCCGGCCGAGCTCATCTCAGACATCATGCCTCCCTCTAAATTTGTTTTTATTGCAAGGATTTTAGCTTAGCTCGCCGCTCGAGCAAGATCAATTTGCCGCCGGGCGGGCGCTCAAGAGGCACCAATTCTCATTTTGTGGCACTAGCGCGTATTTCGATCGGGTGGAATCACCCGATCGATCAAGAATACGCGCCCATTCAAAAAGTTAGAGCATGTCCTTGTCGGAAAAGTGGGGCCACTTTTCCGGGACATGCTCTATCGTCATGCCCGCGTTCGGCGTAGATGGCTGTGGGTAGATGGTTGCAAACAGGGCAAGTCGTGGCCGGCTCGCGCTCGCTCCGCACATCCAAGACGTTGACCGTTCCGGCGAAAACATGCTGAGTACCGGCAATTCTCCCGACCGGAGCGGATGTCGCTCGCGGGATCTCCACGCGACCGGCAAGCGCCGGCTCTAACACTTTGAATTCGTGCAGATTCACTTTTTGGCTGGCGTGTCTAGTGCTGCCGCCGCAGCGGATCTGCTTCTGACCAGCCGGATATCATGGATACGCGCTACAACGCCCGCGAAGCAGAACCCAAATGGCAGAAAATCTGGGCGGAAGCGGGCACCTTCCGCACGCTCAATGACGATCCGCGTCCGAAATATTACGTGCTCGAAATGTTCCCCTATCCGTCCGGCCGGATTCATATGGGGCATGTCCGCAATTATGCGTTGGGCGATGTGATTGCCCGTTTCATGCGCGCACGAGGCTACAATGTTCTTCACCCCATGGGATGGGACGCCTTCGGCATGCCGGCGGAAAACGCCGCGATGCAAAACAAAACGCATCCTGCCGCATGGACTTATGCCAATATCGCGACCATGCGGGCGCAGCTTCAATCCATGGGCCTGTCGCTCGACTGGTCGCGCGAGATCGCGACCTGCGACCCTGCCTATTACAAACATCAGCAGAAGCTATTTTTGGATTTTTTCGCCGCCGGCCTCGTTGACCGCAAAAATTCGAAAGTGAACTGGGATCCGGTCGACCAGACCGTGCTCGCCAACGAGCAGGTGATCGACGGGCGTGGCTGGCGCTCCGGCGCGCTCATCGAGCAGCGCGAATTGACGCAATGGTTTTTGAAGATTTCGGACTTCTCCGAGGATCTCCTGGCCGCGCTCGACGGGCTCGAGCGCTGGCCGGAAAAAGTCCGGCTGATGCAGCGCAATTGGATCGGGAGGTCGGAAGGCCTGCTCATCCGCTTTGAATTGGCAGCCCTTGCCAAAATCGACGCGCTCGAGGTCGAAGTCTATACGACGCGGCCGGACACGCTCTTCGGTGCCAAATTCGTTGCGCTCGCAGCAGATCATCCGCTCGCCGAAATGGCTGCGCAACAAGACCCGGCGCTTGCCGCCTTCATCGAGGAATGCCGGCACCGCAGCACCTCCGCCGCTGCGGTCGAGACGACCGAAAAACGCGGCTATGATACCGGGCTGAAGGTGCACCACCCCTTCGACGCGGATTGGCTCTTGCCCGTCTACGTCGCCAATTTCGTGCTGATGGACTATGGCACAGGCGCCATTTTCGGCTGCCCGGCGCATGACCAGCGCGATCTCGATTTCGTCAATGTCTATGGGCTCGGGGCGACACCTGTGGTCTGCCCGCCAGACATCGATCCGGCCGAATTCGTAATTACTGAGACTGCCTATGACGGCGACGGCGTTCTGATCAATTCGCGTTTTCTCGACGGGCTGTCGATCGAAGCTGCAAAGGAAGAGGTCGCCCGCCGGCTCGAAGCCGCACTGATCGACGGAAAGCCACAAGCCAAACGCCAAGTCAACTTTCGCCTGCGCGACTGGGGCATTTCGCGGCAGCGCTATTGGGGCTGCCCAATTCCCATCATCCATTGCGAGTCTTGCGGCGCGGTGCCGGTGCCGGAGGCGGATTTGCCGGTCGTCCTGCCGGAAGACGTTTCCTTCGATCATCCGGGCAATCCGCTCGACCGCCATCCGACCTTCAAATATGTCGCCTGTCCGCATTGCGGGGCGCCGGCCCGGCGCGAGACGGACACGATGGATACGTTCGTCGATTCGTCCTGGTATTTCTTGCGCTTCACCGATCCTTGGAACACATCCACACCGACGACGCCGGCAGCGATAGAACATTGGCTGCCGGTCGATCAATATATCGGCGGAATCGAGCATGCGATCCTGCATCTGCTCTATTCGCGCTTTTTCACCCGCGCCATGCAGCTGACCAATCATGCCGACGACCTGAAGGAGCCTTTCGCCGGGCTCTTCACCCAGGGCATGGTGGTGCACGAGACTTATCGCGGCGAGGACGGGACTTACCTTTCCCCAACGCAAGTGCGCATCGATTCGGGCGCCGCAGGCCGCAAGGCCTTCACCTATGACGGTGAGCCGGTCGCGATCGGGGCGATCGAGAAAATGTCGAAGTCGAAACGCAACACGGTCGATCCCGACGAGATCATCGACTCCTATGGCGCCGACACGGCGCGCTGGTTCATGCTTTCCGATTCGCCGCCGGAGCGCGACGTGATCTGGACCGAAGAGGGAGTTCAAGGCGCGGCGAAATTCGTTCAGCGCGCCTATCGTCTCGTCGGGGAACTCACCGACATCGCGGCGGCTTTTGATGCTGCCATGCCAAACCGGTTTTCCCCAGCAGCGCTCGAAATCCGCAAGGCGGCGCACAATGCTCTGCTCAAGGTAGAAGAAGACCTCGAGCGCCTGCGCTTCAACCGCGCGATCGCGCAAATCTACGATCTCGCCAATCGGCTCTCCTCTGCCGTCGGCGCAATCGACACGCCTGACTTCGGCGAGGATTTCCGCTTTGCATTTCGTGAAGCGGCTGACATATTCGTGCAGCTTTTTGCGCCGATGATGCCGCATCTTGCCGAAGAGTGCTGGCGGCTTCTCGGCCATGCGCATCCGGTTGCGGCCGCCGCATGGCCCATTGCCAACAGAGAGCTGGTAGTCGAAGATACGATCAGTCTGCCGGTCCAGGTCAACGGCAAGAAGAGGGGTGATCTCGTCGTGGCGCGCGAAGCCGGGCCGGAAACGATAGAGCGGGCGGCTCTCGCTCTCGAAGGGGTTCAGCGGGCGCTGGAAGGCCGGCCCGTGAAAAAGATCATCATCGTTCCGCAAAGGATCGTGAATGTCGTCGCTTGATAATCACCCGAAGCGTAGAACGCTCGCCTTGGCCCTCTTGGCGTGGCTGCCAGCAGTCTTGCTTGCGGGCTGTCTCCAGCCGGTCTACGGCCCGCTCAGCGAGGGCGGCGGCACGATGGCCGGCGAATTGCAGGCCATTGCCGTCGATCCGATCCCAAACCGGCTCGGCCATTACCTCGGCGACGAATTGATCTTTGCGCTGAACGGGACCGGATCGCAGGTGATACCAAAATATCACCTTATCGTGACGGTTCGGCAAAGTGCCGGTACCGCCTTGATCGATACGGTCACGGGCTACCCGACGGCGAGCACTGTCCTGGTTGCTGCCGATTATCGCCTCGTGCCCGTCGCAGGCGGCGATCCCGTCATCAAGGGGACGGCGTCCGTTGCGGCGAGCTACGATCGGACGAGCCAGAGGTTCGCCGATGTCCGTGCCTCGCGCGATGCCGAGATTCGCGATGCGCGCAGCCTGGCGGAGGTGATTCGCGCGCAGCTCGTTGCGGCGCTCGCCGGCCGTTCGTAGAGCGTGAGTGCACGAGAGGGCATCGCAATCACGCTTTACCTCTTTGTTTTGACTCATGATCTTGTCAGAAAAGTCGGCAACCTCTGAGGATCGTGCCGTCGCGCACTTCCTAGAAAACTGCCGGGCTTTTGGGCGGAACGATAGGCGTTGACGTTCGTTGTGCGATTCTTTTGCTCCGCGACAATCTCCTCCAGAATGGCAATTCCGGTGGAAAATCAGGCGAGGAGGGTGCGATGCGCTATGAACTCCACTATTGGCCGGGACTGCAGGGCCGCGGCGAATTCGTCCGTCTGGCGCTCGAGGAGGCGAGTGCGGACTATGTCGATGTCGCGCGCGGCGACAGACAAGAAACTGGCGGCATGCCCGCCATGATGAAGTTGCTCGACGGCAAGGGGATCGCCACTCCGCCTTTCGCCCCGCCGTTCCTCAAGGCGGGAAAACTCATCATCGGCCAAACTGCAAATATCCTGCTCTATCTCGGTGAACGCGAGGGGCTCGCACCCACGGGGGAAGCCGGCCGGCTCTGGACGCATCAACTGCAACTGACCGTGACCGACTTCGTGAAGGAGATTCACGACACCCACCATCCGGTGGGATCCGGCCTCTATTACGAAGACCAAAAGGAAGAGGCGAAACGCTACACGGAAGCATTTTTGCATGAGCGCTTGCCCAAATATCTGGGATATTTCGAAAGCGTGCTGACGCAAAACCCGCGCGGCGACAAATTCCTCGTCGGTGGCCGGTTCACTTACGCCGATCTGTCGCTGTTTCAGCTGATCGAAGGGCTTCGTTACGCCTTTCCCGCGGCAATGAAACGCATGCAACGACGCGTCCCGAAGTTGGTCGCACTGCATGACAAGATCGCGCAGCGGCCGCGCATTGTCCGCTATCTCGCTTCGCCGCGCCGCATTCCCTTCAATGAATCAGGGATATTCCGATATTATCCCGAGCTTGACGGGTAGTTTCATCGATCGGTTGGAAGCCGCCGACCAACGAGACCGCGTTTATTGCTGTTCGACGACCGGCGAAACAGGTTTCATCGCAAAGGCCTGCAGGCGGCGGGGCGGCAGCGGGACGTCGGCCGGCTGCGGTTGGGCCGGCTCATAGGCCGCGACGGGCGTCGCTGCCGACGGTTGCGTCGCATTTTGGCTTGCCCAAAGACTGGTGATGAGCGAAACGGCGTTCTGCGGCGGCTCAGGCTGCGGGGCGGTAGCGACCAGGGCGGGATCGCTCGTGGCGAGCTTTTCCTGCTGCTTGGCCCTCGCCGCGGCAATCTGCGCGGCCGGCGACAATTTCTTCGACTTGCCATCGTCGAGCGGGACTTCGACAGGACCTTGCGCCAGCGCCTCTGGTCGGCTCAGTCCGGGAATATAGCGAGCGGCAAATGTTGGGTGTTGCCCGCCATCCGCATAGACCGTGCGCACGGCTCGCACACCTTGGGCAACCAGCTCGGCGACTTTGGCGACGTCCTGTTTCTCTTTTGCGGCAACTTCCGCTTGAATTCGTTCGTCTTGCTTTAGCTGCGGGCAGGGCCCAGTTGGGTCGAATTGCGACCCCTCGGCCGGTTTTGCATTGAACACATAATGGCTGTTGCAGACTCCAACTGCGACGTCCTGCCGCGTCACTTCGAAGTTGTCGGTGCCGACCTTCAGCTCCTTCCAAAATCCGACGTTCGGATCGAGCCGATATTTGGCGAAGTTTTCCGCCGTCATGTGGAAGGGCAAGGATTGCATTTGGATTGCGTGCTGTCCCCCGAGGAAGCCTTCGCGTGTCAATGAATAGATTTCCGCGATCTCCTGGTCCGTCATCGAGAAGCAGCCGGCTGAAGAACAGGCGCCGTGCACCATGATCGAGCCGCCGCCATAGCCGTGTGCGCGGTCATAGGCATTCGGGTAGCCGACGTTGAAGGACAGATAATAAGCCGAGTTGGGATTCATTTGCCCAGGTGTGATTGTATAGAAACCTTCCGGCACCTGACGATCGCCTTCGCGCGTCTTGGGACCGAGCTGGCCCGACCAGCGGCACATAGGATAAGTCTTGAGCAGGACGTAGCGGCCGTCCGCCGCCATTTTCCATACCTCGAACTCGGCCTCCTTCTTGTAGGTGCGGATGAGCACGGGAGCATTCTGCGTGGTGCCCTTATCCTTCATCAAAGCAATCAGCTCTGAGGAAAGAGGCCGGTAAGCGCGAGTCGCGACGCCACCGCCCAGTTCGTCGCTGCACGCAGCTAGGCCAGCGCAAAGAGCCATCAGGATGGCGAATGAACCGAGCCTGCCAAACCGGGCTATGAAATTAGTATCAGGCTTCATCAGCACCCGCTCGGTTAAACCCGAATTCGTCTGCACGCGGCAGATGTCGGATCGCATGCCCGCATTCCGCTCGGAAACTCGGGTCGGGCCCCTAAACGCCAACACGCTGGTTCTAGGCAAGAGGCCGCAGCGGCCCGGCCCGTCATCCCTTGGGACTGGCGGATAGCACTAAAGGGTTATCCTTATCTCGCAGTTACTGCAAGCCGCTCCCATTCACCATGATGGTTAAGAAAATCCAACACCTTGTCTCGAAAAGCTTCAGATCTTGCGCCCCATGGCGAGGAATTTCTCGGCGCGCACGTCGATGAGTGCTTCGCGCGAGAGATTGGCAAGGCTTTCCAGGGCCGCACTGATCGCCTGTCCCGCCGCCGCAATCGTGGCCGCCGGATCCCGATGCGCCCCGCCGGTCGGCTCCGCAATAATCGTGTCAATCAGGCCGAATTTGAGGAGATCTTGCGCAGTGATCTTCATATTCGTTGCGGCATCCTGGGCTCGACTGGAATCGCGCCAAAGAATCGACGCCGAGGCCTCCGGCGAAGCTACCGTGTAAATCGCATTTTCCAGCATCATGACGCGATTGCAGCTGGCGATGGCGATCGCGCCGCCCGATCCGCCTTCGCCGATAATCACGGCGATATTGATGACGCCGAGCGCCAGGGCGGCATCCGTTGATCTCGCAATAGCTTCCGCCTGGCCACGTGCTTCAGCCTCGATGCCCGGAAAGGCGCCGGCCGTATCGACCAGCGAAATGACAGGCAGGCCGAACCGGTCGGCAAGTTGCATCAGGCGGACGGCCTTGCGGTAGCCCTCCGGGCGAGCCATCCCGAAATTGTGGCGGATGCGCGACTCAGTGTCCCAGCCTTTTTCTTGGCCGATGACACAAACAGGCGTGCCCATGAAACGCGCAAATCCGCCCGTGATTGCAGGGTCTTCCCCGAAGTGCCGATCGCCCGAAAGCGGCGTGAAATCTGTAAAAAGTCCGGAAATATAGTCACAAGAATGGGGCCGCTGCGGATGCCGGGCTACCTGTGTGCGTTGCCACGGCGTGAGACTGGCATAAGTCTCGGCCAGCGCCTTCGCGGCCTTGATTTCAAGCCGCGTCAGTTCCTCGCCAATGGCCACAGCTTCGCCGCTACCCGAGAGCGCCCGCAATTCTGCGATCTTTGCTTCGAGTTCGGCGAAAGGTTTTTCGAAATCCAGATAAACACGCATGAAGGCCGTAACTCGCTAGCGGTCGGACATTTCGGCCCTTCCTTATCTCCAGAATTCGCGACATGAATCAACCGGCGGACATGACTCCTCCGTGCATCTGGATCACGATGACTATGGAGCGAATCAATTTAAAATCTGGAACGTAATCGATTCCAAAGGTTTACAGTGGGATATGCAGATAGGTTTACGCACATTGCGTAAACCTATCTGCGCCGGAAAAGCCGCGCAGCGTCCCACGTTTCCTTATGCCGCTCCAGTCGAAGCGGCCTAAGGATGGCAGGCGCTCTCGCTTCACGCCTTCTTGAACATCAAGTCGTGAAACATCGTGCGCACGCACCCGTAGATTGGGTGAGATATTTCTGCAAGGGGCGGCATCTCCGCCCTTCTCCTCGCCGAGCAGCTGGCGCGCCGGCTCTGGCGCGATCTCGCGGCGCTCCACCTCCTCGGCATAGCGGCTGCGGCGGCTTTCTATTACATGATCAAGACCGGCGCGCCTTGGCTCATGATCCTCAGCGCCAATTTGGATTTTTCATATGTGCTGCGGCCAGCCTGGTACGTCTTTGCTATAGGCCTGCTTCTCGTCGCGGCGCGCTTGCTGAGGGGGGCTCAATACCGCAAGATCACCGCGCCGGAGATCACCGCAGAGCCACGTCGCCCCGGCGCGCTGATCGCCGCGCTGGCGACCCCTTATATTTGCGCCTTCTTTTTACGGAAGTTCCCGTCTGCGGCGACGATTTTGCCGTCGTTCGGCCGCGCCCGACCATGCCGACCTGATCGGACAGGACAAATTGCCGGCCCGGATCGATACTGCTTGAGCTTACGCGTGGGCAAAGCCCGACCAAGAAAGCTCTGCCGCGAGTCTTGCAAGCTCGTTCAGTTTTTCAATCTCGACGAGCAATAAGTTCTTCGTCGCGTCCCGGCCGTGAAGTCAAAATTAGCGAACCCTGCGACAGCTCCGTTCAAAGACTGCGGACGTCGGGCCATGCCCATTGACATGCGAAAAATCAAAAGCCAAAATGAATTTGAATTCAAATTCATTTTCGAACCAAACGGCACCTCGATGCCCTCTACCCTCGTGCGCTTTCCCCGCAAGCGCGAAAAGCGCGAACTGATCCTCGCCGTGGCCCGCCGAATAGTGGCCGAAGTCGGGTTTCACGAGACTTCGATCGCCGCGGTAGCAGCTGCGAGCGGCATATCCACAGGCAGCGTCTATTCTTATTTCGACTCCAAGGCCGAGCTGATGGCGCACGTAGTCGCCGCCGTGTCACAGCGGGAGGTGGCAGTCCTGAGCGACATCGTCTCAAGCGAGGGGCCGGTCGCTGAACGGCTGGTTGCGGCCGTCGAAACTTTCGCGCGGCGTGCGTTCCGCAATCGCCGGCTTGCTTGGTCGATGATCGCTGAACCCGCAGATCCCACCGTCGACGCCACCCGGCTCGACTATCGCCGCGCCGTCGCGCTTCAGTTCCAGAAGCTCGTGCGCGAAGGGATCGAAGCTGGAGAGTTTCGATCGGTCGACGTGGAAGCAGCTGCCGCCGCTATCGTCGGCGGCTTCATGGAAGCCCTCGTCGGCCCCCTTTCTCCCGACCACCCGATCCCCTCAGGTCGGGCCAAGGCGATCGCGGAGGCGCTCGCCGACCTTGCGTGGCATGCCGTGCGGAACCACAAATTGGAGACATCCAAATGACCGCCCTCGATCCGTTTGGCTACGGGACGCACGAAGTCCTGAATCAGGCGCCGGCGATGGCCGACTACGATGCCTACGCAGCCGATCCAACTCTCGCGCGCATCCTCGAGACCTACGGCGCCAAATGGGCCGAGCCACACCTTCGCAAGGTCGGCCGCACGGTTGGATCCGCGCACGTGCAAGACTTGGCACGCCAGGCCAATCGCAACCTCCCCGAGTTGAGAACCCACGATCGTTGGGGGAGCCGGATTGATCAGGTCGAATTTCATCCGGCCTGGCATGAGTTGATGTCGCTAGGCATCCGCGACGAATTTCACTCGCTGTGTTGGTCGAAACCGCAGCCGGGCGCCCAGGTCGCCCGCGCGGCGGTTTCCTACCTTTGGAACCAGGGTGAGAACGGCATCTGCTGCCCCCTGGGGATGACCTACTCAGCTATTCCGGTTCTGCGCCGCGATCCCGCGCGCTGGGCCGAATGGGGCCATTTGATCATGTCGACGAAATACGACCGTCGCCAGATTTCCGCCGCGCGAAAGACGGGAAGCACGGTCGGCATGGCGATGACCGAGAAACAAGGCGGTTCGGATTTGCGCCAGACGCAGACCGTCGCGCAAAAGAACGCCGACGGAACCTATTCGCTGGTTGGCCACAAATGGTTCTTCTCCGTCCCTCATTCCGACGTCTTCTTGACGTTGGCGCGCACGGAAGAAGGCGTCTCCTGCTTCGTCGTGCCGGGCTGGCTGTCGGACGGCTCGCGCAATCGCTTGCAATTGCAGCGGCTGAAAGACAAATGCGGCAACAAGTCGAACGCCTCTTCGGAAGTCGAATTTCGCGGCGCGATCGCCCATCTCATCGGCGAGCCCGGCCACGGCATCCGCACAGGGTTGGAGATGAATCACTACACGAGGCTCGATTTCAGCGTCGGCTCGGCGGGTCTCATGCGTCACGCCGTGGCGCAGGCGGCCCATCACACCTCGTACCGGCGCGCGTTCCAGAAGTCGCTCATCGATCAACCGATCATGACCAATGTCATCGCCGATCTCGCACTCGAGGTCGAAGCGGCTGCCTGGCTCTCCTTCCGATTCGTTCATGCGCTAGACCGCGAGAACGAAAGCGAGGCGGAGCGACTTATCGGGCGGGTTGGCGCGCCGATCGCCAAGTACTGGGTTTGCAAACGCGTTTCGGCGGTCGTTGTCGAGGCGCTCGAATGCCATGGCGGCAACGGCTTCATCGAAGATCATCTGATGGCGCGCCTCTATCGCGAAGCGCCGCTCAACGGCATTTGGGAAGGCACCGGTAACGTGATCTGCCTCGACGTGTTGCGTTCGATCCAGCGCAAGCCGGCCTGCGTCCCCGCCCTGCTCGACGAATTGCGCGCGGCGAAAGGCGTCGATCCACGCTACGACCGCTTCGTCAGCGAACTGGAGACGGATCTCGACGATATTCTTCGATACGAGGGGCAGGCCCGCCGGTTCGTCGAGCGGATCGCTTTGGCGTTGTCGGCGTCGCTGCTCATCCGCAACGCGCCGAACGAAGTCGCCGATGCCTTTGTCGCATCGCGCATCGCCGGCAGCTGGACGGGCCATTTCGGCAGTCTGCCGCGCGAACTCGACATCCTCTCCATCGCCCATCGGGTAGCGCCATCATTGGCGTGAGCGCAGCATAAAAGCAGCGCAAAACGAACGAAGAGAACAAGGCGATCAAGAACGGGCGCATTTCGATGCCGACCGTCTCGGCATCCTCAAAGCCAGGGACCCAATATCTAGAGCCCTTTCCGTTCCGATAGAATCGGAACGGGGCTCTAGGTCTTTGTTTTCCCGCATTTTCTTCACGCGAACCGGCGTCCACTTCGCTTGAAAATGCTCTAGCTGCCACCACTCCGATCAAACGCCTGGGCCTCGACCCAATCGATGATCGTATCGGTCACCTTCACCGAACCGGCTTCGAGCATCAGATCATGTGGCATGCCCGGAAAGATGATGGGACGGCTATGATAGGATTTCGCAACGGCTTCCGTGACATGCGACGGAAAAATGATGTCGTCGGCGCCGCCGAGAACGAGAATCGGCACTTTCACTGCGGCAGGATTGCAAAGGTCGAAGAGCAGCATGTCGAGAAAGCCGAGATAGGACTCGTCCTGCAGAAGCGAAAAATAGCGGAGCGCTTGGCCCTCGGGCATGGTCGGCGAAAAAAACAGGCTGCGGGCCTTTTCCGGCGTGGCGACAACGGGCTTCAAACTCCATGTCGCGTTGACTTTCAGCACCCCTAAGGGATCTTTCAATAACAAGCGGAACAGTGCACCGAAAGCACCGTGCGGTGGGACAGAGGCAATAAGCACCGCCGCTTTTGCAGCGTGCCGTTCAACATATTTCTGCACCACGAAGCCACCCATGGAATGACCTATCACGACGGGCGGTGACGAAAGCTGCGCAGCGACGGCGGCGACATCTTCGACATAGTCCTTGATCCGGTTCCAGCGCAGCCTTTCGTGTCCCGCGCTGCCGCAATGGCCGCGCAGGCTCAGCGCATGAACTTCGAAGCCCCGTGTCACGCATCGATCAAGAAAACCTTGATCCCAGCACCATGCGCCATGCCAAGCGCCGTGGACGAAGAGGAGGGGCGGTTTTGTCGCAACTCCAGCTTGGCCTTTCGAAATGACCTCCAAATGCACAGGACCACCCTCGCCGGCGCGCAGAATTTGAAGCTAAGCGCGCGATTGCTGACTTTTGAAAATGATGCGCCAGCTTGCTGGACAGCGTCAATCGGCCGTGGCGGGTCATCGCAATTCGTCGGCGCCCAGCGAGACTTTTGCAGGGCGGACAAAATTCCGGCTTGGTTGGGATGAATCTTGCTACCTTGGTGGCAAGTGGAAGACGGCATACAAGTTTAACGACGGAGCACTTGCCTGCTTCCTCGCAGGCCCCGGCCCAGCCAAGGCTCGCATCTTCGGAGCTCGGATTGACAGAAAGAAAGCCGCAGGATTTTCGAAGCAAGGAGGCTGACGGCCTCTCTTCGCCGCGCGAAAATCCCGCCTTGGCTAGGCTTGACCGGCTTGTCGTGCGTGCCAGCGCAGCTTTGCTTTGGGAACGGCTGTGGCGGGCGCTGCTGTTCCCTGGCCTGATTCTTGGTCTATTTCTATGCCTTTCCTTCGCCGGCCTCTGGCTCGAAGTCGGGCGAACCTGGCGCATCCTCGGCGTGGTTCTGCTCGGCTTGGCCCTCGTGCTGGCTCTCGTGCCGCTCTTGCGCCTCGGTTGGCCCTCCCGCAAGGAGGCGCTGAGCCGCATAGACCGTCAATCTGCCCTAGCTCATCGCCCCGCTTCGGGTCTCGACGACAGTTTGGCGAATCCGGGCGATGATTTGGCCACGCGCGCCCTGTGGGCACTGCATCTACGCCGGATGCAGCAGAATATTGCCGCGCTCCGGGTCAAGGCGCCATCTCCCCGAGTGGTGGAGATTGATCGCTATGCTCTGCGTGCTGCGGTCCTCATCGCACTTGTCGCCTGCGCCTTTCTGGCCGGGCCGGAAAAATATGCGCGTATCGCTGCAGCTTTCGATTGGCATGGCGGCGGCGCTGAGACAGGCGGCTTTCGGGTGGATGCCTGGATCGACCCACCGCCTTATACCGGCAGGCCGCCGGTGCTCCTCAACCTCGCCACCGCCGAAGCGAAAAATCCCCAGTCTCCGATCAAGATCGAAACGCCGGTCGGCTCGACAATCATCGTACGCGCGGCCGGCGGCACGCTTCACGTGGAAGCGCAAGGCGCGCTCGAACCCTTGAAAGATGACAAAGCGGCATCGGTTGCAAGTGCAAAGCCCGCCGGCGCTGCGGCGGCGCAAGATCACGACGCCACAGCCTATAGCGAACAGAGGTTGGCGCTGCGCGGCGATGCCCGTCTCGGCCTGTGGCGGGGAAGCGCGCTGATCGGGTCTTTCGATCTCGCGGCCATTCCGGACATGCCGCCGCAGATCGAATTGACCGATGCGCCGCGCGCCAATCTTCGCGGTTCGCTGAGCTTGTCCTACAAGATCAGCGACGACTATGGCGTCACCGGTGCTGAAGCCGAGTTCAAAGATCCCAGTGTCGAGACCGCGCAGCGTCCCGCCCGCTCCCTCGTAGATCCGCCGCATCTTGCGCTCAATCTCGCTCCCGCTGCCGGCGGCTTGGGCGAAGCTGAGACAACCGGCGATCTATCCGATCATCCCTGGGCGGGGGCACGCGTGACGATGACACTTTCAGCGCGCGATGAAGGCGGCAACCAAGGCAAAAGCGCCCCGATCGAGATTGTTCTGCCGCAAAAGCCGTTCACGAAGCCTATCGCTCGCGCCCTCGTTGAACAACGGCGCAATCTCGTGCTTTTCCCGGATGACCGCAGCCGCGTTCAAACCGCTCTCGAGGCTTTGATGATCGCGCCCGAGTTGTTCGGCACGACGCCCAGCATTTATCTCGGCCTCGACGTGGCCGCGATCAGGCTGCGCAAGGCCAAGACCGATACGGAGATGCTGGCCGTCGCAGACCACCTGTGGGCTATGGCGCTCGAGATCGAAAATGGCGATCTCAGCACTGCTGAACGCGAATTGCGCGCTGCCGAACAGAAATTGCGGGAAGCTCTGCAGCGCAATGCCTCGGACGAAGAGATCGCCAAGCTGACGAACGAGCTCCGCGCCGCAATGGATAAGTTCCTCAAGGAATTTGCCGAGAAGCTGATGCGCGAACAAAGCGACCGCAACTCCGCCGAGCAATCCTTGGACCGCGGGCGGACGATTTCGCGCAAAGATCTTCAGTCGATGCTCGATCGCATGCAGGACATGGCTCGCGCCGGCGACCGGGCCAATGCCCAGAAGATGCTCGAGCGAATGCAGAATCTGCTTGAGAATTTGCGGATGGGGCGGCGGCAGGAGAGCAACCCGGGACGGCGGGAAATGAGTCGCGCGCTCGGGGAACTCGACAAAATGCTGCGCGACCAGCAGGATTTGCGCGATGAGACTCACAACCGGGGAGAGGCGAGCGATGACGACATGCGACCCGACCCGCGGCATCGCGATCCTTCCGGTGCGCAGCGAAGTGACAAGGCCGAAGATGCGCAGCCGAGCGATGAGGCCTTGCAGGGCCGCCAGAAGGCACTGCGCGACCGGCTCGAACAATTGCAGAAGCGGCTGCAACAAAGTGGCCGGGCGCAGCCCGGGCTCGATGACGCCGGGAGAGCCATGCGCGACGCCGAACAGGCTCTCGGTGAAGGCCAACAAGGGCGCGAGCCTGCCGTCGAGGCACAAGGTCGCGCGCTCGAAGCTTTGCGCCGCGAGGCGCAAAACCTCGCCGAACGGATGCAGCAGGGGGAGGGCCAATCCGGCGAACAGGCTGGTGAAGATGACGGAGAAGGGGGCCCGCTTCGCGCTCAGGGCGACGAGGGTGCTGACCCGCTGGGTCGACCGCTCGCGGCCGATCCGTTCAATCCGCGGACACGTTTCGATCCCATGGGCGTGCCGGCGGCACAGCGCGCGCAACGCGTCCTCGAAGAATTGCGCAGGCGGCTGTCCGATCCTTCGCGGCCGCGCGAGGAAATGGATTATTTCGAACGCTTGTTGAAACGCTATTGAGCGCAGTGCTAAGCTTACGAGTTCCGCGGGGTGATATGGTGAGGCGTTGCGACGCCCTTTTTTGGCCCATCGAGTAGACTATCTTAACGCGAGGATCGCAGCCTCATGCAGGCAATGAGCAATTTTCTCGTCGGCGTGGCGGTTATCCTGGTCGCCGGCGTGCTCGTCGCCGGCCTTGTGAACATGCTGCGCGGCGGCAGCCCGAATCTGTCGCAGAAGCTGATGCGTTGGCGTGTGGGTCTGCAGTTTCTGGCGATCTTGATCATCATGGGCGTGCTATTTTTCCGCAAGTGAACGTCAGATTGGACAGCATGGTTCGGCTCGACAAAATCTATACGCGCGGCGGCGACGCCGGACTGACTTCGCTCGGCAGCGGCGAGCGGCGGCGCAAGGATGATCTGCGTATCGAGGCCTATGGCACGGTCGACGAGGCCAATAGTTTCATCGGGCTCGCGCGGGCGGCTCTCGCAGACCACGACGATCGCGCCATCCTCGAGCCTTTGCTCGCCGCGATCCAAAATGACCTGTTCGATCTCGGCGCAGACCTTTGTGTGCCGCAGACCAAAGAAAAGGCCGGGCGTGCAAGTTTGCGCGTCAATGACGCTCAGGTCGAACGCTTGGAGCAGGATATCGACCGGTTGAACGGGGAGCTCGCACCGCTCAAGTCTTTCGTCCTGCCGGGCGGCGGATGGGCTTCGGGCGGGCTGCATATCGCGCGGGCCGTCGTCCGCCGCGCCGAGCGCCTCATGGTCGCGCTCGCAGCTGATCCGAACGAAACGGTCGGTGAGCCGGCGCTGAAATATATCAACCGACTGTCGGATTTTCTTTTCGTTGCCGCGCGCTATGTCAATCGGAGAGGTGAGGGCGATGTTCTTTGGAGCCCTGGGCGCAATCTATGACGGGGTGGTACGCCGGCTGCGGCAGCGCCTGCGCCACTACGATCCGATTGTCCGCCTCGTTGTGACACATTGGATTCTTGGAGCGCTTACGGGCATCTGCTGTGCCGGTTTCCTGCTCGCCTGCGACATAGCGAGCTTGCGCACTTTGTTGTGGCACAGCGATGTCGCCGCCGCGGGGCTTGCACTTTTGTTCGGCGGCTTTGCCGTCACCTTCGGCGGCGTCGTCGCTGCGACCGCGGTCATGACTGTCGCGCCGGAGGATGAGTTCAAGCTCTAACTGTGTCGACCCGCCGACGCGGACGAAAGTCCGGAACTCGTTCATATGTTTGCGCGGGCTCTTCGAAGCTTTGCCAGTGGGCCGGAGGTTTGTACCTGTGCCGCAGTCCGGGCCATCCCTCTTGCGGCTGAACCCGCGGCAGCCATTCCGTCATCGATCGTGAAAGAGCTCATCAGCTGAGCCAGCGTTTCCGCTTCTGTGGCAAGCTCTTGGCTTGCCGCTTTGTTGTCTTCGACCATGGCATGGTTTTGCTGCGTGACCCGGTCCATCGCGGCGACGGCGCCATTGATCTGTGCAAGTCCGTCGGCTTGCGTCTTTGCCGAAGTTGCGATGTCGGCGACGACGGCGCTGATTTCGGCGACTTGAGTCAAGAGTTCACCCAGGCCTTTACTGGTCTCGCCGACGAGACGCGCACCGGTTTCGACATTCGCCGCACTTGTCGCGACGAGGGTCTTGATCTGCTTCGCGGCCTCCGCGGACCGGCGGGCGAGTTCGCGCACCTCGCTTGCAATGACGGCAAACCCCTTGCCCGCGTCACCCGCACGTGCGGCTTCGACGCCGGCGTTCAAAGCGAGCAGATTCGTCTGTAACGCAATTTCATCGATGACACCGATGATTTGGCCGATTTCGCTTGCCGATTTGTCGATTTCGCCCATTGCGGCGACAGCATCGTTCATGACGTCGCGGCTCCAGTCGGTCTTGGATCGCGTCGACGTGACAATGGCACTGGCGCGCTGTGCACCTTGTGCGGTTTCATTCACCGTTTCGGTGAGTCTGCTGAGGGCCGCACTCGTTTCCTCGAGCGCTTGCGCTTGCTCTTCGGTTCGACGTGCAAGATCAACCGCTGAGTGAGATATCTGCTCGGAGCCGGCTTGCATCGATTGGGCATTCCGTGTGATCAGCGCGACGGTCTCGTGAAGCTGATCGCAGGTGAAATTGAAATCCTCTTTGAGTTTGGCATAGTCGGGTGGGAATTTTGCTAAGACTCTATGCGTGAGGTCGCCCGCCGCAAGCCGCTCCAGCGCAATCGACAATAAGGTGACGATTTCGCTTTGCAGTGCTGCGGCGGCTTTGTTCGCCGCCTCATGCTGGCGCCGCGCGTCGTCTGCTTCGTGACGCTGCTCGGCGGCTTCACGCTCGGCTTTGGCCTTGGCCATGGCAGCCTTTTCCAGCGTGGCGATGATCCGCTCCATCTCCGCGAACGCATTGCCCTCGGCACCGCGCATCGCATTGTCGTCGAGCTTGCATTTGGCTTTCGGAACGCCGACAAAAAGAATTCCGACGACCTCGGTGCCACTAATGATCGGTTCGTAGACTGCCAAATAAGAAACGCCGAGAATATCTGCCTCGCCGCGATAGGTCTTGCGTTCTTCGAAGATGCGGTCATAGACCGGACCGCGAGCAAGCTGCGTGCCGATCGCACGCGTCCCGTCGGGCCGCAGGACATTGGTGGCGACCCGCAGATCTCCGGCGAAGATCGTGGCTGTACCGCCTGCCTGTGCCTTGACGAAGTCCACGTGTTCCAGATTGCCATTAATGCGTTGCCGACCAAAGAACAGGTCCTCGCCCGCTCGGCGCGGTTGTCCGAGCGCGTAGAGCCGCTCATGCAGTAAATCTATGTTCCGGTCGAGGCTGTGCTGTGCTCTGGCTTGCGCCTCATCTTCGGCCATAAGGCGGGCGATATGGCCCATCCGCCGACGCATCCGGTTAAACGGCATGCAAAGGCGTGAATAGGCGAAAAAGCTCGCGAGGAGGAGCGCGAGCCCGATCAGCCCAGTCGCGAGATGATCGGGAAAGGCAATTGTGCTGAGCATCCACACAATAAAAGTTGTGCCGTGCACAAGGCAAAGATTTCCGAGCAGCCCCATGCGTTGAAGTGTCAAAGTCGGCTCCTGCAATAGCGCTTGATTCCCCGTAACTCGCCGGATTATGCCGGCTGAGGTTTTCGAATTCGATTAACGCGGATTTTTGAAAAAGGGCGCGCCAGCAATGTCGATCGATTTGGCCAAGCCGCACCCCGCGGCTGCCTTGGGGCGGCAAACCGGCCAAGCCAGGACTTTGCTGCCGATCTCCGTCGTCGCGGCGATCGCGGCAAATGGTGTGCTCGGTCACGAAGGCCGCATCCCTTGGCATTTGCCAAGCGATATGAAGCATTTTCGGGCGCTCACGCTCGGCAAGCCGTTGCTGATGGGACGCAAGACTTATCAATCGATTGGGCGGCCCTTGCCCGGCCGCGTAACGATCGTTCTCAGTCGCAATATGAACTTGGACGTTCCTCCCGGTGTATGCGTCGCCTGCGAGATCGAGTCCGCTCTGGATCTGGCGAAAACTGCTGCGCTAAAGCTTCAAGCCGATGAAATTATCCTCGCCGGGGGCGCGGAACTCTTCGCTTCGCTGATCGATCGCGTCGCCCGACTGCATTTGACGCGCGTTGAGCTGTCGCCGGCCGGAGACACTTTCTTTCCCTCCATCGACTGGTCGTGCTGGGAAGAAGTGCGGCGCGAGAGCCCCTTGCCGCAAAAAGGCGATGATGCCGGGTTTACCTTCCTCGACTTCGAACGTCGGCCCGGCGCCTCCGATAAGTCTTTTCCGCGCCGATAAAGCAGCTTAGAAAGCGGGTCTGGCCTTTTAGCTTGCTTCCGCGAGACCTACGTGTTCATGCGGAACGCAGCAGACCAGTGGTCTGGCCCTTACGATTGGAACCCAAGCGTAAGGACAATTCGGCCTACCAGATCAAAGAGTTAGTGGTTCGCCGGCGATTCTGCCCGACGACGGGTGCAGCGAGGATTTCATGCCCTGGACGAATAATAATGACCCACGCAACGGTGGCAAGAACGGCGGGCCGTGGAAACCAGGCACTCCGAGCCCCTGGGGCCAGCCGCCGAACCCACAGCCGCCGAATTTCGAAGAATGGTTGCAGCGCGGGCAGGACAAGATCAGGCAATGGTTGCCGGGCGGCGGTATGGGCGGCCGCGCCTTGCTGGCCCTTGCCCTGGTCGGCGTTTTCCTGTGGCTGCTGTCGGGCGCCTATACTGTTGGTCCCAATGAGGTCGGCCTCAACAGGATCTTTGGACGCTATACGGGCAAGACGGCTTCCGGTCTCAATTACAATCTGCCCTTCCCGATCGGTTCGGTGGAAAAGCTTCCCGTGACCGATCGCAACGCCATCAACATCGGCTTCGTTTTGCGTCAAGACGCGCGCAGTCCGGGCGGCCAGATTTCCTATCCACAACCGGCCGAGAGCTTGATGCTGACCGGCGATGAAAATATTGCCGACGTCAAATTCACTGTGTTCTGGCAAATAGATCCGGTACATCCCGAGAACTACGCCTTCAACATTGCCCACCAGAGAGAAGCCGTAAAAGCCGTCGCTGAAAGCAGCATGCGGGAAGAAATCGGCCGCAGTCAGATCCAGCGAATCCTGACGGCAGACCGCAAAGTCATCGAGCCCGCCGTGCAGGAACTCATGCAGAAGACGCTCAACCAATATCAGGCCGGCATTCTCATCTTGCAGGTGCAATTGCAGTCGGTCGGTCCGCCCGACCAGGTCATCGCCGCATTTCGCGACGTGACGGCGGCGCAGCAGGATCAGGACCGCATGCGCAACGAGGCGGAAGCCTACGCGAACCAGATCGTTCCCGAAGCGCGCGGCAAGGCTGCCGCCATCGTCCAGGAGGCCGAAGGCTATCGTGAACAGACGGTGGCGGAAGCGAAGGGCCAGACGTCGCGATTCAATCAAATCTACGAGCAATATAAGAAGGCGCCGGAAGTGACGCGGGAGCGGATCTATCTCGAAACCATGGAACGTGTCTTTGGCGGAGCCGACAAGATCATTATCGATGAGAGCAATGGCCAAAGTGTCGTGCCTTATTTGCCCTTGCCGCAGTTGACGGCCAAGCCCGATGGAGCGCGCAAATGAAAGGCTCATTGAGCTTTACGGTCGCCATTGTGATCGTTCTCGTCATCATCACGTTCACTGTCTCCGTCTTTACCGTCGACCAGACGGAACAAGCTTTGGTCCTACGCTTCGGCGAACCCGTGGCGGGGCGCGGCCTCGTCACCGAACCCGGTCTTCACTTCAAGATTCCTTTCGTCGAAAACGTCGTCTCGATCGACAAGCGCTTGCTCGATCTCGAATCGCCGAAGGAAGAAGTTCTCGCCTCCGACAATACGCGCATCGAGGTCGATGCGATCTTGCGCTATAGGATCACCGACCCGCTGAAATTCTATCAAACGGTCGGTACCATCGAGCGCGGCGCAAGCCAGCTCGAATCGCTTTTGAATTCCGCGATAAGGCGGGTGCTGGGTGTAGCCTCATTGACCCAGATCGTCCGCGACGAGCGCGAAAAGCTGATGGCCGACATTCGCGATCAGGTCAATCAGAACGCTGCGGAGTTGGGTGTCGCGGCGGTCGACGTGCGCATTCGGCGGGCGGATCTGCCTGAGCAAATATCCGAAAAGGTGTTCAGCCGTATGCAGACGGAACGGGCGCGCGAGGCGGCCGAATTTCGCGCCCAGGGGTCCGAGCGATCGCAAACGATCCGCGCCAAGGCGGATCGCGATGCGGTCGTCATACGGGCTGAAGCGCAGCGTAAGGCCGACCAGACCCGCGGCGAGGGCGATGCCGATCGTAACCGCATTTTCGCCGAAGCCTTTGGACAGGATAAGGATTTCTTCGCCTTCTACCGGTCTATGCAGGCCTATGAGTCGAGCCTCAAATCCAACGATACCCGGCTCGTGCTCAGCCCGAAATCCGAATTCTTCCGATATTTTGCAAACCCGAGCGGCCAATATCCGGCCGCAACGCCGGCAAAGTGAGATCATGTGTCCTGCAGCGTCGACATGCTGAGCGGCGGATAGGGCTTAGAGATGGACCGGAAGTAATCCGAACCCGCCGAAGCAGATCAATCGCTTCCGACGTAATCGGGACTCGATCCGGTCGAGATTCGGCCCTATTCGTAATCGCATTGATTGCGCCCGCTAGAGCGGGATGAGGAAAAGCGCGAACCGGTTTTCCGGCGCAAACAAGTTCGCGCAGATTACGTAAACTTATCTGCGCATCCCGCTCCAATATATTGGAATCGATCACGACGATCTCTTCGCTGCTATATATTTTAGTATCGGTATTGGTTGGAAGGTTGTAGCGAAGCGCGCTCGCGTGGTTTTGAGGAGATTTTCGATGGGTTCGACCCCGCATTCAGTTAAGGCGTCCTCGCCTATGATCCGGCATGCGCTCATTGCGCGGTCATCGCGTGCACTGGCTTTAGTGATCCTCCTCGGTTTGGGCGCGGTACCGCTCTTGGGAGTTTCGGCTCAGGCGCGTGGCGGCCCCGAAACATTCGCCGACCTTGCCGAAACGGTCAGCGACGCGGTGGTCAATATTTCGGCGACTCAGACTTTCGAGGAAAAGCGGACAACCAACGTGCCGCAGCTCGAGCCGGGCACGCCGTTCGACGAAATGTTCGAGGAGTTCTTCCGCCGCCACCGGCAGGGCGAAAATGATCAGCCGCAGCATCCGCACGAGCGCAAATCGAACTCGCTCGGCTCCGGCTTCGTCATCGATCCATCCGGCATTATCATCACCAATAACCACGTGATTGCCGATGCCAATGAAGTAACCGTGATCTTTACCAATGGGCAGAAGCTGAAGGCCGAAGTCGTCGGCAAGGATGCGAAGGTTGACGTTGCGGTTTTGCGGGTGAAGCCGGACAAACCACTGAAAGCCGTAAAGTTCGGCGACAGCGAGAAGATGCGCGTCGGCGATTGGGTTCTGGCGGTCGGCAACCCCTTCGGTCTCGGCGGCAGCGTGACCGCCGGCATTATCTCGGCCCGCAACCGCAATATCGATTCCGGCCCTTATGATAGTTTCTTCCAGATCGACGCAGCCATCAACAAAGGCAATTCGGGCGGTCCCTTGTTCAACATGGCCGGCGAGGTCATCGGCATCAATACCGCGATCTTGTCGCCCTCCGGCGGCTGGAGCGGCATTGGCTTCGCCAATCCGTCGGCGGCTATCGTTCCGGTCATTGAACAACTGCAGAAATATGGCGAGACACGGCGCGGCTGGCTCGGTGTTCGAATCCAGAATGTCGATGACTCCATCGCCGAAAGCCTCAACCTCGGCAAGCTCCGCGGCGCGCTTGTCGCCGGCACTGACGACAAGGGCCCGGCAAAAGCCGCCGGGATCCGGACTGGTGACGTGATCGTCAAATTCGATGGTGTCGAGGTCAAGGAATCGCGCGAACTGCCCCGGATGGTGGCTACCGCGCCTGTCGGCAAGGACGTCGAGATCGTCGTCGTGCGGCAAGGCGAGGAATTGACCATGACCGTCAAGCTCGGGCGTCTCGAAGACAGCGAGAAGGAGAAAAAGGCCTCGCTCGACGCCGGCAAGGGCGAGCAGCAAAAGCAAATGATCGAAACGCCGGTCCAGAAGGCGTTGGGCATGGAGTTTTCGAGCCTCAACGAGTCGACACGCCTCAAATTTGCAATCAAGGAGAGTGTCAAGTCGGGCGTCGTCATAACCAATGTCGATCCCGATTCCGCCGCAGCCGACAAGCATATCCAGCCCGGCGAAGTCGTTATCGAGATCAATCAGGAGCCGGTCAAAGACCCCACGGACATCAGCACGAAGCTGAAGAGCTTGAAAGACGGCGGCAAGAAGCTGGCGCTGCTCCTGATTGCCAATCCGCAGGGCGAAGTGCGCTTCGTGGCGATCGCATTGTAGTGAGGTCGAGCGGGCTAAGCCGCTCTGCCCGGCGCGACAAAGGTTTGCGTGCGTCGTGGCCGCATGATGGGCGAGGATTGCCGATCAGGCGGTCAGGGCGCCTGCAAGGCGAACGGCTTCGGTTTTTGCCGGAGCGGCCGACTCGGAGCAAGCCGCGTTGCAAGTCCGGGCTGGCCACGGCCCGAAAAACCGACATAATCGCCCTGAATCATCAGACATTGGCCGGCTAGGACATGCGAAACGAGACCCGATTGCCCCCGTGGCCCATTCCCTCGCGGCTGTCGCGCCGCGAAATACTTGCCGGCGGCGTCGCGAGCGCGCTGACAGCAGGTCTGCTTCCGCTCATCGCGCGAGGCTATGCGGCGCAAGCGGCGGAGCCCTCTGGCGACGCGGAGACCTATGGTCTTTCCGTGTTCGGCGATTTGGCCGAGAAACCGGACTTTGCGGCCTTCGCTTATGTCGATCCAAAAGCACCCAAGGGCGGTCAGATCTCGCACGAGATTCTCGGCACGTTCAATTCGCTTAACGGTTTCATTTTGCGCGGCGATGCTGCTTCCGGCATGGACCTTGTCTTCGACAGTCTGTTGAAATCGAGCTTTGACGAACCCGACGCGCTTTACGGCCTCGTTGCACGCGCCGTCCGAATTTCGCCCGACAAACTCACCTACCGTTTTCTGCTGCGCAAAGAGGCCAGGTTTCACGACGGCAGCCCGCTGACGGCCAAGGATGTCGCCTTCTCGCTCGACATACTGAAGTCGAAGGGCCACCCGATCATTCGCCAGGCTCTGCGCGATCTCGTCAGTGCGACGCCCGAGGCCGACGACGTGCTGGTCGTCAAGCTGGCTGCCGGGCGCAGTCGCGACTTGCCGCTTTTCATCGCGGGTTATCCGATTTTCTCGTCCGCCTATTACCAAAAGAATCGCTTCGACGAAACGACGCTCGATCCGCCGCTCGGGTCCGGTCCCTATAGAATTGGTCGCCTCGAACAAGGCCGTTTCATCTCGTTCGAGCGGGTCGCCGACTATTGGGGAAAGGACCTGCCGGTCAATATCGGCCAGTGGAACTTCGATACGATCCGGCTCGATTATTTCTCTGATCGCGCCGTCGCTTTCGAGGCGTTCAAAGCTGGCGCCTTCACCGTGCACGAGGAAGCCAAAGCGGCGACCTGGGCGATCGGCTACGATTTCCCGGCGGTTCGTGACGGGCGCGTAAAACGCGAGACGATTCCCGACCAGAATATTTCCGGCATTCAAGGCTGGTTTTTCAACATCCGGCGACCGGTGCTGCAAGACCCCCGCATTCGCGAAGCGATCGGCTACG
Organism: Beijerinckiaceae bacterium; assembly: GCA_052148755.1. Lineage (GTDB taxonomy): Bacteria > Pseudomonadota > Alphaproteobacteria > Rhizobiales > Beijerinckiaceae > Methylovirgula. Next base: position 17,705 of record JBKQHN010000069.1, on the reverse strand, counting down.
CCTTCGACTTCACCTGGACGAATAAGAACCTGATGTATGACGCCTACGAGCGCACGACATCCTATTTCGAAAATTCCGACATGGCGGCAAAGGGCCTGCCCGATGATGAGGAACGCGCCCTGCTCGAAGCCTACCGCGACAGACTGCCGGCCGAGGTTTTCGGTGAGCCAGTCGTTCCGCCTGTTTCGGATGGATCTGGGCATGACAGAGCCTTGCTGCGGCATGCCTACGAGCTTTTCCTCGCCGCCGGCTGCAAGAGGCAGGGCGCGAACCTGGTTCTTCCCGACGGGCGGCCATTTCGATTGGAATTCCTTTATGACGAGACGGGGCTCGAACCGCACACGCAACCTTTCATCAAGAACTTGCAGCAGCTCGGCATCGATGCGCAGATCCGGCTCGTCGATGCGGCGCAATATAAATTGCGTATCGATGATTTCGATTTCGACATCATCACCCTGCGGCTTGTCATGTCGCATTCGCCGGGAGAGGAGCTCCGCGCTCTCTTCGGCTCGGAAGCAGCTGCGGTCCATGGCTCCCGCAATGTCGTCGGCATCAGTGATCCGGTCGTCGATGCGCTGATCGCCAAGGCACTTGTTGCCAGTTCGCGCGATGAACTCGTCCATGTCTGCCGGGCGCTCGACCGCGTCTTGCGCGCCGGACGCTATTGGGTACCCCATTGGTACAAGCCGAGCCACTGGATCGCACAATGGGACCTTTATGGACGCCCGGCGAAATCGCCGCGCTACGATACGGGGATCCTGTCGACATGGTGGTATGATGCGGAGAAGGCGAAGCGCATAAACACTTCGAGGCAATGAACCCGCAATGTTTGCCTATATTGTGCGCCGTCTCCTTTTGATGATTCCGACGATGTTGGGAATTCTGCTCATCTCGTTCACCCTCGTGCAATTCGCGCCGGGTGGTCCGGTCGAACGCGTACTTGCCCAGTTGCAGGGGCTCGACACGAGCGCGACGGCGAATTTCAGCGGCGGACGCGAAGTGGGAACCATGGGCGCTGCCGATTTTTCCGCGAAATACCGCGGTGCCCAAGGGCTCGACCCAAAATTCATTGCCGAACTCGAAAAGCAATTCGGCTTCGACAAACCTGCACCCGAACGCTTTTTTCTCATGCTCAAGAGCTACTTGAGTTTCGATTTCGGCCGTTCTTATTTTCGCGACGTGCCCGTGTTGCAGCTCATCAAGGAGAAGCTTCCTGTCTCGATATCGCTCGGGCTCTGGATGACGTTGTTCTCCTACGCGATTTCCATACCGCTGGGAATTGCCAAAGCAGTGCGTGACGGCAGCCGTTTCGACGTATGGACGTCGTCGGTCGTGACTGTCGGCTACGCCATCCCGAGTTTTCTATTTGCGATATTGCTCATCGTCCTTTTCTGCGGCGGATCGTTCTGGCAGTTCTTCCCCCTGCGCGGACTGGCGTCGGAGAATTGGCAGGATCTCTCGTTGCCTGCAAAAATCGTCGATTATGTTTGGCATGTTGCGCTGCCTGTCATCTGCCTGACGCTCGGTGCCTTCGCAACGATCACTTTTCTCACTAAGAATTCCTTTCTTGATGAGATCCGCAAGCAATATGTCGTTACGGCCCGCATGAAAGGGTTGAGCGAGAGGCGCGTGCTTTATGGGCACGTGTTCCGCAACGCGATGATGATCGTCGTCGCCGGATTTCCGGGCGCTTTCGTCAGTGCTTTCTTTGGTGGGTCGCTGCTGATCGAGACGATCTTTTCGCTCGACGGTCTCGGGCTCTTGTCTTTTGAATCAGTCGTCAACCGCGATTATCCGGTGGTCTTTGCCAACCTATATATTTTCGCGCTTCTCGGGCTTGCCGTGAATCTCGTCTCCGACCTCACCTATACATGGATCGATCCGCGCATCGACTTTGAGACGCGGGAGGTTTGAGGATGAATTTACCATCCGCGCGTTTCGATCTGCCGCGCGATGGCAAGCGACTGGCGCCGCCTTTGCTGGGCCACGGCTTGATTCGCCTGACGCCGCTCAACCGGCGCCGACTCAACAATTTTTGCGCCAACAAGCGCGGCTATTGGTCGTTCTGGATCTTTCTGATCTTCTTCGTGGCTTCGCTATTCGCCGAATTCATTGCCAACGACAAACCGATTTTCGTCTACTACAAAGGCGAATATCTGTTGCCGATCTTCCACGACTATCCGGAAGAAAAATTTGGCGGCTTTGAAGCCCGGACGGACTATCGCGCTGCGGTGATCAGCGACGAGATCGATGCGCATGGCTACATGGTTTGGCCGTTGATCCACTATTCTTATCAAACGATCAACTACGCCCCGCCGACCCGGTTGCCGTCGCCGCCGACCTGGATGTTGAGCGAGCAGCAATGTGCAGAGGCTGCCGCCCATGTGGTCGGCGAAGGCAAGCCAAACCACGGCTGCCGCGACATCGAGTGGAACTGGCTCGGCACCGACGATCAGGGCCGCGATGTCGTCGCCCGCCTCATCTACGGGTTTCGAATCTCGATCCTGTTCGGCCTGGCGCTCGCATCGATTTCCTCGCTCGTCGGGGTGGCTGCAGGCGCCGTGCAAGGCTATTTCGGCGGCTGGCTCGATCTCATTTTTCAGCGCTTCATCGAGATCTGGACTTCGTTCCCCCATCTTTATCTTCTCATCATCGTGGCAGCGATCATCACGCCGAGTTTTTTCGTCCTGCTTGGAATTCTTCTCCTTTTCTCATGGGTCAATCTCGTGCATGTCGTTCGCGCCGAATTCTTGCGGGCGCGCAATTTCGAATATGTGAATGCGGCGCGCGCGCTCGGTCTTTCCAATTTGCGCATCATGGTCAAACATGTGTTGCCCAATGCAATGGTCGCGACACTGACCTTTCTGCCGTTCATCCTCAATGGCTCGGTCACAACATTGACGGCACTCGATTACCTCGGCTTCGGCCTGCCGCCCGGTTCGCCCTCGCTTGGCGAATTGCTCTTGCAGGGCAAGTCAAATCTGCACGCGCCTTGGCTCGGGCTCACCGGGTTCCTCGTCATCGCTGTCCTGCTTTCGCTCTTGGTTTTCATCGGCGAGGCGGTGCGCGACGCCTTCGATCCGAGGAAGACGCTGGGGTAAGGATTTGATATCGAAAAGGAGCTTCGGCGACTGCGAGACGAATGGGATGATTGAAGACCGAAGTCGAACGCCCTCCGGCGCTACGCCACCTTGGGCGTAAGCCGCGTGACCTTGATCGGCGTGGCACGGATGCGAATTTGGGCAAGATCGTAATTCGCCTGCATCCGCAGCCAAGTCTCTGCCGTACTGCCGAGTGCCTTTTCGAGCCGCACGGCCATTTCCGGCGAGATGGCGGAACGTCCAGCAATGACATTGTGAAGCTGCTGGCGCGTAACGCCCAATCCCTTCGCGGCGGCGCTGATCGACAGGCCTATGTCCTCGATGCTGTCGCCGATCATTTCGCCGGGGTGAGGCGGGTTCTTCATCGACACGGCTTTTGCCTCCTTCAGTGATAGTCCACAAGATCGACATCCGAGGCTTTGCCGTCATCGAACCGGAAAATAATTCGCCAGTTCGCGCGGGCGGTCAGCGACCAAAACCCTTTGAGATCGCCTTTCAACGGATGCAGACGGAAGGTCGCATAATCGAGATCGTCGACCTTTTGGGCGGCGTCGAGCAAAGCTAAAATCTGTTTGATTTTGCGTACATGCTCGGCGTTGACGCCTTTGGGATTGTCGTCCTCGAAAAGCTGCTTCAATCCCTTATGTGCAAAGTTTTCGATGATTGACGCTTGGTCATTTTATTTGTATTAAGTGTAAAGCATAAATTTACATTTGTCAAATGTCGTTTTACAGTTGAAATCAAGTCTGCGGGGCTTTGTCCGCTCCCGGTTTGAGACGCCGCTCACGGCAATCTAACGCCAACTGCTGCTACGTTGCCATTTTTGAGGGCTTGGCATGCAAGATGATCAATTTGCGAGTCCTCATTCATCGCGGCCATAATGTGGTAATCTATGCGCAATTGAGGTTTGCGCCATGAACAAGATCGTCAAGGAACATTATCCTGTCGCGAAGCTGCCGGAAGACCTACGCGAGGGGCTGGAGCCCCAGCAAAAGGTTACCGTGACCGTTACGGTCGAGGCGGCGTCCGATTTGGCCAAGGATATCAGCGAAGGTACGGAGGTTTCGCAACTGCTGCATCGTCCTGAGCATATTCTGAGTCTGGACGAGATGTTCGCAATGCGACGTCCCGTATTCTCTTCGACAACGGAGATCGACGCGCATATCCGCGCGTTGAGAAACGAATGGGACTAAGACCTGCATGGCGTCCCTTGTCTATCTCGACACAAATGTCTTCGTTCGTGGTTTTGAGTTTGAAGGGACCGAAGCGCGACCGATACAGGATCTTCTGACTTTCCTCGCAAAATATCCCAAGGCTGCCGTTACGAGCGATCTCACCTTAGCCGAGTTGCTTGCTCCTCCGAAGCGCGAGAACGACTTTCCTCTCGCGCGCAAAGCGGAACTCTACGGCAGTTTGCTAATTTGGAGTGGGGTGATCGACCTTTTGCCGCTCAAACGAAATATCCTGATTGGAACCGCTGTTTTGCGGCAAAATTGGCCATACAAACTGGCGGACGCCATTCATGTGGTAACCGCCCTTGACGCCGGCTGCAGGTTTCTCATGTCAGGGGATGCGGACACGAGGCGGCTCTCGCTCGGATTACAAAGACTTCTGCCAGACCGATCCGGCGTTGCGACTATCATGGAAGCTCTTCGTGCCTGAAACCCACCTTCTCGATGTCCGCGATCTCTCGGTCTCATTTCAGAATGGAGATAACGCCGTCAAGGCGGTCGACGGCGTGTCCTTTTCTGTCGAACGTGGCCGCACCTTGGCGCTCGTGGGCGAATCCGGCTCGGGGAAATCCGTCACGGCGCTTTCTATCCTGCGGCTCTTGCCGCAAGGCGTGCGGCTTGGCGGAGAGGTCTTTTTCAAAGGCGAAGATCTGCTGAAAAGCCGGCCCGCGCATCTGCGCGAGATCCGCGGCAATGCCGTCACGATGGTCTTCCAGGAGCCGATGACCTCGCTCAATCCGCTGCACACGATTGCGCGCCAAGTCGGCGAGATTCTCGAGCTCCACGGCACGCGCGGCGACGCCAAATTGCGAGCGCGTACCATCGAAGTACTCGAGGAAGTCGGCATTCCCGATCCGGCGCAACGCTTGTCTGCCTATCCGCACCAGCTTTCCGGCGGCCAGCGCCAGCGTGTCATGATCGCCATGGCGCTCGCCAATCGGCCGGATCTGTTCATCGCCGATGAGCCGACAACCGCACTCGACGTCACGGTTCAGGCACAAATATTGAAACTCTTGAAGGATCTGCAACGGCGTTATGGCATGGCCATGTTGTTCATCACGCATGATCTCAACATCGTGCGCAAGATCGCCGATGATGTCATCGTCATGCAGAATGGGCGCATCGTCGAAGCCAATACGACTGAGGGGATTTTCTCCGCGCCGACGCATGCCTATACGAAGGCGCTGCTTGCGGCCGAGCCGAAAGGGGAGCCGCCGACGTCAGACCCTGCAGCGCGGGTGATTCTCGAGGCCGCCGATATTCGGGTCCATTTTCCGATCAAGCGTGGGTTCTTCCGACGAACCGTTGGCGCCGTGAAAGCCGTCGACGGTGTCTCGATCCGGTTGCGGCAAGGCCAGACGGTCGGCATTGTCGGCGAGTCCGGCTGCGGCAAGACAACGCTCGGGCTCGCGCTGTTGCGCCTGATCAAATCGCAAGGCAGCATCCTTTATCTCGGCCGTGCCATCGATGGCCTGTCGTTTACGGCCATGCGGCCGTTGCGCCGCGACATGCAGATCGTCTTTCAAGATCCCTACGGATCATTGTCACCGCGCCTGCCGATCGCTGAAATCGTCGCGGAAGGTTTGACCGTGCAGGCAAAAGGCCTGAAGCTTGTGGAACAACGCGAAATCGTCGCGCGTGCCTTGGTCGAACTGGGCCTCGATCCGGACACTATGGACCGCTACCCGCACGAATTCTCAGGCGGCCAGAGACAGCGGATCGCGATCGCCCGCGCCATTGTGCTCGAACCCAAATTCATCGTGCTCGATGAGCCGACATCGGCGCTCGATATGACCGTGCAAGCGCAAATCGTCGACCTCTTGCGTGACCTGCAGAGGCGCCGCGGCTTGGCCTATCTCTTCATCAGTCACGATTTGCGCGTCGTGCGCGCGCTCGCAAACGACATCATCGTCATGCGGCACGGCCAAGTCGTCGAACACGGACCGGCCGAGGAGATATTTGCGCAGCCGAAGAGCGCCTATACGCGCGCCCTGTTCTCGGCGGCTTTCGCCATGGAAGCGGACGCGAACGGCATCGTGAACCAATAGATCACGATGATTTTGGATTGATTCAATCCAAAATCATGAATGTGATCGATTCCAATAAAATAGAGCGGGATGCGGGCGGAAAACCGGTTTCCACTTTTCCTCATCCCGCTCTAAGATTTGCGCCTCGAGCCATGGCAATGTTCTGCCGTCCCTCGATCGCGCTCGAAAACTGCTCCGTCATTGGGCAGTCTACCGACGGCCGGCCTTGCCAATCGCAGCCGTTCCTGTTATGTTCAGAGCCAAGTTCGGTCGGATGGTTGAATTCATTCGATCGCGAAAATAGCGGACGAAAAATTGGCGAATGTCTTGACGGGAAACGTGGAGTCATGTTCCCCGGACAAGCGACTGTGATTTGGAGAGTAATACCATGGCCCACACGGTCAATTATGTCGTCATTCCTTTTACGACGGGACGCAATGGTAAAGTGCAGCCGGGGCTGCCGCACCATTCGGAAGACCGTGACAATGCTTTGATCATCGCCGGCCGCGCCAGCGTTTATGCCTCGGGTGTGGTCGTGCTCGAAGAGGAGGCCGACCCGGCTATTGATTTCTTTTCAGAACCGAGGCTGGTCATGCATTTCGGCCGCCTGCCACACGATCTGCTCGAGACGCTCGCCGCCTAGTGGTGCGATTCACCTGACGGGTGGGCAGCACCCGTTGGGTGAATCGCGCTACCAGAGCGGGATGAGGAAAAGTGGGACGCTGCGCGGCTTTTCCGGAGCAACCAAGTTTACGCAGATTGCGTGAACTTATCTGCTTATCCCGCTCTAATTTTTTAGAATCGATCACAAAGATTTTGGATTGAATCAATCCAAAATCATTGTGAGCTAAGGCGAGCCGCAAGAAAAACGACTCGATCGCACGTCATGGCCGGGGCTATTTGCTGCGAAGGCGCAACGAAGCTGGTGCTGCAAGAGAGGATTGAACTCTCGACCTCTCCCTTACCAAGGGAGTGCTCTACCACTGAGCTACTGCAGCTTTATCGCTGAAGACGGACGAATTCTGAGGCGCGGTCCGCCGAAGTGCCGGCTATGTGACACAGCTGCATCGGATAGGCAAGATGCGCGGCGGCACGACGGGCAAGTGGAGACGGCTCGTGGCCTTCGGGAAACGGCAAAGCGTGGATGATCCGGCGCTGAGGCGAGTTCTTGTTGCGGACCACAAGGTCCGCGATCCGGCAGATGGGAGCCCTTTTCGGACCTCCTGGTCCGCCCACTTTCGACGAAACTTTCCAGAGATCCTAATGACGCAGTAAAAACAGTGCCCGCATAGTGAGAATTGCTGCGCGGCGACGCCCGTGCTTGTCGGCTTGGCCGTAAAGCCGTAAAAGCTCGGGATGGCCTTGGAAAGAACGATTCCCGTAGCGAGCAGCATTTGTGCTGATCTCAAGCGACGCCCGCGGGTTTGTTTGCATGGGTTAAGCGAGTGGGCGGTCCGCCTATACTTTGCGGCCATGCTCGATGCCGCGGCGACGCACAATGGCCTCTGAGACGGATCTTTCCCCCACAGCAAAGAAACAAACTGCCGGCGCATCGCAAACGCGATTCGCCAAGGCAGCGGAAAAGCAACGCCTCAGTGAGGCCCTGCGGGAAAATTTACGGCGCCGCAAAGCGCAAAGGCAAGGACGTTCGGAAGGACGTCCGGATTTGGCCCCGCTCGGGCCGGCCGAGACCGCCGAATAGGCGGAATTCTTCTCATTTCGGGGGAACGATGGACCGAATTCGTATCGTGGGCGGCCAGGCGCTCGAAGGCAATATTCCGATCTCCGGCGCAAAGAACGCGGCCCTACCGCTGATGATCGCTTCTCTGCTCACGCGGGAAACCGTGACGCTGGAAAACACGCCGGGCGTCGCCGATGTCAACATGTTGCTGCGCATATTGAGTCATCACGGCGTCGATTATTCCGTCGATGGCCGCCAGCCCGGCGAAGAGGCGCATGCGGCCCGTCGGCTCCATCTCTCCGCCCGCCGCATTGTCGATATCATGGCGCCTTACGAACTCGTCTCAAAAATGCGGGCGAGTTTTTGGGTCATTGCGCCGTTGCTTGCACGCATGGGCGAGGCCAAGGTTTCGCTGCCGGGCGGCTGCGCCATTGGCACGCGTCCCGTCGATCTCTTGCTCATGGTCCTCGAAAAGCTCGGCGCCGCAGTGGATATTGAGGCGGGCTATGTCCACGCCCGCGCTCCCAAGGGTCTGAAGGGTGGCGAAATCGTCTTCCCCAAGGTCACCGTCGGTGGCACCCACACGGCTTTGATGGCTGCCTCGCTCGCGCATGGCCACACGCTCATCGAAAATGCCGCGCGCGAGCCCGAAATCGCCGACGTTGCGGAATGTCTCGTGAAAATGGGAGCCAAGATCAAAGGGGCGGGCCAATCGCGCATCGAGATCGAGGGCGTAGCCGCGCTCTCGGGCACGACCCACAAGGTTTTGCCCGACCGGATCGAGGCCGGGACCTATGCCATTGCCGTGGCGATGACGGGCGGCGATGTCATGCTTGAAGGCGCCCAGCCGCGTCTTCTGGAGAGCGCCCTCGACGCAATTCGACAGGCAGGCGCGGATGTCGCCGTCACCAATGAAGGCATAAGAGTGCGCCGCAACGGTGCCGGCATTTCGCCGGTCGACATTACGACGGCGCCGTTCCCCGGCTTTCCGACGGACCTGCAGGCCCAATTCATGGCGTTGATGACGAAAGCCAAAGGCCGCTCGCGCATCACCGAGACGATCTTCGAAAACCGCTTCATGCATGTTCAGGAACTTGCGCGTCTCGGCGCACGCATCCGGCTTGATGGCGAGGTTGCCTTGGTCGAGGGCGTGGAGGAATTGCAGGGTGCACCCGTCATGGCCACCGATCTCAGGGCTTCGGTCTCGCTGGTCATCGCAGCGCTCGCCGCGCGCGGCGAGACCATGGTCAACCGCGTCTACCATCTCGACCGCGGTTTCGAACATTTGGAGAAGAAACTCGGCCGCTGTGGTGCTATCGTCGAGCGGATTTCCGCTCAAGGATGAGGTACTTCAATGCGCGAGCACTTGCGCCTGATCGCGCTCGATGAGGAGGATCTCGCGATCATCTCGGCCAACCTGCAGGATGCGGTGATCCGCATCGGCGACATGACCTATCTGCCGCGCGGCAAGAAATTTGCCCTCGTTGCGGTCCGTTTCGACTGGGTTTGCGCGGCAGCCGGCAGCAACGAGCGCTGCCAGACCGGGCTGCATTTCGAGCGGGTCCTAAAGGTCGCGCGCAGCGGCTTCAATCAGGCGGCCGTGGAAGAACATCTCAATTTGCTGAGCATCGCCTTCGTGCCGAAAGATCCGCCGGCAGGTCAGGTTGTGCTCACATTCTCGGGCGGTGCAGCCTTGCGCCTCGACGTCGAATGCCTGGAGGTCCAGATGCGCGATCTCGGGCCGCGCTGGAAGGCCAGCGCACAGCCCGGCCATCCGAACGATGACATGCCCGCAAAGACGGATTGATCAGACGTTCCTCAAACCTCTGCCGCGAACCATCGCTTCAGTCTGCGTACGGCCTCGGCAATCTCATCCGGCGACCGCGCGAAGGAAATCCTGACGAAACCTTCGCCGCCGCGGCCGAACGCGGAACCGGGCGCGACGCCGACATCGGCTTCCTCGATCAGCCGCAAAGCCAAGCGCCGCGCATCCTCCAGCCCGTCGATCGTACAAAACAGGTAAAAAGTCGCTTCCGGCAGCGCGAAGCGGACTCGGCCCGTTTGCGCAAGTCCCGCGCAAAGAAGATCGCGGCTTTTGCGCATTTTGGCGAGCTGGGCGGCAAAGAATTCGTCGCCCTGTTGTAGAGCTGCGAGCCCGCCGCGCTGCACGGGCAGGGCGACGCCTGCCGTCGAATATTGGATAAGGTTTTCGACGGCCTCGCCCAGTTCTGGCGGGACTTCGAGCCAGCCGAGCCGCAAACCGGTCATCGCCCAATTCTTCGAAAAAGTCTGGACGAAGATGATCCGGTCGTCCCGCTCCATCACGTCGTGGAAGGAGGCCGCGGGTTCGCCCGAAAACCGGATTCGTCCATAGATCTCGTCGGCGATGATCCAAAGCCCGAATTCCCGGGCGATCCCGAGAATGGCTTCGACTTCGGCATGCGAGGCCGTCCAGCCGGTCGGATTTGCCGGCGAGTTGATGATGAGCGCGCGGGTCGCCGGCGAAATTTTTTCCCGCAGGCGGGCGAGATCCAAAGACCAATGATGCGCGCCACTGGACGCTGTGACGAAATCGAGCCGGACGCCGCAGATTCGCGCCCCGGCGGTCGTCAGCACGCCCTCAAAATTAGGCCACGCGGGCAACGGGACGATCACTTCGTCGCCCACTCCGGCGACGAGGCGCACGGCGAGTTGGAGCGCGTGCATGCCGCCGCTCGTAATGAAGAAACGTTCCGGACCGAAGGGACCTATCCGGCGTTCAAAAATCTTGCCGTAATGGCGGCTCATATACCGCGCGATGGCCGCGCGCAGATCCGGGTGGCCTGCTTGCGGGGAGTAAAACGTCTCACCCTGGGCGAGCGATTGCGCGATGGCATCGGCGATGAAAGCGGGTGTCGGAACGTCACCTTCCCCGACATAAAGCGGGATCAGGCCTTGCCGGGTACGTCCGAGCTGGAAGACCTCGACAATGCCGCTCGACGGCGCGGCGAGAGCCTCGGCTCGGACATGTCTGGTGAAAGGCTGAGCGTCGTAGCCGTCTTGAGCCACAAAAGACCTTTCCCTGCAGCAAAACCGCCGCCCGCCTCGAACGGCATAGGCCCTCTTCGTCGCCACCTTTTACCATGCTGCCCAAGATTCGGGCAGCGTTGAGAAATGCGCGGCGATCTGCTTGACACTTTGGCATAGCCTGCCTATCTCAGCGGTGCTGTTAGCACTCCCGCATGGTGAGTGCTAACAAGCAAGCTTCTGATCAGGCAAAAGCTTTGCGAGGCATTTCGGACTGCCGGAAAGCAACGCCTGGTCTCGAACCAACCATAAAGAGGAAGCAAGAGACATGACTTTCCGTCCCCTGCATGATCGAGTCGTCGTCAAGCGGCTCGAAGGCGAAGAGAAGACCAAGGGTGGAATTATCATTCCTGATACGGCGAAAGAGAAGCCGCAGGAAGGCGAAATTGTCGCCGTTGGACCGGGCGCCCGCGATGAGACCGGCAAGCTCGTCCCCCTTGATGTGAAGAAGGGCGATCGCATCCTGTTCGGCAAATGGTCGGGCACCGAAGTGAAAATCGACGGTCAAGATCTCCTCATCATGAAGGAGAGCGACATTCTGGGCGTCGTCGCCTGACGTCTTCCGCTCTATTGAGCGATCATCGATCCTGGAGTTTTTACTATGACTGCCAAAGACATACGTTTTTCGTCCGATGCCCGCGACCGGCTGTTGCGTGGCGTCGAAATCCTCAACAATGCCGTAAAAATCACCTTGGGCCCGAAGGGCCGCAACGTCGTCATGGAGAAATCCTTCGGCGCGCCGCGCATTACCAAGGATGGCGTGACGGTGGCGAAGGAAATCGAGCTTTCCGACAAATTTGAAAACCTCGGCGCGCAGCTCATCCGGGAAGTCGCCTCCAAGCAAAACGATGTTGCCGGCGACGGCACGACGACGGCGACGATCCTCGCCGCGTCCATCGTCAGGGAAGGCACCAAGGCTGTTGCCGCCGGCATGAACCCGATGGACTTGAAGCGTGGCATCGACCTCGCCGTTGATGCGGTCATCGCCGATCTCAAGGCCAATTCGAAGAAAGTGACCTCCAACGATGAGATTGCCCAAGTCGGCACGATCTCGTCGAACGGCGATCACTCGGTCGGTGAAATCATCTCGACCGCCATGCAGAAGGTCGGCAATGAAGGCGTCATCACGGTTGAAGAGGCAAAGAGCCTCGAGACCGAGCTCGACGTCGTCGAGGGCATGCAATTCGACCGCGGCTATCTCTCGCCCTATTTCATCACCAATGCCGAGAAGATGGTTGCCGAGCTCGAAGAGCCGTTCATCCTTGTTCACGAGAAGAAATTGGGCTCGCTGCAGGCGCTGCTGCCGGTTCTCGAAGCCGTCGTGCAGACCGGCAAGCCGCTGCTGATCGTGGCCGAAGATGTCGAAGGCGAAGCGCTCGCGACGCTCGTCGTCAACAAGTTGCGTGGCGGCCTCAAGGTTGCGGCCGTCAAGGCGCCGGGCTTCGGCGATCGTCGCAAGGCCATGCTCGAAGACATTTCGATCCTGACCGCTGGTCAATTGATCTCGGAAGACTTGGGCATCAAGCTCGAGAACGTGACCCTTCCGATGCTCGGCCGTGCCAAACGGGTCCGGATCGACAAGGAATCGACCACGATCATCGACGGAGCCGGTCCCAAGGCCGATATCGAGGCGCGTATTTCTCAGATCAAAGCCCAGATCGCTGAGACAACGTCCGATTACGACCGCGAGAAGCTGCAGGAGCGGCTTGCCAAGCTGGCAGGCGGCGTCGCGGTGATCAGGGTCGGCGGCTCGAGCGAAGTCGAGGTGAAGGAAAAAAAGGACCGCGTCGACGATGCGCTCAACGCGACCCGCGCTGCCGTCGAGGAAGGCGTGCTGCCCGGTGGCGGTGTCGCCTTGCTGCGGGCGGTCAAAGCGCTCGATTCCTTGAAAACGGCGAATGCCGATCAGAAGACCGGCATCGACATCGTCCGTAAGGCGATCCTGACGCCGGCCAAGCAGATTGTCGACAATTCCGGCGCCGATGGCGCTGTGGTGATCGGCAAGCTGATCGAAAATACCGCCTATTCCTACGGCTATGACGCCCAGACAGGCGAATATGGCGATTTGGTCAAACTCGGCATCATCGATCCGACCAAGGTCGTCCGCACGGCGCTTCAGGATGCTGCTTCCGTGGCCGGTCTCCTCATCACCACCGAGGCGATCATCACCGAGCAGCCGAAGAAAGAGTCCGCGCCTATGGGCGGTGGCGGCATGGGCGGCATGGGTGGCATGGGCGGCATGGATTTCTGATCCAGATCGAAAAAAGATCCGCGCGCTCTGAAAAAGTGTTGCTTCGCCGCTTCAAGCGGCCGCGAAAGCCCCGGTTTCCGGGGCTTTTTTCTTGTAAACGTCGACTGAGGCTTGCCAGCGCGGAAAGTTTTGACAATTGTGGCAAGATCGGGAACGCAGGCTTTTCCCATTTCACCGAAAGCTGGAGCATTGCGAACATTTAGGAATCAAATCATTAACTCCAGCCTCAACCAACACATCCGTAGCGGTTGTGGGGGCGACGTGAACTATTGTGCTACGTAAGTCGGTGCGACATTACAGAGATCGCGTCGAGCCGTTCAGGCTCCCGAGACCGGGCAGGTCAGGAATACTTGCGCCATCTGGCATCAAGGAGAGAAAAGTGCGAAGCGCGGCGGCGGAAAATGAGAAACGTAAAACAGCGACCCGAGCCGATCTTTTAGATGCCGTCTACGGTTCTTGTCCGGCTCTGTCGCGTGCCCAGGCCCGCGATATTTTCGAAATGGCGCTGGAAGAAATTTCCGACGCATTGGTCCGGGGTGAAACCGTCAAACTGCGTTCGTTTGGTCTTTTTGCCGTGCGTGCCAAGCGTGAGCGGATTGGGCGCAATCCGCGCACTGGCGTCGAAGTGCCGATAAAACCGCGCCGCGTGCTCACGTTCAAGCCGTCTCCGGTGCTGATAGGTTGTGTCAACGGGCTTTCCGGCCTGTCGGAGCATGATGGGCTGGATTAGCGTTCGCGACGCCGCACAGCCTGGGTCAGGCCTTCATTGCGGCGCAATTTCACTCTCGATATAGAGGCCCGCAAATCCGGTTGCGCGGGTCGAAGGCCGCTTCGGGGCAACGGCGCTTTGCGGCGCACGGCCGAGGCGCGCGCGCTCTTACCCTCTTGTCTCACGAACAGGCCATGAAATTTCTTGCCCTCCTCGTTCTGATCTTTGCGGTAGCTGCAACATTCGTTGCGCAAAGAACCGGCGACGTCGCGGTGATCGTGCTCGCCGCAACCACGTTTCTTTGCGTTGCGACGACGTTTCTGTCGTCCAGGATTTCCGGTTTCTTGAAGATTTTTGCGGCGATTTTTGCGGCGGAACTGATCGTCTTCGGCGGTCTGTTTCTCGTTTCGGCGGCTGGGTCTTGGCCGGCCGGACTGGAAGACTATCGACTGCCGGACAGCCTGCCGCTGACGGTCGCCATCTTCGCCATCCTTATTTATTGCATCTCCTATATTCCGTTGGTGCGGAAAATGATGCGGATTGCAGACCGCTATTTCGTCGCGCCCGACCATAGCCTCACGCGCATCTGGCCTCTGCCGGCTTTCGTCGCGCTCGAACGGCGGGTTGCGATCGCGATGGTTGTTTTTCTAGTTCTCATCAACCAGGCCCAGGTCGGGATCAGTGTCCGCTTGTCCTACTTCTCGCGTGACTGGTTCAATGCCATCCAAGCCAAGGACGAGACGACGTTCTGGCATCAGCTCTTTTACATCTTCACGCCGTGGGCCTTCGTCTTGGTCGGCTCATACGTTGTCGAATACGTGGTGCAATCGACCCTCGTCATCAAATGGCGGCGCTGGCTCACGGATTTCTACACCAGCCATTGGCTCGAAGGGCACACGCATTACCGCATGGCTCTCGTCGGCGATGGTGCCGACAACCCGGATCAACGTATTTCGGAGGATATCTCCCGATTCATCGACGGCGGCCAGACCGGCTACGGCATTTACACGTTCAGCATTCTCTTGATCTCCCAGTTGAGCTCGCTCGTCTCTTTCGCGATCATTCTTTGGATTCTCTCCGCCAATTTTACCTTGCCCTACACGAATATCGCCGTGCCTGGCTATCTCTTCTGGGTCGTGCTGATTTATGCCGGCATAGGCACGATTTTGACCCATCTGATCGGCCGCTCGTTGGCCCGCCTTTCTTTTGCACGGCAGCGCTACGAAGCGGATTTCCGCTTCTCGCTCGCCCGACTGCGTGAATATAGCGAACAGGTTGCCTTGTTAGGCGGCGAGCTGGCCGAAAAAACCTCGCTCGGCCAGCGCTTCGGCGCAATCATCCGCAATTATTTCGAGATCGTCGATGTGCGGAAAAAGCTGATGGCATTTAACAACTTCTATCTTCAGATCAGCCCGATCATCCCCTACGTTGTCGCGGCGCCGTTTTATTTCCTCGGAAAAATCGAACTCGGCTTCATGACGCAAACGGCAAATGCCTTCGGAAAAGTCGACTCATCGCTGACTTTCTTCGTCACCTACTATGTCAACCTCGCCGATTTCAAATCCGTACTCGAGCGTTTGGTTTCTTTCGATGCGTCGATTGAAAATGCCCATGCGCTCGACACGCGAGCCGGTGAGGGGCCGCTGCGCACCGACGTCGGGGCGCGTCTTGGCTTCGAGGGCTTGGTCTTGCAGCTGCCGGATGGACGCGAGATTGTTGAGAGCAACCATTTGCGGTTCATCGCGAAGGAGCCCGTGCTCCTCGTCGGACCTTCGGGTTCCGGCAAGTCGACGCTGTTTCGCGCCATCTCGGGAATCTGGCCTTTCGGAAAGGGCAAAATCGAAATACCGAAGGGCGCGCAGATCATGCTGCTCCCACAAAGGCCCTATATTCCGATCGGCACCTTGCGCGCGGCGATCACTTATCCGGCGGCGCCCGAAACGTTCGACGATGCGACTTTGCGCAATGTGGTCGAAGCCGCCAAACTCGGTGCCTTCCTCGACAAGCTCGATGTCGAAGATGTCTGGTCGCAGCGCCTGTCGGGCGGCGAACAGCAGCGCATTTCCGTTGCACGAGCGCTTTTGGCAAAACCCGATTGGCTCTTTCTCGACGAGGCCACCGCCTCCATGGACGAGCCGATGGAAAATGCCATCTATCAGATCCTGAAGAAAAGACTGCCGAATACGACGCTCGTTTCGATCGGGCATCGCAGCACGCTGGCGCAATTCCATGAGCGCCGCCTGGTCATGACGCCGATTGGAAACGGCGCATTTTCGCCGCGCGATCTCACCCAGAAGGCCGCCGAATAATCGCTGCCGTCGTGGCGGCGCCCCGATCGACCCTATTCGTGTCGATCGGCTTGATCCATCCGATCGAAATACGCGCTCGTCAGATCGATTGGCTTGTCATATTGCATCGCCATGCCCGCAATACCGTTGACAAGGCCGTGCCGGGTTGAATCGAGCTTGCCGAATCACGCACAAGTCTGCTCTAAGTTCGTTGTAGACCATTGCGTTATAGCTTAAGCTTGTCTACTACGTTTGCGCTAGAGGCAAAGAACCAAAAGCCAGTTCATTGGGCGGCGAGTCATACGTGTCTCTGCATTGTTTTCTGTGACTGGCGATCGGTGCCCCCTGTCCGGTTTCGCGTTGCAATCATTCACTGGCGTCAAGCGACCAATGCTTGCCGCCGGTCTATCTATGGTGTTTCAAGTCCTTGTATTCGAGGCCGAATAATCGCAATTTATCAGGCGGACCAAAATGAATCTTCGCCCCGAACAAGATCCATCCCTGCTCGCGAGCTTCAAATGGAGCGAATCGATCATCGCGGATGTTCTGCATCGCCAATATTCCGAGCAAATTCCCGACGCCTCTTCGAAAGAACGATTGCTGTCGTTGCATCTCTACTTCTGGAAGGTTTTGATTTTCGGATCGGAGGCTTTGAGCCGCAAGCAGCGCCGTGCATTGGTCGCTGCTGCCTTTGAAGCCGGACTCGATTCGGCATTTTTGTCCGACGTCGACACGGAAGTCATGGGGGAGCTTCTTGAAGTCATCCTGCGACGTTATCGCTCGACGCCGCTCGATGCCCGCCAGTATCATTTGCTCTTGCTGTCGGTTGCAGCACGGTTGCGGGTTTCGGCCCTAGTAGACCCCTCCGATTCCGACCGTCCAAGACACTTCGAGGTCGCCGGTTCCGGCAGCTACCGCTGACCGCAACATCTTGATTTGGCTACTCGCAAGAAAAAACAAATCGATCGCATGTCATGGCCGCCGCCGGATCACAGTCCGGGGTGTCGTTGCCATGACGGCCGCGAGGAGCTGGCCGCAACCGCGCGCACTTGATTCGGCGTGTCGCATTGGATCACGATGATTTTGGATTGATTCAATCCAAAATCATGAACGTGATCGATTCTAATAAAACAGAGTAGGATATGCAGATAAGTCTAGGCAATCTGCGTAAACTTAATTGCGCAGGAAAAGCCGAGCAGCGTTCCACTTTTCCTCATCCCGCACTAGGTGACAAACTCATAAAGGGGATTCCCTTGGCGGTCGAATTCTGATTCAAGCTCCTTGGAGGGGCTATCATGAATGCGCGCCGCTATGAGCTGACGGATTTCGAATGGTCGATTATTGCGCCTT
>JBKQHN010000068.1:0-2825 GCA_052148755.1 Beijerinckiaceae bacterium | reverse complement strand
CCCGTCCCCGCCGATCCAGACACGCGAAACGGCCCCGAGTAGTCTCTCGCGACCAATTGGCGTTGGTCGGGATGCAGAAAGACGGTCCACTTCTCCCACGGAAAATCGAGCGCGCGCTCCAATTCCTCGACGTTCGACATCACACGGAACCGGCGCTGTGCGTCCGGGTGCTCGAACGGATTCACCGGTCCTGGGGTCGGCGTTGGCGCGCGCGGCTTGCCGCCCGTCGCCAGCTCCAAAAGCGCCTCTGCGGCTTCGGCTGGCAAATGCTCCGTCAAGAGGAGTAACGAATCCTCGGAAGCGCGTTTGACGTCGTCGATCCATTCCGCTGGCACGCCATAGGCCAGCAATTGATCAGCGGGCGTATCGGCGAATATCGCCCTCTTCTCGGCAGCGGGACGCGCGCTCTCGACGTAAGCAGGAACGACGATCTCCTTGACCGTCTCGCGTATCTCGACGAACTGCGCGGCGCCGGTCGTGGGGTGCGTTTCGAGTTTGCGCCGCCCTGCCCATTCATAGGCGTCGTCGTGATGGGCGACGTAGCAGAGCAGAAAGCTCGCGTCGCTGCGGTGAACGATGATCCTGATGTCCGCGTTCACCCGCGCCGACCAGAAATTCTTGTCCTTGGCTTTGTCGAGCTTGTGCAGGCTAGTGCCGGGATTGGCGGGATTGAGCTGCAAATCGAACGCGCTCGTCTTGACCGCCTTCTGTTCCTCGCCGGTCAGTCGGGCCAAGCTATCGGTGAAACTGTCGGCGATCAGGAATTGCATCACGCAGCCGTCTCGGCGACCAAGGCCGATAGCGAGCCGAGGAATTGGTGGATGTCCTCGTGGATCTCATCGACGAGCATGCTCGCTGCCACGGAATCACGGGGTAGCTCCACTGAAGGCGTCTCGGCTTTCAGCATCTGGAACAAAGAGTCGTCGTTCTCGAAAAGAATGCGCTTGCCATCAACCACACGGAATATGTTGGCCCTTACGTCGCGCCACACCGAACCAGGAGGGAGTGTCAAATTTTCTTGGTTGAAAAACCTGTCGATAACGTTTTGGTGCCGTGCCGTGAATAAGTCAATTCCGAGAGCTCCAGACTTTTGGGCGACAGCACGCTTCCAAGCATCAGGCACGAGCAGATAGTTCTCGATATTTTTGCGCTTCCACTCCTTCAATGACGGATTGTCGTCGGTTGGATGGAACGCGTTAGCCTCGTCATCAAAAATCGTGGCTCTTCGCGGAAAATGGTGGATCGAAACGAGCCTTTGATGGCCTGAGAAGGGCGGAAAAGCCTGGTTATGCGAGGTTTTCAAGGGACTGAAAACGTGACACGTTTTCGGCATGAAAGAATCTTCGGACAAAAGGACATTGCTGGACGCCTATCGCGTGAGGGGTTTTCGTCCACGAGCGCGGGTTGACGGCTATGACCTTCAGAAGCCTGTCTTCGTAATCACACTCGACCGGCGCTCAAAAAAACGGTGTGCGGCGGGTGCGGCAAAACGTGCCGGTGCGTTCACGACAAACGCGGGCGGCGGGTGCGCGATCTCGGGTGTGGGGATCGGGAAGTCTATCTCGATTTTCAGATGCACCGCGTGAGATGCAAGACCTGCGGCGTGAAGAACGAAACACTGGCCTTTTTGTCAGCCAACACGAACTACACGTCGCGTTTCGCGATGCAGATCGGCGGCCTATGCCGCGCGATGTCGATCAAAGACGTGGCAAAGCGGCTGCATCTCGATTGGCACACGGTCAAAGACCTCGACAAAATCTACATGCAGGAACAACTGCGGCTCGCGGGGCCGCCGTCGCCGAGCGTGATCGGCATCGACGAAGTATCGATCAAGAAGCGGCACACGTACCGGATCGTGGTCAGCGACCTTGAAGCGAAGCGCGCCATCTGGTTTGGCGGCGACGGGCGCAGCGAGGCCGATATGGACAAGTTCTATGCCCTTTTAGGTGAGGAAAAGAGCCGGAAAATCAGGCTCGCCGTGATGGACATGTGGAAGCCGTTTCGCAACGCGACGCAGCATCATGCGCCGAACGCCGCTATTCTGTTCGACAAGTTCCATGTGTTGCGGCATCTCGGTGAGGCGCTGGATAAAATCCGCAAAGCCGAGTACGGACGCGTCACAGGACGCCAGCGAAAGTTCATCAAGGGGCAAAAATACGTTCTTCTGTCGCACAAAGAAAATCTGTCGCCTGAAGGCAAGAAAAGCCTTCAGCTTCTGCTGAAGGCCAACAAACGGTTGAACACGGCGTATCTGCTGCGCGAGCAGTTCGACCAATTGTGGGACTATAAGTCCGAGCCGTGGGCGCGGAAGTTTTTTGACAACTGGAAAGCCCAACTGCGCTGGCAGCGCCTCGAACCATACGAGAAGTTCGCCAAAATGATCGAGCGTCACTGGGATGGCATCGCTGCGTACTGCAAACCTGAAAACAAGGTCGCGCTGGGCTTCGTCGAGGGTCTCAACAACAAAATCCGCGTCATCCAGCGCCGCGCCTACGGCCTGCGCGACGAGGAATATCTCCGCCTGAAAATCCTGACAATGAGCTTGCCGGAGCTATGAAAACAAGCCAAAACCTTCCACCATTTTCCGCGAAGCGCCTCAATTTAATCATAGCCTTGGTTGATCCAAAACCTGGGCAACACATCTGTGATCCGGCTTGCGGTACCGCCGGGTTCCTCATCTCTGCCCTGACACACATTCTGGAAGGCCAGACGAAACCAGCCGATCTTAAGCGGGGCATAGCCGACGGGTCGATGCTCAAGCCGGCGCAATGGAGATTCCTAGAAGAGCAGGCATTCACCGGCTACGACAACGACGCCAACATGGT
>JBKQHN010000067.1:0-4660 GCA_052148755.1 Beijerinckiaceae bacterium | reverse complement strand
GGGCTTCACGGGACTGGCGGAGACGGAGGGATTCGAACCCTCGATAGGGCTTTACAACCCTATAACGGTTTAGCAAACCGCCGCCTTCAGCCGCTCGGCCACATCTCCAGGCAGTCCAGTCGGGGCTGGCGTTGCTTGCAACGCCAAGTCCAGTGTCGACTCGCGAGCTTCGCTCGGTTCGTCGGTAAGCGACCCCATAATCCCCCGGATCGGAGGGACCATCATGCGAACTTTCGCGTCGATCCGGTCCAATCGGTGACTTTGACTCAGTTCGTGCCAGTAACAAATACTCCAGGCACTTGAAAAAACATCCATCGCAAAATCGGCCAATATTTAGAAAACCAGTGTCCCTTGACCCGCTGCGACCAAGCGCAACCGAGAGCCGCCACGATCAGGCAGGGACATATGCCCGAGCCCGGCGGCAATGGCAAGCATGTTGAGGCTGCGTGAGGTAAAACTGCGAATTAGGCCTGCTCGAAAAAGCGGGTCCGCTTCAGTGAGACATCGGATAGATCCGACGTCTTACAAAAGACATGCTCTAGCTTATTGAATTGGCGTGTATTCTTATTGATAGGCTAAATCCGCCCGAACGGTATATCCGCTAACTTTCTGATCGGGTCGGCCGCCTTGTCGTTACGCTTAGGTAATAGGTGTCAAGGGCGCACAGTATGTCCGTTTGGCCGCCTGCTGCGGCTATGGCAATTTAAGCTGGCGTTTCAACTCGGGAGTTACCAATCCAACTTTGGCGGTAGAAGCAATGGCGACGCTCATGCCGGAAACATGAAGTAATTGGCGCGCATTTGGCAGTTTTGGAGGTGGTTTGCTCGGTTCTTTTTTGTTGCTCTGGCAGGCGATACAAGAAATTTTGTTGCCTAGTCGCCACACCTTACGAGAAAGCCAGGGGGCCAAGCAGCCCACATTGAATGGCTGCACTTGGACCATTATGTTTACGCCGCGATCAGGCATATCGTGGGGAGAAGGTTGCGCGGCAAAGGCAGGGCATGACTCATCCGTGTGCGATGGCACTCCCAAACAGGTGGGGAATGATTTCCGGTTCGATACACGAGGTTTTAACATCTCGAGCCGAAATCACGGAGTGATCCGAGGCCGATTTGGGCCGATGAGTCTGGAGGTTCACCATGAAGCTCGGTAAGAGCCTTCTTCTCGGCTCGGTGGCCTACCTGATAGTAGCAGCAGAGGGGCAGACCGCTGATCTCCCCCTGTATGATTCGGCGCCTATCGAATATGTCAGGGTGTGCGACATCTATGGCGCGGGTTTCTTTTTTCTTCCCGGAACCAACACCTGTCTCAAGATCGGCGGCTTGATCTATGCCGAGACCCAGCTTTATAGCGACGGCTACAAGGTCGGCAACGCGACGTTCTTGGCAAATGGCGTCAAGGCGGGGACGTTACCCAACATCGCCAACTTTCAGCCCGGCGGACGCGATCCGTTCGGCTGGGAGGGTTTAGGCCGCCTTGAAGTCGACCTGCGCAATCCAACGGCCTATGGCACGTTGCGCGCCTTTGCTCGCATCGATACGGTTTTCGGTGCCGGGGCTTCGGCTGCGACCGGTATTTTGAGCACTGCCGGTGGGGGCGCCTTCAACAATACGACTGCCTCTACGAGCCTGAAAGACGTCACGATCGTCAACAAGGCCTTCCTCCAATTCGCCGGCCTGACCGCAGGTCGCGCTCAATCCATGTTCGACTTCTATGCCGACGCCTATAATTGGGAAGGCCTGCGCGGATCCAATGCGACGACCCAGCTGCTCGCCTATACGGCAACTTTCGGCGACGGCTTTGCGACGACGCTGTCGATTGAAGACAGCAATGCGCGGCGCGGCGTGATCGGCAGCGTGATCAACGGCGAGCAGGCGTTCTATGCCGGCGCCCGTGCGCCAGATATCGTCGGCAATCTGCGGCTCGATCAGTCCTGGGGGTCCGCGCAATTGACGGGCAGCGGGCATGAAATTCGCACTGATTTATTCGCGTCGCCGGCCGCGTCCGTCCCCGCGGCGAATTATTCATGGCCGGTCGGCACCAGCAATGCTTGGGGTTTTGCGACGCAGGGCGGCGTTTCGTTCAACCTGCCGTTTCTTTCGCCGGGCGACAAGCTATGGCTGC
This sequence comes from Beijerinckiaceae bacterium, assembly GCA_052148755.1. GTDB lineage: Bacteria > Pseudomonadota > Alphaproteobacteria > Rhizobiales > Beijerinckiaceae > Methylovirgula. The sequence goes on along the minus strand of JBKQHN010000067.1, from coordinate 2,536 downwards.
AAGCCACTTACGAAAAGGGCGCAATCGGCTATATCACTGGCAACAATCTCGCCTATACAGCGGGCTCGGCCAACTCCACCCCGGGCAATGCCAACGGGATTTCAGAAGGGTTGAATTCCAGCGTCGGCTGGGATCCGCAATATGCGCAGGATTGCACTTGGACTGCAACCGGCCGCTGTGAGCAGCAATGGGGCTTTGCCTTTACCGGAGCCTTAAAGCATTATTGGACGCCTAACTTGAGCTCGGCATTGTTCGGCTCATATATGGGGCAGCATTATGGGTTCGATGCGCTTGCCGGCCTCGGAGGTGCGATTGGTCCGTCCAACATCAAGGAAGGCCGCACCGGTACGAACTTGATCTGGTCTCCGATCCTGGGTTTGGATATCGGCGGCGAGTTCATGTATGAGCGCCTCAGCATGTCGACGCCCGCCGGCATGGCCCCCGCTCCGGCTTTGAACGCGGCGGGGCTTCCGAGCTTCAAGGCCAACCAGGACCTGTTCGAAGGCCGGATCCGCCTCGAGCGGGCTTTCTAATTGCGCTTCGCAGCGACAGCCGCGAGAATTCCCGGTAATTACCAAAGCGGTTCTTGGCGATGGACACGCGCCGCCTATTGTGCACCAATAAAAGCAAATTTTTTCGCAAGGCATTCAATATCAATGATTTGGACGAAGTCTGGTGGCTCGATATAGCGTTACGCTTGGATCGCAAGCATAAGAATCGGACCACTAGCGAAAATTTGACAGCGGCCGAACGCTCATCTTTACAGGCAAGTGGTGTATAGAGTCCCGGCTTTTCTCGGGCGAAGGCCGTGGGCGGCGGCGCACGCGCTCGTCCATATAAATTAAATACTTATCAGAAACGGAAACGCGTTGCGGTGCGGTATTACTCCCTGCTTCACAGGCATTGAAGCGTCACCAAACCATGCCCGTTGTTGGGCTGATACAGAGGTTTAGCTGTGATTGGTATTGTTCGCCTCGCGCTCGAGCGACCTTATACGTTTGTTGTTGCGGCAATACTGGCTTTGCTTCTCGGTGTTATGTCCGTTGTTCGGTCGCCGAAGGATATTTTTCCCGATATAGGCATTCCGGTCATCAGCGTCATTTGGAACTACGCCGGTCTGCCGCCAGACGACATGTCGGGCCGCATCGTCTACGTCTATGAACGCGCCTTGACCGCAACAGTCAATGATATCGAGCACATCGAATCGCAGTCGGTCACCGGCTATGGCATCTTGAAGATCTATTTCCAGCCGAGGGTCAACATTGCTGCGGCGCAAGCCCAGGTCGTGTCGATTTCCCAGACGATCCTCAAAGCCATGCCGCCTGGGGTTACGCCGCCGCAACTCGTCGTTTTCAACGCTTCAAGCGTGCCGATCATGCAGCTCGCCCTGTCGAGTTCTACGGCATCGCAGATGGAGTTGAACGACCTCGCATTGAATTTCATCAGGCCGCCGCTGACCAACGTGGCCGGCGCGGCTGTGCCTTTTCCTTACGGTGGCATGATCCGCCAGGTCCAGGTCGATCTCAATCAGCAGGCGCTGCGTTCTTACGGCCTTTCGGCGCAGGATGTCGTCAACGCGCTCTCGGTTCAGAATCTGATCACGCCGGTCGGGACCGAAAAGATCGGCAAATACGAATATACGGTCAATCTCAATGATTCGCCGCAAAAGGTTTCGGACTTCAATGATTTGCCGGTCAAAGAGGTCAATGGCGCGATGGTTTATATGCGCGACTTGGCCTTCGTACATAACGGCAGCCCACCGCAAACCAATGTCGTCCAGATGGATGGGCATAAGGGCGTTCTCATGACGATCCTGAAAACCGGATCGGCATCGACTTTGGACATTATCGAAGGCATCAAAAAACTGCTGCCGCGCATCCAGGAGACGCTGCCGCCCGGCGTGGAGTTGAAAATCGTCAACGATGAATCCGGCTTCGTGAAGGCATCGGTTTTTTCGGTGGTCCGCGAGGGAGTCATCGCTGCCGGGCTGACCGGCCTGATGATCCTTCTGTTTCTCGGCAGCTGGCGCTCGACCCTTATCATTTCGATTTCGATTCCCCTGTCGATTCTCGCCGCCTTGCCGGTGCTGGCTGCGTTGGGTGAAACGATCAATGTCATGACGCTCGGCGGCTTTGCTCTCGCCGTCGGAATGCTCGTCGACGAGGCGACGGTCACGATCGAAAACATCAATTGGCACCTCGAACATGGTAAGGAGATCAAGACCGCCATCCTCGACGGCGCGGCTCAGATCGTCGTCGCGGCAACCCTCTCGCTGCTGTGTATTTGTATAGCCTTCGTTCCGATGTTCGGCCTTGGCGGAGTTGCCGGCTTCCTGTTCCGGCCGCTTGCCGAAGCGGTCGTCTTTGCAATGATTGCCTCTTATCTCTGGTCGCGGACGCTGGTGCCGACGATGGCGCATTATCTGCTGCGCAACCAGGTCCATCGCGGGCATGGCGAGGTCGGTCGTCTGCAAGGTGTGGCAAAGAAGGGCAATTTTCCGCAGAGGTTTCAACAGGGCTTCGAACGGGCATTCGAG
>JBKQHN010000066.1:0-5379 GCA_052148755.1 Beijerinckiaceae bacterium | reverse complement strand
AACGCGCCAAGCCCTCAAGCTCGGTGCGTTCTTCCCCCGTCAGAATAATCGGCGTGGCTTCCGGAATGATCTTGCTGCTCATGCAGCCTTGAATCACGACTCAGCTATCAACGATAGTGGGTACTAGGTGTTCGATCTTCCGCCAGTTGGCGGTCGTCAATCGGCCGTTTTAGCTGCTTCAAAACATTTTGGACTGCCCTGCCAAATAAAGTAGCAGGACATTCCAGAAAACGAACAATACCCAAATCCAATTCCCAGCTTGTCGAGAAGTGCTATCGGCGTCATGGTCACCGCGGATGATTCCGAAGGCACTTCTGGCGACAAAGATATTCCTTTATCACTTTGCGCTCTGCGTTCTATTTTCGACACGCGTGAGGTCCATTCCGTCCTTACCTCAGCTAAATCAAGACTTCCCCCGCTGGGGACTATTGCTCCTAGACCCAGCGTGATCACGCTATAGGTGGAATCAAGAGTTTCAACGCCGTATACGTCATACGCCTCGTATTTGTCGATGACACCTCTATTTTCGTCTGTGCCTTTGCGCGTTGTCTGGCGTTGTGTTGTTTTTGGCACCACCATTTTCGACGCTTCGGCGAAATAACCTTTGGCGGCATCTATCTGATGCCTTGACGATGATTGCGCTTTGGCGCCCTCGGTCAATTCCTTGTTGAACTGAGGCACGATTACGGTGCTATATATCTCCGCCCATTCTCGAAATGTCTTATAGTGTGACGACGAGTAGCACTTGCCATCTGCCTCAGCCACAACTTCCTGAATCACCGCCGGTCCAAGGCCGTCGTTGCGAAGGCTGAGCGATAAACGATGCGTTTTCTCGCTGGGGTATTCGGACGAAACAAAAAAACTGAGTTGCGGACGGATTAGGAGTTCTTGGTGCTCACGCTCACGGTCCTGATGATAGCCGGTGTTGAAGTATGTTGCGACGCTGACCAATAATGAAATGAACGCAATTCCCAAAGGAAAATAGCGCAACATCGCTCGGGCCACGCGGCTGTCCTTAGCAATCACATCGGTAATCCTTGTTATCCTTCGGTGATCCCACCGCCGATCCAAAACGCTTTAGGTAAAATCGCGTCCGTTCCAAATATCTTGAAAATTGACGGCGATCATTCTCGAAAGTCGTGACTTTCGAGACTCCAGCCCGGTTCCGCAACCGGTATTATGCGCGCGCGACCAGCGGCTAAGGCTCCTGCGTCCCCTCGCCGATGTTGGTGAGCAGCACGCTCGCCTCCGGGAAGCGCGCCGTTATTTCGAGCGTGCCGCCGAGAGCCTCGACGTAACGGCGCAGATTGCTCACGTGCATGTCCGCGCGCTTTTCGAGCTTCGCTACGGCGGGCTGACCGACAGTCATCGTCGTGGCGATCTCCTCTTGCGAGAGCGACCGCGCCTTGCGCAGCTCTTCGAGCGTCATCGTCTCGCGCAACGCGGCAGCCTTTGCCGCCACGCGCGCCCGGCGCTCCGGCGTGAAGTTCTTGGTGAGTTCGCTGAAAGGCCGATGTCCGGTCATGGGATCAACCCCTCCTTTCTGATTTCGTCGATGTAGGTATCGTAAAGCCCGTCGGCGATCGGCATCATCCGCTCGTAGAAGCGATCGTCGCCCGTCTTATCGCCGCCAATGAGCAGAATCGCGGTCCGCCGCGGATCGAAGGCATAAAAGACTCGTATCGGATGCCCTCCGCTTTGCACGCGCAGCTCGCGCATATGGGGGTGCTTCGACCCGCTGATCCCTGACGAATAGGGAAAGGGCAATTGTGGCCCCTGTTCCATCAGCGGCAGCCCGACGGCGGTCATGTCATCTTGTTGAGATTCGCTCAGGCCGCTGTACCATTCGCCGAATTCGTCAGTGTGTTCGACGCTCCAAGCCATCTAAGTCAATATATGCCATCAATGGAATATTTACAAGGCAAAAGGAACCGTAACAGGCGAGGCCTGCGCGCCGGTCCGTTTCTCCGAAATCGCTGCGAGCGCTATTTTGCGACCGTTTTCGCGGCAGCCTTCGGCTTCGGCACCGTCTTGTTCTGTTCCGGCGCGTTTCTTTCGTCGCTCATGACGCGCGCCGCAAGCCGCTTGATATCTTCGGGAGTCGCCTCCTCTGGATGCGACATCAGTCGCGCGGCGCGCTTGACGAGATCATATTCGGGCTTCTGCTTCTCGGCCATGTCCGCCCCCTCAGGCGATGGTGAGGAATATAATTTGAGCATGCTGAACCGCTTTTGACATCTTGTCGAGCCCGGTTGGATGGCAACTACTTGATCTCCACGTCGACGACCGGGGCGCCCTTCAGCGCCGTGAACGTGAAATGCCACCATTCGTTGGGGAGGTTTTCGAAACCGTGCTTGTGCATGAGCGCTTCGAGCCTGGCGCGATTGGTCTTGGCCTCGCCGGCAACGGCGGTGTGGTGCGTCGCCGATTTCGCATCGAACAGATCGAAGGGCGTGCCGAAATCCTTGCCCTCGAAGGCGAGATCGACGGCAATCCCGCGCGAATGGGTGGAGATTTTCGCGATATAGCCGAGATCGAACAGAGCTTGCTTGTCGACATCGGGATAATAGGCCTGTTTCATCTGCTGATCGGCGCGGTCTTCCGCCCAGCGCCGAAAAGCCTCCGTTGCCCGATGCGGCCGGTAGCAGTCATAAACGATGAGCCGCAGGCCATCCCGCGCGGCATCTTCGGCCGCCGCGGCGAGCGCTATTGCAACCTCCCGGCGTAGCCAGCATTGCGGCACGGCGTAGCCTGGAACCGGCCGGCCGGTGAAATTTTCAGCGCCGGCATAGCGCATGTCCTGCGCGACCGAGGGCGCCACATCGGCAAGGCGCACGAAGCCCTGCGGCGGCCCACCGGCGGCTGCGTTGGCCGGAAAGCAGATCGAGCACAGAGCGAGCCAAGTTGCGGCGTGGCCTCCTAATCGGTCCATGAAATAATCTCCTGCAACGTCGCGGCCACTTGTTTCCGGGCTGAACGAGGCCACATTTTGACCGTAGGCTAGAGCCGGCCCTGATCGCGTGGACTTGGCTACAGGGCGCTCTCGAATAGGAATAATTGGCGGATTTTCCGTGGCTTAGGAGCACTTCGCATGAGCAACATCTTTGGTTTCGACGGAAGCGGTTCGCAGCCCTTTGATGCCCAGTTGCATCTGCCGGAGGAAGCGTTGGCGGGCGTGCGCACGCGGCGGATTTTCGCGGTCTTTGTCGATTTCATCCTTGTATCCATTTTATGTTCGGTGATCTGGCTCGTCTTGCTCGTGGCAACGCTCGGTTGGTCGCTGGTGCTTCTGCCGCCGCTGTTTCCGCTGGTCGCCTTCTTCTACAACGGACTGAGCGTCTCGAGCGCGGCCATGGCCACCCCCGGCATGCGCTTGACGGATCTCGAGATGCGGCTGACTGACGGCGACAGAGTTCCCTTCCTCAATGCTGCGGTGCACGCCGTGCTGTTTTATGTAAGCTGGATGTTGCCGCCGATTCTGCTGATCTCCCTCATCTCGCCGAACAAACGCTGCCTGCACGACATTTTGGCCGGGGTCGTCATCACGCGGCGTCCGCTCGAATTTACACAATAAATTTTCCGCAATGATCGTGGCAATTCCTCTTTGCGAAGGCGCCAGAGCGCGCTAGCCTGAACGTTCGGCTGAGACACCCGAGCGACGCGCCAGTGTTGTGATTCAATTAACCGATGGGGACCAATCGTCAGCATCGCAACACAAGATGACGGCGCTGCTGCGACCAAGAGAGACGAGCTTGACGCGAGAACTGCGCGACGCGCCCCAATTTTATCTTACGGCTCCCTCGCCGTGTCCCTATTTGCCAGGCCGCGAGGAACGTAAGGTCTTCACCCATCTCATCGGGCGGAGAGCTACAGCGCTCAATGACACGCTGACGCAATCGGGCTTTCGCCGTTCGCAAACCATCGCCTACCGGCCAGCCTGCGAGACCTGCCGGTCCTGCGTATCGGTCCGAGTGAAGGCCGATGAGTTTCGCCTTTCGAAGAACTTTCGACGCATCCTCAGCCGCAATTTGGATCTGCAAAGCACGGTAGTGCGGACGGAGCCCACAGCCGAGCAATATTCGCTGTTTCGCGCCTATCTCGATGCCCGCCACGCCGACGGCGGCATGGCCGACATGACCGTGCTCGACTATTCGATGATGATCGAGGACAGCCATGTCGAAAGCCGGCTCGTCGAATATAGATGCCGCAACGAAGATCTGCGCGGCCCGAGCCAACTCATCGCCGTCTGTCTCACCGATCTCCTCGCCGATGGCCTCTCGATGGTCTATTCGTTTTATGCGCAGGACGATGAGAAGCGCTCGCTCGGCACTTTCATGATCCTAGACCATATCGAACGGGCACGGCGGCTCGGCCTGCCGCACGTCTATCTCGGCTATTGGGTCGAAGGATCGAAGAAAATGGCTTACAAGGCCCGTTTTCTCCCGCAGGAACGGCTGGGCATGGGCGGCTGGGAGCGCGTCGACTAGTGCCTAACGTCACCGCCGCTGCAAGATGACAAGAGCACCGGCGACCGGCCGGTTGGCTTCCAGCCTTATCGTCGTCGCCACGGTTTCGAGCAAGATGAAGTCGCGTTGCGATAGATCGAGAATGTACGCCAGGCGGTGGGCAAAACGACCCGACGGCAAGAGGGCAAAGTCGGCATCGTCGGTCGTTTCGATGCTGCAAGCAAACAGGCCGCCTGCCTGCATCCGCCGGGCCACCTGCGCCAAGACTTCGGCCCAATCGCCGAAATAGATGAGGACATCCGCCGCGAAGATCAAATCGAAGGTAGCGTGCGCCGCGGCGAGGAAGGACACGAGTTCCGCCTCGACCAAATGATCATAGCGCTGCCGCGCCGCAGCTTTTTCGAGCATCAAGGGCGAAATATCGACGCCCGTGAGTTCGCCGCCGAAAGTCTCGAGAAACTGCGCCGCAAGCCCTGTGCCGCAGCCCAGATCTAAAATCCGGGCGAACGTCCGCCGGCGTGCAAACAGGAGGGCATGAAGTTCTTCGGGAACCTTGTAGCGCAAGACGCTCAAGACCTGTCGATCGAACCCTGGCGCGAAGTGATCGAAATAGCGAATGAGATAATCTTCCGGCGCACGATCAAGCGGCGCACCCGAAACGGCCGCGAGCAAATAGCGGCGGACGGGATCATCGGGCGCCAATGCAAGCCAAGCGTGGCCCAGCCTGACGGCGGCGTCTCTGTAGCCATATGCGCTCAGAAGTTGAAATGCCTTCTGGATGACGGAGTCGACGTCTCCGCCGCCCGCATCTCCCCCAGCATCGCGATAGGCGGCAATCGCCGCATCGACGGAACCTTCGATGACGGTTTGCATGAAATGCAGCAAAGCGAGCTTTTCGAGCACCGCTTTGTCG
>JBKQHN010000065.1:0-51841 GCA_052148755.1 Beijerinckiaceae bacterium | reverse complement strand
ACTATTTTGTATCGCTCGACGGACCGCCTCTGTCGTCGTGGCGCAGCCGTGTAAAACCTGTCCCATAGCGCATCCTTTGATTCGTTGGATAAGAATGCACCATCAAAGCCTGGGATCAAACACCTAGACCACCGCCGGTTTCCGACAGCGGATCTCGCCCAGAATAGCTGCGCCGGCTCATATGGGAAGCGCGAGAAGCATTTGAGGCTTCGACCATGCAATCGCCTCTCGTTGGCCTCTTGCCGTCAGCGCGGCGAATAGGTCGCTCCGGCGATCAAGCTGGAACAGTTCTTTGCGCCTTTAAATCTGATCAGCGCCGCTTTCTCACCCCCCAACTTTTAGGCCTCAAAATCGGTGAGCGGAATTCTCAAAATCCTGAAAATCAGCGCCAGAAGCTCGCGCCGTGCAAGCGGTCGCCGCTTCGGGAATTGCCCCAAGGCTTGCGACGTCTCGATCGCCTTAAACGTTGACGTGCGGCTTGCGGTGCTCGTCTTCGAGATAGCTAAGGCGATCGGCGTAAGCGATTTCGCCTTCGAAGCCGCACAATTGCAGATTGCGAAGCCATTCCGCCGCGTAATAGTCGATTACGCGCTGCACATGCTTGCGATCGCCCGCGGCACCGCCGAGCAAATGTTTGAATCGGGCCTGTAGCTTGAGGAAAGTATCCCCTGGATTGCGCGGTGTCGGGTAAATTTCGAGATAGGGTACGCCGTGCTCAAAGGTGACCGGCGGAAAAAGGCCCCCCTCTTCCGAGAGGTAGCTGAGATCGTAGGTAAGGCTGTCGGCGGTGAACTTCCAGCCGGTGGTGCAGGGTTGCAGGAAGTGCAGGAAGGCTCCGTTGATGCCGTCCTCCAGCGCACGGGAGACGACGCGGGTGATGTGTTCCTGGCGGTGCAAGTTCAACCGCGCCGAAACCGTCACTCCGTGCTCGGCCATGATCTCGACGATGTGCTTCTTGCGCAGATCGTTGCCCATCGGCTTTTCCGCGCCCTGAGGGTTTGTCGAGGTGTTCCCGCCTGGCGGCGAGGCGGCCGAATACTGGTTGCCGGTGTTCTGGTAGCCCTCGTTGTCGTAGCAGACGTAGAGCGCGCGCTGGCCGATCTCCTCGTCGAGCTCGTCCTGCGAGAGCTTTTGCAGGCGCGAGAACAGGCCGGAAAGGTTGCCGAAGCCGATGTCGAAGGTTGCGCCATCCCCGCCCCAGCCGAGGTGCAGGGTTCGCTTGAACCCGGCTAGCATCGCCGCGCCCTCGGCACCGTTGATCTTATGCGCATATTTGAAGCGCGCCTTCTTCGCCGCCAAGCCGCCCAACAACTCCGAAGGCGCGCCGCCGAAAACACCATGTAACGTCGGGTTCTTCTTGCCGGTATAGGGCCAGATTCCGGAATATACTTCGAAGCAGCCCGTGGCCTCGTAGGTGATGATCTCCTCGAAGCCGGTGGCGCTGGCGGTTTTCGTCACCAGGCCGTACAGCGCGTTCACGGGACAGCCGAGGCAGTTGCGGATGCCCGGTTCGAGTCCGCTGCCCGTGCAGGCAAGCGGGTCGAGATTGACCCGCGTCCACTTGCGGCGCAGCGGATAACGCGCCGGGACGCCGGCCCCCGCAAGCTCGACGACGTGCGCCAGATCGTGGTTTCCGGGGGCGATCACCGCCTTTGGCAACGCTGCAATCTCCGGCACGATCTTGTCGCGGATCAAACCCAGCACTCGGCCGGGACTGTTGGCGACCCGATGTTGACGCCCCATGGCCAGCACAGCCTGCCGGAACTCGTCCAGTGACAGGCGGTCAATGGCAAACGCGTTGCCCCGCTCGTCGGAGACCGTGAAACTAACCTTGTCGGCGAGCGCGCGCAGTTTCCCGAGCGCCTCGGCCAGCGAGGAGTTGCGCAGCACCAGCCCCTGGCTGCCAAGAATGGAATACTGGGGCTCCCCGGCGTGTCGCGCGCTGACGATCTCATTGAGATCGACATGAGGGTCCGGGTTTTCCAACGCCTGGATCAGCGCGAGAGCCGCCCGCGCCGTTTCCAGTACTTCGCCAAAGGGGCGCTTTTCCAATACCGCCAAGCAATAGAGATCAAACAAAAGGTCGTCCTGGCTCAACTCGACCAAACGGTGCGTTTGCCGGTGCTCCCCGCGCCCGGAATCCAGGGTGACGGTGTAGCCCTTGGCGGCGGCCAACAGTTCGTTGAGAGTTCCGAGCAGGCCCGCGTCCTTGCGCGCGACGTCGAAATCGCCGGCCACTTTGATGCCAGCCGAAACCGCAAGCCAAGTGAGGCTCGGTTTGAGCCGGGCCAGTGCTCGCCCGAGCGGTGTTTCCTGCCAGCGCGTGGGATCGTCGCCACGCACCACGGCGGGATGCGAGACCAGTTCGCGTTCGCTTTCGGGGAACTTAAACGCCTGAAGCAGGGCGGACAACGTCAGTTGCGGCGCCGCCCGAAGGCGCTCCTCCTCGCGGGAGAACAGCGCGTCAAGGAACTTGCGAAAGGTCTCGTTGCCAACCGCATAAGCCGCACTGGCCTCTTCCGCGAGAGCGTCGAAGTCGGTGGCGCTCATTCCCGCCACGGCGCAGTTGAAGTCGCCGTGCAGGAACACCCGCACGTCGCGTCCTCGCGCCGACAGATCTGCTGCGCGAGCGACGAGTTCCAGCGTCGTCGCCACATGGGCAGTCTCCAGGTCGAAAGAGACGAAACCACCGATGAAATTGTGGAACAGGCCGCTCGCGTTGATGACTTCGTCGCGCACGCCAAGGCGCTTCAGTAACGTGGCCACCTTCTGGAGGTTGGCGAGCAGATATTCGAGCGCGATGTCCGCGCTCTGCGACAGGCTCAGCAAGGCTTGGTCGCCGTCCTTCGGGTCGGCCGGCAGACCGGAGAGCGGCAGGCCCCTTCGCGCCAGGGTGCAGACTGTCTTCCATGCCTCGCCGGATGCGGAAATGAACGCCGGGAGACTCACGAGTTCATCGACCAGTTCATCGAGCATGAAATCGCGCTTCTTCATCTCCTCGCCGAGCAGATGCATGATCTCGACCACGCCCGCGGCCGTCACCCACCGCTCGCGCGGGATCACCGCGGAGAGCTCCTCGGCCGAGGACTCTTTAATCGAAACCGCGATCGGGCCGCCACCGATCAGCAAATTCACGTCTCGGGGAAGCTGTCGAGCCTGCTCGATCACGCGCTCGGCCGACTGGCGGATGGCCTTCGCATCGAATTTGGCCGGACCGAAGAACGTCGCGGCGCCGTTTGAATTCGTTTTCTTCACCATGAGCGCCGACCCCTACAGATGCACGCCGACGTAGGCCTTCTCACGCGCCAGCGCGAGTTCGCCGCGTTTCTCGCGCAGCGCTTTGACCATTTCGTCACGGACCATCGCCAGCGAGGGTGTCCGCCCCCCCATGCCATAGATGCGGGAAAAGAGCCGGCTTCCCGTGGCAGCCAGATCGAATTCGTTCAGCACTCCGGCCAGCTCGGTGTAGAGCCTTCCGCCAACGGCGCCGAAGGGGTCGTCGCGGTCGTAGACGAAGACGTGCTTGCCGGCGATCAGCTTGGCCCAGGCGGCCTTGGGGAAAGGGCGCAACAGATTGGGATGCGCGACGCCGACATCAACGCCGATCCCGGCGAACTCGCGCGCCACTTCCTCGAAGGTGCCATTGGCGGCACCGGCGACGACGAACAGGACTTCGGCCTGTGGGTTCCAGGCATATACCGGCTGATACCGACGCCCGCTCGAGGCGGCGAACTTTTCAAACACCGCCTCGACCACGTCCAGCGCCAGCTCCATCGCCCGATGACGCTGGAAGTCGGTGTCCATGCGAGAGTTCGACAGTTGCAGCGCCCCCATCACCGACTCATTGGGCGTGAACACGAAAGTGCGGATGTAGTCGAAAAAGGGATCTGCGTAGAGTTGACGCGCTTGCGCGTCCGTCAGCGCAAGATAGCGCTCGGGCGCATGGCTGACCTCGAAGCCTTCGGAGGCGACGATCACCGGCAGCATCACTGAACGGTCCGGCACCAATTCCAACGCCTCGCGCCGCTTCCCGCGGTTGCTGCCGGAATCGGGCAACTTGCGGAATTCCGCGTAAAGCCCGATCAGCCAGGCGAGAAGGTGAAAATCGTAAGCCTGCTGCACGTCACGACCGATCAGGATGACGTAGCCGGCATCGAGAACGATCTTGTACAGGTCGGAGTGATCGTTTTCGACGTCGAGCGGTGAGTTGAGCGAGCGCACCACGTTGGAAATGACGACGTTGCCCATGCGCAGGCCGGCGATGGTGTGCAGGATTTCGCTCATCAACGCCAGGCCCTGCGACGATGACGCGGTGAAGGCCAGAACGCGGTCGCGCGCCGCGCCCATGATAGCGCCGCCGGCACCGTGCTCGGATTCCGGCGTGACGCTCTCAGCCGACAGTTCGCCATCTGCCGCCATCTGCGCCAGATGCTCGACGATGTCGGTCTGCGGCGTGATCGGGTAGGCCGCGACCACCGAAGGAAACTGGTTCAGCACCTGCGCCACCGCGCGCGCGATGGCCCGATTTCCCGCCTCGCACAGGACTTCCTGCCCCACCGGCACGACGAATTTCTCGACCTGGCCGAGCGCGGTGCAGGCCGGCAGGTTTTGCGCCCCGCCAACCACCTGCAGGCTTGCCTGGCGCAAGGCGTTGAGGTTGGCCTTCACCTTGTCGCCCGGACCGAATTTCTTGGTCAGCGAGTCCTCGACGACCCTGGCGAACGCCTCGCCGTCCACGGTCTCGGCACCCAGCAGACCGAGCATGCCGCCGATCAGCGCGTAGTTGGGCGGCATGCGCTTGCCGCGCACCAGCTCGTCGGCGTCGAGCGTGCACAAATGGTAGGGTTCATGAAAGTCAGCGTCCATCCGGAACGCCTTCGGTTCCATGGCGGTGTTCACCAGGATGGCGATGCTCTTCGGGTCGTGCGTGGGCCATTCCCGCAACAGGCTGCGCAGCAGCGGAAACAACTTCGGATCGAACAGTAGGATCACGTCCGGGATGGCGAAGGGAGCATGATTGAGGATCGGCTCGCGACTCACCGCCCCGAAACCCTTGACCGGGGCGCCTTTCTTCGAAGGATCGAACATCGGAAAAGCGCGGCCGAAATAGCCCGCGGCGACGAAGGCGGCCACCAGGTCCTGCACCGCGGACACTACCCCCGAACCGGCGGACCCGAGCAAAAACACCTTCAGTTGGCGCGACTCGATGCGGCCGACGAAGTCCTGGCTAGCGAACGCGGGGTGCGCCGCATAGAGCTTGGCCAGCGCTGCGCTGGCTCCCAGGCCCTCGGCGCGGTAGGCGAGCAGAGCTTCGATCGGATAATTTCCCGGCCTCAGCGGCGCCTCGATGATTTCGGCAAGAAAATCGCGTGCGCCGCCGTCGACGGCACAGACCGCCGCCTCGTCCAGATCGCTGATGCGCTGGCCATCGAGAGTCAGGCCGATCCCGCCCCGCGACGCCATTTGCACCGCGCGGGCAAAGGCGGGCAGGTTCTTGTTGCGGCTCGCCAGAACATGCGGGTCGCTTCCCAGTTCGATCAGAGACATGCCGCTTCTCCTATGTCGAAACTGCGCTGACCCACTTCGATGACGTCATGCGGGCAACAGGAAATGCAGATGCCGCAGGCCTTGCAATAATCGGCGTCGACCTTGAAGGCAAAGGCTTGTCTGCCGAACAAGTCCTCCATCTCTTCGACGCCGCCTTGGCTGCCGTCGGCCTTGATCAGAAAGGCCCGCAGCCCGCGCACCAGGGCCGGCATGGTACCCATCGGCACCATCGGAATCAGCCGGATCGCCGAGTTCTCGCCGCCGCTGCCCTCGGGACAATGGGTGACGCACAACGCGCATTCCGGGCCGAGACACTTGTCGAGCTGGCTGTAGACCGGAACCTCGTTGCCGTAGGGCGTCTTCCAGGCAGTCGAGGTGCCCGGCGGCAGCAGGCCGCCGATGGGACGGAGCTTAGCCCCCAGGTACGTCTGCGAGACGAATGATTCTTGCAGAACGGCGCGCAGAAGGTTGAGGCCGCCATGCGTGTTCATGTCGATTTCAGTGTGGAGGATTTCGTCGATGATGCGGTGGATGACTCGACCGAGGTCGTACTGCCCCCGCTTGATCCCGTCGAACGCCGGGAGGGACTGGTAGAGGATCGCCACGGCACGGCTGACGAGCTGCGCTCCCCGCCCGTTCTCCAGCGCCCACCGATCGAGCTCGGCCGCGGGGTCGCGGCAATCGACGAAGTGCTTCTGTACTCCCGCGGTTTCCAACAGCGGATGAAAACCCGCGTCGTCGAGAACGCGATTGACGGCGCGAAGATCGTCGCGCGGCAGCTCCCCCACCTTGAAGTCGCCGTCGTCGGCGAGGGGGTTGGCGACCACAAAATCGCGAGCTGGATCAAGCGTCGCCTCCGCCGCGGCAAAGGCATTCGGCAGTTCGACGAACAGCGTCGATTCGTAGAGCGGGTCCGCCATCTCCAGCGAGATGGCCCGCTCGGGGCAAATGTAGACACATTGGGCGCATTGGACGTTGCCAGTGCATTCTTCGGCGCGGCGCATCTCGTCGGGCTTGCCGAACCCATCATCGCGGTAGACGCGCTTGGGGCAGACCTGGATGCACAGACGGCAGCCCTTGCACAGCGCGTAGTCGACGATCTGGCGGTAGATTGGCTGCGACTTGGCGGCAGGTTCCAGCAGAAGCTCTGGTGGCAGCGGCCCTTCGGCGATGAACTCGATCCGTTTGACGCGACTCTTGAGATAGTCCAGCGACGCGGGATTGAACAGGATTCGGCGCAGGCACTCCAATTCGTCGCCACCGATCAGCGCCTGCGCCAGCGGCAGCCCTCCGATGTCGAAGCCCTCCCTCCGGGCAATTGCTACCAAGGACTCGATTTCTTCGTACCGGGCCGCCGTCGGGAGGGCCACCAAGCGCCGACTGGCTCTCGAGGCCACCGGATTCATCTGGCTCACGTCATCACCTCTTCACTGCGCCTTCAACCGATCAGCTTCGGCGAAGCCTGCGGCAAGGGCCTTCTGGTTCAGGCCAGGATTCTTCTTTCCGACGCTTTTCATCACGGCGGATTCGATCGCCGTGCGCGACATCAGCCCCAGGTAGTCGAGGACGAGCGCCAGCGCCAAGATGTTGATGCCGAGTTCGCGCTTGGGCGGCCTCACCTCGCGCGCCAAAATATCGCCGATCGGCGAGGCGATCACACGGGCGTCGTCGTAAGTCTCGCGCACCGCCGAAGTGTTTGCGAGGATGCGCCCGCTCGGCCCGACCTCCTTACGAAATTTGTCGAAAGTCTCTTGATTGAGCGCCACCAGCACGTCGAGTTGGTCGGTCTGCGGAAAGTGAATCTCGCCGTCGCTGATGGTGACATCGGAGTAGGCCTCGCCGCCGCGCGCCTCGGGTCCGTAGTTCTTGGTGAAGACGCCGTTCTTTCCGGCGCGCAATGCTGCCGAAAGGGCGATTTCACCGGCGGTGATCACCCCCTGGCCACCCGACCCGGCGAAGCGCAGGCAGGTGCGGGGGGCACGCGCCATCGGATCAAGCGCGCCGAGCCGCACCTCTTCCAGCGGCTCCTCGACCGAAGTTCCCGCCTTCTTCGCGCGCGCAACGATTTGGGTGTAAGCGGGCGAACCCTGGAGATCGGGGCGTCCGACGCAGTGGATGACGCCCAAGGGCTTCAGTCCGACGCGTTCCTCGTGCGACAGCTCGCGCCAGCGCTCGATGGGCGTCACCCGCTGCTGGATGTATTGGCGGTAGCGGAAAGCCTCGGAGCGTTTGTTGCGTGTGCCCCAGCCGGTGTGGCAGGCGCCGATGACGTTGATGAAGGAAAAGCCCTTGTGGTCGAGCCCGGCGGCGATCAGCTCCTCCAACTGGTCCTGATGTTCCTGCAGCGTGGTTACCGCGCCCTGGGCGACGAAGCCCGCCCCGACGCCGATGGCGAGGCCGACCAGGTCGAACGGCGGCTCGAACACACCGTATGGTGCAGAGGCGCCGATCTCGCCGAGCGGCGAAGTCGGCGAGTGCTGCGCGCCGGTCATGCCGTAGGAGCGGTTGTCGTAGACGATCAGCGTCATGTCGATGTTGCGCCGCGCAGCGTGGATGAAGTGGTTGCCCCCGATGGCGAAGATGTCGCCGTCGCCCGCCGCCAGGACCACGGTCAGGTCGGGGCGCGCCATTTTCAGCCCGGAGGCAAAAGCAAGCGAGCGTCCGTGAGTGGTATGGACGGTGTTCACATCTAGGTGGCCCGCCATCCGCGAGGTGCAGCCGATGCCGGACATCATGGCGATATTGTTCTTGATGGTCTCGAGTCCCTGGGGCTGCATGAAATCCACATTGAGGCGGCGGCCGAGATGACGCATCAGGGCAGTCGATATCGACTGCTGCATGTTGCCCAGCCCACATCCCTCGCACCAGATGCTGCGCCGCATTGTCGCGCGACGCAGATCGGGCATCTGCAACGAGCCAACTGTGTTCGCACTCACCTGCATATCTCCTCATAGATTTCGCGCGGAGCGATAAGCTGCGTATCGACGCGATGCAGGCCGCTGACCAGGCTCGGAGGGCACTGGTTGACCTGCGCGGCCTGGTAGGCGAGGCGCTCGATCTCGAGCCGGTACTGGCCGAGGTTGAGTTCGGCGACGATGACCCGCTTCGCGCGCGACAGGTGCTTCAACGCTGTCGGGCGATCCGAGGGCCACAAGGTGATGGGCCGAAGCAAACCCGCCTTGATGCCGGCAGCACGCGCCTCGACAACGGCGTCCTTGGCCGCGCGCGCGGTGATGCCGTAAGCGACGACCAGGACCTCGGCGTCGTCGGCGAGAAACTCCTCGGTCTTCAGGATATCGCGCTGGGCAGCAGGCGTGAGCAACTTGGCATGGATGCGCCTTTGCAACTGGTCGATCAGGCGCACATCCTTGGTCGGAAGGCCCTTGCGGTTATGGTAGAGGCCGGTGAAGTGGGAGCGGTAGCCCTCGCCGAATGGCGCCAGTAGCGGCACGCCGCTGGCGGTCGGTCCGAACGCTTCATATTCCTCCGCCGAGCCGGAGGGCATAACGCGATCGAAGATAGGGATGTCCGCCAGGGCCGGCAGGATAACCGGCTCCTTCATTTGCGCCACCTTGGCGTCCGGCAGAAGAATCACCGGCGTGCGATATTTCTCGGCGATGTTGAAGGCGCGGACGGTTTCCTCCCAGCATTCCTGCACCGTGGCGGGGGCGATGGCGACGATCGGGTGGTCCCCATGCGTCCCCCAGCGTGCCTGCATCACGTCGGACTGGCCGGGATCGGTCGGACCACCGGTGGAGGGGCCGCCACGCATGACGTTGACGACCACCAGCGGCACCTCGACCAGGCAGGCATAGCCGAGATTTTCCTGTTTCAAAGAGAAACCGGGGCCCGACGTGGCGGTAAACGCCTTGACGCCGCCGAGCGAGGCGCCGATCGCTGAGGCGATGCTCGCAATCTCGTCCTCCATTTGGAGGTAGCTGCCGCCGTGGTTAAAGATGTTGCGGGCCACGTATTCGAGGATCTCGGTGGACGGGGTTATCGGGTAGCCGCCGAAGAAGCGTGCGCCCGCCTCGAGGGCCGCCTTGGCGATGGCATCGTTGCCGCTGAGTGTCGTCCGCCGCGCCGAAGTGAGGTATCCCGCTCTCACGGCTTGCCGTACTGGATCGATTTCGTTCAGGTTGACCTTCGCTGATGGCTTGGCATCAACAGGATACTGCACTGGCTGATAGGCCACTGCGGCTTTGGCTTGCGCTGACATTATTGCCTCTCCGGAGAAGTGCCGCCTTTCTCCGGCGATCCGTCCCCTTATTCTTCCCCCCGCGACCGGGCGATTCCGCCCGGATCGTTCGATGACCGAACTCCGAATGCCGCACCTGGCGACCAGGTCAGCAACATTGAGCTTCGCCCTTTCGACTTTGCCTCCGTCGGGTCACCAACTGTCGATAAAATGAACGTCGCTTCGTCCGGACAATGGGTACGGTGCAGGCGGGACGAGGTCTTCGAAGCGCAGCCCGTTGCTCACGATCCTTTTCTAATTCTTTACGACAATTCACATTCCAATCATCCGCAACAGCTGGGAACCCGCTTTAGTCTTGCCCTTGGACGTTGGAAATGCGGCGAATTAGCATCTTTCGCCGAATGAAGTCATGCTGTGAAGCCTATACGCTGTAAACAAGTCAATATGTAAATAGTTTGACATTGTCCGCCGTCGGAGCTTGTGAGAGATTTTTACGGTTTGCAGGAACGGAGGATTTCCGGATCATCGTAGCCATGCCCCTCGCTGTATCAAACATCTGCTTCGAGTCGAAGTATCCCGTTGACTCGTGCCTACCGAACGTCTGCTTTCGCTTCCTATCGCCCCGAAACTTCCATTCCGCTATCGGCCAAAATCCCCCCTCCCCTAAATCTCCATCATAGCCTCGTAGAGGCTGGCGCCGCCATAGCGGCGTTTCAGTTCCGTTGCGCTGTCTTGCTCGACGATCCGGCCGAAGCGCATGACCACGACGAGATCGCAAAGCCGTTCCACCTCCGCCATGTTATGCGAGGTGAGCAGGATCGTTGCGCCATGCTTTTGTCGATGCGCTTCCAGCCTTTGATGGATGAAGGCGGCGCGTTCGGGATCGAGCGAGGCCGTCGGCTCGTCGAGCAGCAAAATGTCGGGCTCGTTGAGCAAAGCCTTGGCGAGCGACACGCGGGTCTTCTGTCCAGCTGATAAACTTCCGACCGAGCGGTCGAGAATATCGCCGAGCTCGAACTCATGCGCGAGCTGCGCGATGCGGCCCTTTGTGTCGCGCAATCCGTACAGCCGGCCGAAGATCAGAAGATTTTGACGGACGCTGAGACGCGCCGGCATGTTCATATAGGGACTGGCGAAATTCATCCGGTGCAGGACGCGGTAGGGTTCGCGCGTCATGTCGTGGCCGAAGACGCTGACGTGTCCTGCGGACGGCGCGATGAGCCCCATGATGGTGTAGATCGTCGTCGTCTTGCCGGCGCCGTTGCAACCGACGAAGCCGACCGTCGCACCTTGCGGGATGCGCAAGCTGATGTCGTCGAGAGCGCGGCTCGTCTTATAGTCCTTCACCACGTTTTCGAGCACGATCGCCGGCTCACGCTGCGTAGCGCATTGAGTCGCGAGCTGCTGTGCGGGAGCCGAAGCCGGCGCGATACTGCCCCGCATCTCTATGACGTTCGCGGCATTGGTGAGCATGATCCTGTTCCTTTAGTTTTATGGCGCGCCCTCGTGCTTAGAGACGCCCACTTCGTGGGCTCCTCTGCATGAGGGCGTTAAACATTCATTCTCCGATGGCGACGAGCGCGCCCTTCTTGCGGGCACTGCGCAAGATGAGGACGAAGGTGCCAAGGCCGGCCGTGAGATAGACGACATTCAAGGCAAATGCCTTGAACATCAGATCGGCACGGAATGCGTGGTCGAGCACGGCGGCGCGCAGGCCCTCGAACACATAGGTCGGCGACAGCGACCAGGCGATCGGCTGCAGCCATTCCGGCAACACCCAAGCCGGATAATAGACGCAGCAGAGCGGCAACAGCAGCATGACAAGCGACCAAGCGAGGCTCTCGGCGCCCATGCCATAGCGCAGCACGAGGCCGCAGACTCCGAGGCCGATCGCCCAAGCCGTAAGCACGAGATTGACGAAGAAGATGATCAGCGCAAAGCCAAGCCCGTAAATATTGAAGCCGAAGAGCAGAAGCGCGAACAGCGAGACGGGAATCATCCCGATCAACAGGCGCACGGTGCTGATCAGCATCAAGGACGCGGCCAATTCCATGGGCCGCAGCGGACTCATCATCAGATTGGCGATGTTGCGCGACCAGACCTCTTCCATGAACGAGATCGAGAAGCCGAGCTGGCCACGAAACAACACGTCCCAAAGCATTACGGCGCCGACAAACGTTCCGGAAATCATCGCCAGCGACGAGCGATCTTCAGACAGGAAAAGTTGAAGAAAACCCCAGACCAGCATTTGCATCGCCGGCCAATAGATGAGCTCCAGAAGCCGCGGCCATGACGAGCGCAAGAGATAGCAATAGCGCAAAGTCATGGCGCCGATACGGGTGAGCGAGCCGTGCATGGTCGTCTCCTGTGATGATCTGGTCCTAAAAACTCGGAGCGGGAGGCGCGGATCAGTTCAGCCTATCGGCGCAAACCTGATCGCGTCGGAAAGTCGGTCGTCGCTTTCCGTCATCCCGCTCCGAGAAGAGGCGGAGCATGTCCGCCTCATTTGGTTATTTCCCGCCGGATCGGGCGGCGCTTGCCGGTCTTGGCGGGGAAAGCCGTCATGACCTTGGCTTCGACCTTCACCTTGTGCTCCAGGCAAAGCCCCAAAAGCACTGCGAGATGCCCGACCGAACCAAGGATCTTGGCTTCCGAAATCCCGGCGCCGGGAATGAAGCGGGCTTCGACGACGTCATGCGCCTTCTGGATGATCTCGAACTGCTGCAAGTTGATGTTGCAGTCGAACATCCAGCGGTAGGTGATGTCGAGCACGCTGCCCGCCGGCACCATGCGGCCATAGGCATTGAGGAAGGCATCGTTCATGCGCCCGTCTATGCTTTCGAGCTGTTTCCAGCTGATGCCGCAGGGGTCCGGCTGCGCCGGCTCCGTCAAGCAATCACCCTGCATATAGCGGATGAAGGGCATCGCCTCGTTGAGCAGATTGGTGATCACAGCAAGGCCCGATTGGCCTGGAATCTGCGGCCCCAAGGTCACGGGGTCGACGATGTCCAGGCGCACCGAATCCTCGCAGACATGATAATGCCCGCAGGGAAGTTCGAGTGCGATGCGCGTCGCCTCTTCCGAGCTATATTCGTCGAGCACCGGAATGCCCAATTGCTTGGACCATTGCTGCCGGGACGCTTTCGCCGAATATTCGGAATGCGTGACAGCAAGGTACAGCGACGAGCTGAACTGTTCGGCATAAGGCAGCAAAGCCTCGAGGTTCGACGGATAGCAGGAGAGAATCTCCGGCTTGAGATCCGCCAGATGCTTCGCCACCTTGTCCGGTGGAATGACGCTTGAAATGAATGCGCCGGGATAATTGCCGCCGATCGACGGGAACCACCACGGAACCGTATAGACATGCGTCAAAAGATTGCGCGGGCCATATTTCAGTCCACTCTGCAAAGCGAACTGACGCACGCCCTGGATTGAGTCGGTGACGATCGCATCGGGATCGACACGGATGAGCAGCGTCTGCCCCGACGAGCCTGAAGAGCGCGTCGGAAACAGATCATCCATCCTGTAATTCGGATTGACACAGCGATCCGGAAAGGCCGCGACGAGCTCGCTCTTGGTGATGATCGGAATGAGGTTGATGTCATCCTCGCATTTCAGATCCGACGGATGAAAGCCAGCGGCCATATATTTGTCGCGATAGACTGGGATCTCCGCATAAGCGAGCTCGACGAGATATTTAATGCGCGCGAGCTGCTTCTCTTTGATCTTCGCCTGCGGCAGGAATGGATGCTGCATGCAGGGGCCGATATATTGATCGAACGCGTCGCTGAGGCTCGTCGTCATCTCGCCGCTCGCGGCGAAATAGGGCGGCCGCGTATGTTCGGATTCCCAAATCTCGATCGGCCCGCAATCGCGTGCCGCGGCAGGCGGCGAAGCCGGGCTGGCCGAGTAGTCATAAATGTCGCTTGTCTGGCACTCCTCGTACGGCGCGTAGTCGGAGCCGATTTTGTCGAGGCTCATGGTCATTGTCGTTCTCCCAAAGCTTGCGGCTCCGGCATCTGCGCGAGAAGCCTTGCAATCCTTGGTCGAGACGACAGCGGCGGAGGTTCATCCGCCCGGCGACTTTTTAACTTAAATTTTTGGCAAGAATTCCGTCTGCCGGGCTCCAAGCTCTTCTGTCATTGTACCGGTCGGTGCAAACGATTTGGCTCAAGGTCAACAGGATCGATGGCGTTGTGCTCGCTTGCGACGAATACTGCAGCTGCAGCTAAGTTTGGCCACCTGCCCTGCCACGGATAGGCTCGCGGAGGGATTGCATGCCCATCGCCGCTTGGTCTGGCACGTGGCGGCTTTGGGCCGGTGCGGACCATGTCCAGCGTGAGAATTCCGGCCGGCTCACGCGTGCGTCTCCTCGGTGGCTCGCGCTGCAGCGTTCAGCATTTGCTGGCGCAGCCAGGCATTGGCCGGATCATTCTCTGCGTTGATGTGCCAATAGAGGTAGCTGTCATAGGCGCGGAGCTGAAACGGACAGGCGAGCGCTTTGTTGCCGTACAGGTCATTGAGCGCGAAGGCCGCATATTCCGACAAGGTGAGAATGAGATTGCTGCGGCTGACCACGCGGCAGGCGGTGGCGTAGTTCTGGCAGCGCATGCGGATACGCCGTTCGATGCCGAGACGCTGCAATTCGAAATCCTCGAAGGCCGGTCCGCTGCGGCGTGCCGAAACGGCGATATGTTCCAGTTGCAAATAGGTATCGGCGTCGAGCTCATCGCCGATTACGGCATGATCGCGGCGGGCGATGACGACCAGCCGTTCGGTCAGGACCCGCTGACAGCGGATACTGTCGGAAACCGGCAGCAGCCCATCGACTGCCGCGTCGAGAGTGCCGGACGATATTTCGCGCTCGAGCGCGCTGCGATCGACATGGATCGCCGCGATCTGAATGTCCGGCGCCAAAGCGCCGCTGATGCTCGAGGCCAGATGCGCCAGGATCGAGGCTTCGAGGTTGCTGCGCAATCCGATCGTGAACTTCTTCGCTGTGGTCGCCGGGTCAAAGCGGTTGACCTGGTTAAGAGTCGTCTCCAGGCCGCTGAGCGATTGCCTGGTCATGCCGATGATCTGGCGCGCCAACGGCGTCGGCAACATGGTGTGATGCTGACGCACGAACAAAGGATCGTTGAACATGCGCCGCAAACGCGCCAAGGCGTGGCTGACGGCCGGCTGCGTCAGGTTGAGGCGGTGCGAAGCACGGCTGATGCTGCCCTCGGCATAGATCGCGTCGAAGACGACGAAAAGATTCAGATCGACTTTCGAAATATGCATAGAATTGATGGGGCTTGATACAAAAAATTCATTTGACGAATGGTCTATCCCGGATTTTAGTACCGATCAAGCAAAACAGCACAACAACAACGGCAACATGGGAGGAGCGCGATGCGAGGGTCTCCGGTCTCGCGACTTGTCTCTGGCGGCCAGGGTCGGCTTTCGTCGGCCCAGCGGGACGGAGGCTGACCATGGCGACGGATACGGCATCGGTCGGCGGCGCGGGCCGCAACAGGCTCCATTGGCGTTTCGGCAAGACCAATCAGGAGCAGATCGTTCTCGTCATAACTTTGCTGCTCTTGGTCATTTTCAGCATCGGCCTCAAGGGCTTCGCGACCGTCGACAATTTCCTCAATCTCTTGCGCAGCATCTCGATCCTCGGCATTCTCGGCCTCGGCATGGGGCTCATCGTCATCAGTCGCGGCATCGACCTCAGCGAGGTCGCGATCATGTGCGGGTCCTGGGCAATCGCCTTGATCGAGATGAATTTCGGCATGCCGGTGTTTTGGGCTTGCGCTTTGGCGCTTGCTATAGCGTTGGTGATGGGCGTTGCCAACGGCGTGATGGTGGCCTTCGTCGAAGCTCCGGCGCTGTTCGTGACTCTTGCCTCGAGCTTCATCATTTATGGCGCCGCCTATTGGTTCGCGCCCGCTTACGTCGTCTATGCGCCGACCAATGCGCCGGCGCTGCTCTATCTTGGCGCGGGACGGCTATTCGGCGTGCCCATGCCGATCATCGTCTTCGCGGCGGCCGCGATCGTCCTGCACCTGTTCCTGACGCGCACCTCGGTCGGCCTCTTCATCTATTCGCAAGGCGACAACCCCGAGGCGGCGCGGCTCACAGGCATCGCCATGCGGCCGCTCATTGTGCTGGAATATATGATGGTCGCCTGCCTCGCCTGGATCGCTGGCTTGGTCTGGGTCGGCACCACGGGCAGTATCCAAATGGCCCTGGTTCAGGGCCCTTACATTTTCGACGTCATTCTCGTCGTGGTGCTCGGCGGCATCAGCCTCGTGGGCGGGCGCGGCAGCGTCTTCAGCGTGGTCGTTGGTTGCGCCCTCATCGGCACATTGTTGAACGCCTTCACGATCATGGATGTAAACAGCGAGGTGCAGAACATTATCCGCGGCGTCGTGCTGCTCGCCGCAATCATCCTCGACAATTGGCTGCACCCGCGCGACGACGAAACTGCGCGCCAAGGCGATTAACTACGGCGATTAAAAGATGTCCCGGAACGATCCCGGTTTGCATTGACGCGTGGTGTAACGGTTTGGTCAAGCGCGCAAGCTGATTGCAAGGCTCTACCCGGCCGACAGGCCAGCGCGCAAAACCAAAGCGTGCGAAGTTAAACAAGCAACGAGGCGATGGCCTCGATTGAGAGGGAGAGAAAGATGTCGAAGAAACTGGTTTGTGCCGGCGCGGCGCTGGCATTGATAGGAGGTCTTGCGCTGGGGCTCTCGCATGCCATGGCACAGGAAGAGACCAAAGCCGCGCGCGAATTGCGCGCCGATTACGATAAAGCCTTGAAGGGCAAGACTGTAGCGTTCCTGCCGATCGCCTCCGGCGTGCCGCTGATGGATGAGTGGGGTCGCGTGATCCGTACCGAGGCCGAAGGGCGCGGCATGAATTTCATCGTCCGTGATCCCGGCGGTAACCCGTCCGCCATGCAACAGGCGCTCACCGCATTGGTGGACCAGAAGCCGGACGTCATATTCGTGCAGAACCCCAGCGTCAGCCTGCTGGTGAAGGAATTGAAACGGGCCGAATCCCAGGGAACGCACATCGTTCAGATGAACATGGCGTCCAATTACAAGTCGGACGCTTTCGTCGGCGCCGATTGGGCGCAAGTCGGCCGCATCCTCGCCGACGAAGTGGTAAAGCAATGCGGCACCGGCACCAAGACTTCGGGCAAGGTGCAGATCGTCCAGGGCGAACTCGCCGCGGCAACGAGCGTCGATCAGATCGGCGCCGTCATGGAGGTCTTGAACAAGGACAAAGCCATAACCGTGGTTTCCAACCAGGCCGCAAACTGGGACGCCAATACTGCGCTCAACATCACTGCGACCGTGATCCAGCAACATCCCGACCTCTGCGCGAGCATTGGCTTCTGGGGGATCATGCACTCTGGTGCGGCACAGGCGATCCGCAATGCCGGGAAGATCGATCAGGTCAAGGTCTACGCTTCGGGCGAGGGCTCGCAGCTCGATTGCGATCAGGTCAACAACGGTAACTTCACCAAGTTCCTGAGCTACAAGGCAACCGAGCAGGGGCACGACATGTTCATCGCCGCCGAGACTTTGCTGGAGAGCGGCGAAAAGCCTGGAGTGAAGCATATCGAGTACTACACGCAGCCGATTTGGGTCGACAAGAGCAACGCCAACGCCGCGAACTGCTATCCGGTACCTAAGCCGTCGACATCGAAGTAAGACGGCCTGAAAAAGTGCCACTCCCGCGCCGCCCGCGGGAGTGGCCCACCGAGGAAAAAGCGACTGATGTCACTGACCGCATTCGATTCGACCAGCTTCACCAAGCGCCTGCGCGCCAGCTATTCGCCCCGGCTGTTGCTCTCCGAACTGCTGCTGAAGCAATGGTTCGAGCCGGTGATTCCCTTCGCCGTGATGATCGCCTTGGCATTGGCCTTCGCCGTAACCATTCCCGGCTATGCCAGTGTCGACAACGTCAGATCGCTCATGCGGCTGTATGCCGAGTTCGGCTTCGTTGCCCTCGCCATGGCGTTCTGCCTGATCACCGGCGGCATCGACCTCAGCGTCGGCGCGATCTTCGCCGCCTGCAATTTCGCGGCATTATTCTTTCTGTACGTCATGGGCTGGCCGGTCTGGGCGGCCGTCCTCGCCACGCTCGCCACGGGCGCGGCGATCGGCGGGATCAACGGGCTCCTCATCGGCTATCTCAAGGCGCGGCCTTTCCTCACGACCCTGGTGATGTTGATCATTGTGCGCGCCAGCGTCAACATACTCAACGGCAAGTTCGCTACCGTCTTCGCGACGAATACGATTGAAAGCGATGCCTGGGACTTCTTCGGCGAAGGCTCTGTTCTCGGTATACCTATCAATGCTGCGACGCTCTTCGTCGTGCTGATCGTCGGCCACATCTTCCTCAGCCGCTCGCGCCTTGGCTGGCATCTCACCGCGATCGGGGCGAGCCGCAAGGCTGCGCGCCACGCCGGCATCCGTGTTGAGCGGATGCTGTTTGCAACTTACGTCCTTTCCGGCCTGCTCTGCGCCGCAGCCGCCGTCTTCTATGCCGCGCGTCAGAACAGCACTGATTCTACCACAGGCGTCGGCTGGGAATTCCAGGCGCTGACCGCAGTGGTGCTCGGCGGCGTGTCGCTCGCCGGCGGCAGGGGTACGGTATGGCGCGCGATGATCGGTGGGCTCATTGTCTTCATGCTGGTCAACGGCCTCGTCCGCTTGGGTGTGCCGGGCTACGTCGGTTCGGCAGTCATCGGAATCATCGTGCTCGTGGCCGTCGGCATCGACGTGAAGTGGACGAAAAATCGCGGCAAAGCGGCGCAGAAGATCTATGTCAATCCCGCCTGTGTCGACCTTGCACGCGCACCGTCGCTTCAGCGCGGCAGCGGCACGCCCTTCGCCCAGAACGACAGGCTCGTCAATGCCGAGGCGATCGGTCTCAATCAGGTCGAAGGTCCGGAGGACGTGGTCATCGACCGCCAAGACCGGGTCTATGGGAGCACCCGCGACGGCAACATCATCCGTTTCTCCGGTCCGAATTTCGAACGTCGCGAAGTCTTCGCCCATATCGGCGGCAGGCCTCTCGGCATGCAATTCGACAAGGACGAGAATCTCATCGTCGCGGTCGCCGGCATGGGTGTCTACGGCGTCAAACCCGACGGCACTGTCTTCAAGGTCACCGACGAGACCGACCGCACCTTCTACAAATTAAACGACGACAGCCGTTTGCGCATGGCCGATGACCTCGACATCGGTCCCGATGGCAAGATCTATTTCAGCGATTGCACCACCCGCTACGAGATGACGACGAACTCGCTCGACATAGTGGAAGGACGGCCGAATGGCCGTCTCGTGGTCTATGACCCGGCGACCAAAAAGACCTGGACCGAGATCAATCATTTGCACTTCCCCAACGGGATCTGCGTCTCGCATGACGGCAAATCCGTGCTCATCGCCAGCACGACGCTGTGCCAAGTTTTTCGGTACTGGCTGGAAGGGCCGCGCAAGGGCGAACTCGAAGTCCTGCTCGAACAATTGCCCGGCAATTGCGACAATATCAATCGCGCCTCCGACGGCAATTACTGGCTGGCGCTCATCGGCGTCCGCAACCCCGTCTTCGATCTTGCGTCCAGAAAGCCGGATTTCCGGCTGCGGATGGTCAAACAGGTGCCAGGTGACGAATGGTTGGGGCCGGGTCTGAACCACGGTTGCGTGCTCAAATTCACCGACGCCGGCGAGGTCCTCGAATCCTATTGGGATCCGACCGGAATTTCTCATTCCACTTTGACCTCGATGCGCGAGCACAAGGGCTATCTCTATCTCGGTGGTTTGGAAAATAATCGGATCGGCCGGGTGAAGCTCGAAGGCGTGGATTCGACCTGGACCGGCTATGAGGCCTATTGGGGCAATAAACGGCGGGACCAGGCCTGATCATGGGAATGTTCACACAAATCCTGCGCGACCTGGAGCAGATCGTCTTTCCAGACCGCGACCAGCACCCGATTCCTGCCATGGACGGTGCGCTGACGCCAAACGACCTCTTGGATCACATTCGCCCGATCGGCGCGCCGATCCCGGGTGCGGACGATGTGGCAATCGGCTCGGACGGTGCCCTCTATGTCTCCGCCGGCCACGAGATCCTGCGCCTATCCGGCGAGGAGTTTGGCGAACGAAGTGTTTTCGCCACGCTCGATGGCACGGCCGGTGGGCTCGCCTTTCATCCCGATGGTCGCTTGCTGGTCTGCGTCGCGGGGGCTGGCCTTGCCGCGATCGGCCGCGATGGCCGGCAGAGCTGGCTCAATCAGATTGGCGATCAGCCTTTGCACTGCTTGACCGATGTCGCCGCGGCGCCCGACGGGACGATCTTTCTCGCCGAAGGCAGCACCCGCAATGCGCCGGAGAACTGGCTCCGCGACCTGATGGAAAAGAACAAAGACGGCCGTCTCCTGTCTTGCGGCCCGGCGTTCGAAGAGGCGCGAATCCTCCTGGACGGTCTGCAATTTCCGCATGGACTGGCATTTTCGCACGATGCGAAAACTTTGTGGTTCACCGAGAGCTGGAGCCATCGGCTCAGCTGCGCACCGGTCATCGGCAGGACTCTCGGCCCGGCAAAGGTGGTCATGGGCAATATGCCGGGCTATCCAGCTCGCCTCAGTCGGTCTGCCGGCGGCGGGTTCTGGCTCAGCCAGTTTGCGGTGCGCACGCATCTTGTCGAGTTCGTCTTGCGCGAGGACGATTTTCGCGAAGAGATGATACGGACGATTCCGCCGGAATTCTGGATCGGTCCGGCGCTCGCCACCACCGATGATTGCCGCGAGCCGATGCAGCTCGGCAATGTCAAGGCGCTTGGCATCGAGAAGCCCTGGGCGCCGCCGCGCTCTTACGGGCTTGTCGTGCGCGTCGACGAAGACGGCGACGTGCTGGCGAGCCTGCACAGCCGCCGTGGTGGGCGTCATCACGGCATTACCGCGGTTTGCGAGACGCCGCAGGGGCTGGTCATCGTGTCGAAAGGCAGCGGCCGGATCCTTCTTGACAGCACGAGGAGCAGAGCATGAGCGATGTGATGACCGCGCCCGCGCCGACATTTCCTGTCGAGTCCGCGCGCGAGCCGGTTCTGCGCATTGTCGACGCTTGCAAGATTTATGGCGGCGTGCATGCCATTGAGAACGTCAATTTCGACCTCTATCGCGGCGAGGTCCATGCGCTCGTCGGTGAGAACGGCGCCGGCAAATCGACACTTTGCAAGGCAATCGCAGGCGCCATCCAGCTGACGTCGGGCGAATATCATGTCGACGGCAAAGCAGCGCAGTTCCAGCGTCCGGGCGCCGCGATCGCCGCCGGGATTTTCATGGTCTACCAGGAGACAAGTCTCGTTCCGACCATGACCGTTGCACAGAACGTGAAGCTGGGCAGCGAGAAACTGATCAACAGCTTCAAGAAAATAAACATCGAGGCGCAGCAGCTGCTGCAATCGCTGAATTTCCACATCGACCCGGCAACGCCGGTCGGCCTGCTCGGAACCGCCAAGAAGCAGATGGTCGAGATTGCGCGCGCCGTCTATAACGACGCCCGCATCATCATTTTCGATGAGCCCACGGCGAGCCTTACGCCCGAAGAAATCGTTCATTTCTTCAATCTGGTGCGCGACCTGCGCAGCCGCGGCGTCGGCATCGTCTATATCTCCCATGCACTCGAGGAATCGCTGCAGATTTCCGATCGCGTCACGGTCCTGCGCGACGGTAAGCTGGTGCTCACTGCCAAGACCTCGGAGATGACGCGGGAGAAGTTGGTGCGCTACATGGTAGGCCGCGACATCACGCAGACCTATTACGCTCATCGCGCCGGTCACGAGGAACGTCGCAGACAGCGGCGCGAAAAAGTGCTGACGGTCGAGAACGTCACTTTCAGCAATATCGTGAAGAACATGTCGCTCTCGATCTATGCCGGAGAAGTCGTCGGCATCGCCGGTCTCATCGGCTCAGGCCGCACCGAGACAGCCAAGATCATCTATGGCGCATTGAAACGAAATCTGATCAACGGCGGCACAATCAAATTGCGCGGCAAGCCGATCCGCTATCGGGTCCCGAGGCAGGCGATCAACGACGGTATCGTTTACATTACCGAGGACCGTAAACTGGATGGTTTCTTCGAGACTATGGTGGTCGATGACAATGTTTATATCGGCAATCTCGCCACGCGCGCGGGCTGGAGCTTCCTTCGTTCGAAGGCGAAGCGCAGCAGGCTTGCCGATCACTGGGTCGAGCGTCTCAAGATCACCGCCCTGCAGCGCAAAGCCAAGATCATCGAGCTCTCCGGCGGCAATCAGCAGAAAGTAATGGTCGCAAAGTCGCTCGCACAGGATCCCTCGATCATCATTTTCGACGAACCGACGCGCGGCGTCGACGTCGGCACAATCCCCGAGATTCACGCGCAGATCCGACGGCTTGCCGATGAAGGCAAGGCAGTGGTGGTGATTTCGTCCTATTTGCCCGAGATCCTCAGCGTGTCGGACCGAATCTTGGTGGCGCGGCTCGGTCGCATCGTCGCGGAATTCGACGCCGCGGATGCGACCGAAGAGAAGATCATGTACGCCGCGATCCATTGACCCCTGCCGCGCATTCAATGGGCGCGTAGCTCCGGTGCCGCGGCGATCTTGTTAGAGGCGGCACTTCATGTCGCCACAACCGCCCTCCATCAACTCCCGCGGTCGATTCTGCAGTTTGAATCGCAACAACGCCCCAAGTCTTTGTCTTGACGCATGACCTCCATCCGAAAAGTCTGCACCTTTTCGGGATCATGCGCCGATCGATTTCACGCCGTCTTGAGCGTGCAGCCAATCACTAGAACGACATAGCCAATGACCGCGACCCAAAACGCGTACATGCTGATGAACGGAATCTTCACGAACGTCGAAACGATCGCGAGTACTACCAGCACCAGTGAAAGCCAGAAAGTCCATGCGGACGGCGTATGCATTGCCATGTTTTATTCCCCCCTTATTGACCGGCGTACCTTTTAGGAATTACCGGTATGCCTCACGCCTGCCTTTTAGCACGAAAGCGCCGCCGCGGTCTAGCTCGACTGCACCAACAGCGGCTCGGTCATTGTCGAATCGACCGCCGACATGTCGCCGGGATACCGGCAGGAAGACGGCAAGCATCTCATAGCGGAAGACGATCGGCTGATTGCCGGGCGCCTCCTGCCGCGTGTCACTGGAGCGCTGAGCGCGCAGCTCGGCCAAGCTGAGGGGACCGCACAAATACGCGCCCTGCCTCCTCGCCGCTCCTCCTCGTTTCACTTTGCGAGCCAGGCAATATTGGAATCCAATCGGCGCTCGAGCTGCCGGAGCCTGCGGAAGCTCGCCTCAACGCGCGCCTGCTTCAATCGTCCGCTATCTATGGCCGCCTTGACGACCCGATGGAAGCGGCCCGGCATCTGCGGATCCGGATGGTCGCGATTATTATAAATGAAAAGATCGATGCCCGCCTCGATGCCGAGGAGAATGCACTCGTCCGGCGCAAAGAAGTGCGTCAGTGCGCCCATCTGCATGTCGTCGGAGACCGCCACGCCGGCATAGTGCAGCCTGTCTCGCAAGAGGCCTTGTACGGCGAGTGCCGAGAGCGAGGCGGGGCGGCCGGGGCCGGTGAGTTCGTCATGCACCAAGTGCCCGACCATTATCATATCCGCATAGCCGCCATGGGCGAGGTCGGCGAAAGGGCGCAGTTCGTCGCGGCGCCAGATTCCGCTGATGTTCGGCAGCGACAGATGGCTGTCGACGCTGGCCGAACCATGACCCGGAAAATGTTTGAGAGCCGTCAGGATATGGTTGCGCCGATGCGCGTTGATGAAGGCCTTCGCATATTTGACGACGATTTCGGGATCGGCGCCGTAGCTGCGGCCGAGCGCCTCGATGATCGGATTGTCGTTATTCAAGGCGAGATCGACGACAGGTCCAAAATTCACATTGAACCCGAGGCGGCGAAGTTCGCTTGCAGTGCGCTCATAGAGAAGCTCGGCGTTTTGCGGAGATGTCGTCGCGACGACCTTTGCGGCAGGCAGCGGCTCGAAGCCACGCTCTGCGCGCAGCCGCACCACCGCCCCACCCTCCTGGTCGACACAGAGAAACGGCACCGCCGGCGCTGCCGCCTCGCGAAAGCAGCGCGTCAGGCGCTGGGCGCCCTGCGGCGACGCTAGATTGGCGTCTGAAAAGATCACGCCCGCGACGAGCCCGCTGCGCAGCCATTCCGCAACGGCTTGCGCGCCAGGCGCATTCGGTTCAGAGCCCTTGAACCCCATCACGATCATCTGCCCGATCATCTGATCGAGCGAAACGAGGGTTTGGCCGGCCGGTTCGGCTGAGGCGTGCCAGGGGCAGCAGCTGCCGCCCAACACGCCGAGAGTTGTTACGAGCAAATTCCGCCGGTCGATTGAGAAGGGAGTGCTGGCCATCGTCACCGAGGCTAGCAGCCCATGCTTGCGTCAGAATGGCGAACTCAATAGGGCTCGTTGATCCACCTTATGCTCGAAAGCTTCGGCCGCTTGTAGCCGTGAGTCTTGCCGCGCGGCGGCAGGTCGAACTCCACCGGCCTGAGATCCATATAGGGGATGCGGCCGAGGAGATGGGCGATGCAGTTGAGACGCGCCCGTTTCTTATTGTCGGAATCGATATCATACCAAGGCGAAATCGGCGTGTCGGTCTGTTCGAATATGACATCCTTGGCGCGCGAATAATCGACCCAACGTTTGCGCGCTTCGATATCCATGCCGCTGAGCTTCCAGCGCTTGATCGGATTGCGCATGCGTTCGAGGAAGCGCTTTTCTTGCTCCTCGTCGCTTACCGAGAACCAATATTTGACGAGGTGGATGCCGGAGCGGATCAGCATCTCCTCGAAAAGCGGACAGGCGCGCAGGAATTCCTGGTATTCCTCGTCGCTGCAGAAGCCCATGACATGCTCGACGCCGGCGCGATTGTACCAGCTGCGGTCAAACAGCACGATCTCGCCGGCTGAGGGCAGTTCGGCGACATAGCGCTGGAAATACCATTGGCCGCGCTCCTTCTCGGTAGGCGTGGCGAGTGCCACGGTGCGGCAATAGCGTGGGTTGAGAGCATCCGAGATGCGCCGGATGACCCCGCCCTTGCCGGCAGCGTCGCGGCCTTCGAACACGACGACCAGTTTCAGGCCCTGTATCCGCACCCATTCCTGCAGCTTGAGAAGCTCGAACTGGAGCCGCGTCAGCTCCTGCACATAATTGTAGCCGTCCGGCGGCCTGCCGACCGGCGCGGCATTGCCGAGGACATGCCAGCGGTCCTCGATGATCGTCGTCTCCGCTGCATTACGGGCGAGTTCGCCATCAAGTCCCTTGGTCTTCGCCATCTGCTTTCCTCATAAGACGTCTCCATCCGGACTTCAGCGTAACTTAGCCGCGCAATGCCGTCATTGCGCCCAAACTTCCTTTTCCGGACTCGAGCGGCATGCTGCGGCTCATGCAACGGCAAAGTTTGACTCACCTCAAGTCGAGCCCAGTTTCCCACACCGGACTTGCTCTGCCTTGCCGTTTCGGCAATGCAGCACGCAGCATCCGGTCTAAGAATTGCGGCAAACCCTTGAACGCGACCGCCAATAGACGATAGCCTGCAGCAGCCCAAGCAAATTCTCGCGCCGAGCGCAGCTTGATTGCGCCGATGCGACGATTGCCTCGGGCAGGGAGAAACGCCATGACTGACAGTATCTACAAAGTCATCGAAATCATCGGAACATCGCCGAAATCTTGGGAGGCCGCCGCGGCAGCCGCCGTCGAGCGCGCCGCACAGTCGCTGCGCGATCTGCGCGTCGCAGAAGTGACCGAGCAGGACCTGCAAATCAAGGACGGCAAGATCGAGTTTTACCGGACCAAGCTGAAGCTGTCGTTCAAGTTCGAGGGAGCGATCTAGGCGGTGCGGGGGCTCGCCCGCAACGTTTCAGCGCAGCGAGCCCCATCGCACGCCCTTGGCGACGTCCGATTTCGCGCGCGGGGCGAAGGCACGCTACATCCCAGCAGTGGGACGCGATTCATCGCCGTCCCGCTGCTGCAGCAATTTTATACCGCAACCGGCGCGGGCTCGGAATTTGATGCCGCTGCAAACCTCGGGTCCCGCCATTCCTTCGCCATCGTCAGCAACGCTGCCTGAAAGCGCTGGAACATGGCGATGGTCGGCGCATCCATCTCTTCGACGGGCCCTGCTATGTCGAGCACGAAATTCAAAGCCCGATAGCGATCGACGTCGTCTTTGAGGAGCGTCTGTAACGTGGTGATAGCGTCGGCGCCGGCAAATTCCACGATCATCGTTTGCTCATGAATGATGTGGGTACGCTGTTCGGGTGACATCGCGTTGAAAGGCAGACGCGAATGAAGCATTTTGTTGGACCGTTCGAGCCGCTCGCGGCGCACCGAGCCGTGCGCGCGGGCAAGCAGAATCAACATCCGAATGATGCCTTCCGCATAGCCGCCGAGCTTTGCCTTTCTGATCACGTCTTGAACCTGCGGGAACTTGCGGATGTCATGCGCATTCGGACGCCGATCGCTCGTCGCGCCGAGGTGCATCATCCAAGGCGTGCCGTACACCGAGTGAAAGGCGAGCTCGACACAGGCATCGCGCATATCCCGATAGAAGTTCCAGCCGCTTTCGACGAGATCCGCATTGAGATGTTCGAGCTGGACGAACACGTTGTCCTTGGCCACGGGGGCGCGCGACGCGCGGGCGTCCTCAGCGAGTTCGCCAATGCCTGCGAGGAGCGGGTTCTTGTGTGAAAAGAAGTAGCGTTGCTGCCGCATCGGGTGGAGCTGCCTTTGCGCATCGGCAAGCGCAGGCGTGACAATCGCCTGGATCAAAGGCTGCCAGGTCAGCTCGTAGGTCTTGGTCGCCCACTCGGAATATTTGGCGACGGCGGCAAATTCGACTTCTTCCGTGCGTCCATCATCGAGCGCCAGAATATCATCGATGGTCCTGCCCTGGAACGAGACCTTGAAGACGCCTTGGTCCTTCTCGATCAGCATTTCATAGAGGCCGGGCGCCAAGGCCTCGATCGTCTGGATCACCGAGGTGATCTGCTGGTGCTGCAAGTTGGCCACTTGCGCGGAAACGAAGATGCCCAGATGGCCGACACTGTCATGCAGGGTGTAGATGATGACATGGCCGCGGACCTGAATTTCCTTCACCGAAGCATAAAGGTCCGCAATCCAGTTCAAGGCCTGTTGCGGCGGGGTGATGTTGTCGCCATGCGAGGCGAACACGACGACAGGCGCCTCGATGCGCGTCAGATCGACCGGGGTTCCGTCGCTCAAGAAGGCTTCGCCGCGGGTCAGCCTGTTGCCGATGAATAGATTCTCGACAATCCAGCGGATTTCGTTCTCGTTCATGAAATAGAAACCCGACCACCATTTCTCGAATTCGAGAAAGCGATCGGCCTCGACGTCGACGTCGGCGAACACATTGTAGTTCTTGCGCCACCAAGTGCTCGCCGGATTGAGGTGCTCGAAGTTCAACACGAGGTTGGCGCCGTCGAATTTGCCGCCGCCGAGGTCGGAGGCGAGCAGCGCCGGCACGGCTCCGCCGGCGACGCCGCCCATGTAACGAAACGGATTGCGGCCCATTTCGCCGGCCCAATAGGAAAGCGGCGCGCCGGCGATGACCACGGGACCCATCAAATCGGGATGGGTCGCAGCGAGGATCATCGCGGCCCAACCGCCCTGGCAATTGCCGGTCACCAGGGGTTTTGGACTGTCTTGGTGGCGCGCGCGAACTTCGCGCAGAAAGGCCGCCTCGGCCGCGCACACATCGGCCAGCGTCTGGTCGGGCTCTGGATCGGGATAGAAGATGACGAAGTAGACCGGATGCCCGTCCTTCAGCGCAACGCCGACCTCGGACTCGCTCTTGAATCCGCCAATTCCGCTGCCGTGTCCGGCGCGTGGGTCGATGATGACCCAAGGGCGTGCGTCATCGCGCGGCGGGCAGAAACCCTGCGGCGGCTCGATCCGCACGAGCGAATAATTGACCGGGCGCTCGAGCTTGCGGCCATCGACGACGACGTCGTAGTCGAAGGCGAGAACCGGCTTAAACCCTTCTTTCTCACGCTCAATGTAGGAATCGCCGCGCCGGCACAAAGTCTCGAGAAACAGAACCCAGCGTTGCCCGCAGTCGAGGAGATATTCCGAAAGGCCGTCCGCAGCTTTGGGTTTCCCCAAGACCGGCGTCATCGCATGAAGCGCCGACAGCGTGTGACGCACCGTCTCCAGTTGGCTCTGGCCGATCGCTTCGCTGTGGCGCCGGCTTAAGTCGATCAACAGCTGCATTTGCCGGGACGAGTGCGCCAAGCCCTCCTTCAGCGTCTGCAAATAGCCATCGCGACTTTGCAGCGAAGCGCCGCTTTCGGTCATTTTTCACCCCTCGATGTGCCCGTCTTCTCGCACATCCAGTGTTGCGATCGGCCGCATGAACGGTTCGGCCTTTCAGCTCAGAAACACGGTAGAAACCTCCTTGGCGACGCCAAGAACATGCGTTGTCTTGCCGGCCTGGAAAACGCACTCGTCTTTCGGCATCTTGCAATGCAACCTACTGCTCGATTGTGACAGTTGGAATTCTTCGCGCACCGCCTTGACCCACCGACCAGTTGGTTGGTATTCTTTCAACTATGACCAAAGGGCTCAAGCTCGCGCCCGCGTTCCGGCAACGGGGCGAAGCGACGCGCCGGCTGCTGCTTGACGAGGCCGAGCGCCAGTTTTCCGAATTCGGATTCCGCGGCGCCTCGTTGAATGGCATCGCGGTCGCTTGCGGCATCGGCAATGCCGGAGTGCTGCATCACTTCGCCAGCAAGGAAAAACTCTACAAGGCGGTCCTGCTGCGGCTTTCCGAGGAGCTCGATGGCGAATTGCAAGCCGTTCTAATGTTGCAAGGCTCGGCAGAAATGCAGCTGCGCGCCGCCCTGCGCCATCAGACAGACGGAATGATCCGCAATCCGCTGCGCGGCCGTTTGATCCTGCGCGAATTATTGGACAATCTCGGACGCGTCGAACACGCGAGGACGCTGCCGCTCGCCAATTTCGTCGCAACCTTTTGCCGTTTGATCGAGGCAGCGCAGCGCGACGGTTTGGCCGCCCCTGGGCCGGCCCCTGCTCTCTTGGCGCAGTTTCTCGGCAGCCTCTCCTATGCGTTCATCGTTCGGCCGACCTTCGCGCGCATGGGGATCGCCGAGGATCTGCTCGCCGACGAGCGCCGTTGGATCGAAACAGTCGCCACGGCGGCGGAAGTCGCTTTGTTGCCGAAGGCGCCACCCTAAAACGCGTCGAAGCGCGGCACCATAAGCAGGCCCAAATCCGGGAGGAGAGCATGGACCAGATCGCACATATGCGGCGGCCGACCAAAGGACAGGTGAATATCGCCCGTCAGCTCGTCGAACACCAGCCGTGCGCCGCGGCTGCACGCGCCAGCGTCAAGGCCGACACTTATGTCAACCCGGCCCGTTTCGCCGCCGAGCGCGAACGGCTGTTTCGCCGCTTGCCTTTGCCGGTCGCGCCCTCGGCGCTGCTGGAATCTGGCACGGCGATGGCGCATGACGCCTATGGTTTGCCGTTGCTCGTCACGCGCGACCATCAGGGTGAAGCGCATGTCTTGCTCAATGTCTGCCAGCATCGCGGCACGCGAGTCATCGATTCGCACGAACCGAGCAAACTTGCGGCCGCGGTTTGTCCCTATCATGCCTGGAGCTATCGGCTGGATGGCTGCCTGATCGGGCTGCCGCGCGCGGACACCTTTCCCGGGTTGGACAAGCAACAGCACGGCCTGCCGGCGATGCCGTCTTGCGAGGCCGGCGGCCTGATTTGGGTCGGTTTGGACCGCGCGAATCCGCCGAACTTTGCCGATGTGACGGGCGAATTGGCCGAGGATCTCGATGCCTTCGGTCTCGCCGATATGTATCTCTATCGCCGGCACACGCATGACGTGGCGGCGAACTGGAAATTGATCATCGACGCCTTTCAAGAATCCTATCACATCCAAAGATTGCACGCCAAAACCATCGCGCCGTTCTTCGCCGAATCGGTGACTGTCGGCGATCGGATCGGCATGCATATGCGCGCCGGGGTCGGCCGCCTCGACTACCTCGCAGCCGCCAACACACAAGATTTCGAAGAGCTGCGCCGCGCCATCACGTATACGTACACGGCCTTTCCGGCGACGACGATCATCGTCAGCCCGGACTACGTCAACATCCTGGTCGCCTATCCGCAAAGCGTCGACCGCACCTTGGTCGAAGACTTCATGCTGATCCCCGAGGCGCCGGCAACCGACAAGGCGGAGGACCACTGGGGCCGCTCCTTCGACTTGCTCGATAGTGGCGTGTTCGGCAGCGAAGATTTCCGCGCCGCAGCGCTCGAGCAAATCGGCCTCGCCTCGGGGGCATTGCCCGATTTATTGCTCGGCGGGCTCGAACAATCGATCCGCTGTTTTCACGATACGGTCGATGAACATCTCGCCCGCTGAAGGGAGCCGGTCGGCATCGCCTATGGCGGCCAATTGGCCACCAATGCCGACGGCCAGACGGTCAAAGGCAATTGCACCCGGCGCTTCCGAGGTCAGGTGATACGCAAGACAAAGCGAAACATTTGGGCGCTCACCCTTCTTGAGGGGGGCTTCAACATGCCACCACCTCGATATGCCCGGCATTGCCATAGGTGATGAGCTCGCCGTCGCGAGTGACGAGCGCGTAGCGAAAAGCACGCGCTGTCGCGGCGATGATCCGGTCGGCAGGGCCCTTGGGCGGCGCGCCGGGTAAAGTTGCAGAGGCGATGAGCAGGTCCGGCCCCATGTCGGAGAGGCGTACGCCGGGCAAGGCGATGAGGGTCGCAAACCAGGCTTCCGGCGATAGAGTGAGTTGCAGCTTGTTTCTCGCCACCAAAATCGCAATTTCCCAAGCAGTGATTGGCGACACATGAACACCGAGATTACGGCTTTGCGCGGCCTTGATGGCAGCCAAACTTTCCGGCGACATCGCATCCCCATTCATCAGCCAGATCGCCGCACATGTATCGAGCAGAACAGCATGCGCCACGATCAGGCATCCGCTTCCCAAATCTCTCCCGTCGCTTGAGTCAGATCAACACCGGGCAAGACTTTCACCGTTCCCGCCATGGCGCCCCAAAGCTCGTGAACGTCCTCGGCTATCGGCACGATGGCGGCAACCGGCCGATTATGCTTGAGCAATAAAACCCTGCGGGTCTTGCCCTGCGCCACAGCCTCGATCAGAGCGAGGCATTGCGCCTTGAACGCAGTCACGCCGACGGCAGTCTCGTCGTTGTTTTTCTTCGCCATGGCGAACCCCAATAACTGTACCAGTTTGAATGGACCATACCATGATATAAGGCTGGACTACACCAAGGCCGAATGAAATGGCTGGCGGCAACGTGCAGTGCGCCCACAAGCGGTTCCCGCTTAGGGTCCCCACCCTGTTCTTGACCTCTTCCTCGGCAAAGCCCAAAACGGTGCCTGAGGAATGGTCCGATGCTCAAAATCACGCTGATCGACAATTACGACAGTTTCACCTTCAACCTGGTGCATTACCTGGGTTCGCTCGGCGCTGACGTCAGCGTCCATCGCAATGATCGGATCAGCGTTGCCGATGTCCTCGCCGCGCGCCCCGATGCGATCGTGCTCTCGCCCGGCCCCTGCACCCCGAAGGAGGCTGGCATTTGCCTTGATCTGATCCGCGCGGCGAGCGGCAAAATTCCGCTCTTCGGCGTCTGTCTCGGCCATCAGGCGGTGGGCGATGCTTTTGGCGGCGAGGTCATCCGTGCGCCCCTGCCCGTGCATGGCAAGCTCTCGACGATCTCCCACGCCAGCGAGACGATCTTTCGCGGCATAAATGCGCCGTTTCGTGCCACGCGCTATCATTCCCTCGTGCTGCGGCGCGACAGCCTGCCCGCCGATCTCTATGTGACCGCCGAGGCCGACGGGCTCGTCATGGCCATATCGCACCGCAGCCATCCGACGCATAGCGTGCAGTTCCATCCCGAAAGCATCGCCTCCGAGCACGGCCACCTGATCTTGCGGAATTTTCTCGATCTTGCGGCAGAGTGGAACCAAACAGCCCACGCCTCTGAGCGTCCGACCCAGCTGCTTGGAAGCCAAGGGTAGAGGATAAGTCTGTTTGCTAGATCAAAGACTTAGTGTTGCGATTTAACTGACGGACAGGGACCATCCGTCAACATCGTAACGCAACGCCATGTGCGCCTTTGCGCTTTCTTCTCTTGTTCATGTAAAGAGAGACCTGCCGCAGCGCTCAACTATCCCTGAAGGATCGTCGATGGATGAGTTCAAACCCTTGCTTGCGAAAGTCGCGACCGGCGCGGCCTTGAGCCGCGGCGAAGCCGAGCAAGCTTTCGACATGCTGCTTTCGGGCGAAGTCACCCCATCCCAAATGGGTGGCTTTCTGATGGGTTTGCGGGTGCGCGGCGAAAGCGTCGACGAGATCACCGGCGCCGTCTTCGCCATGCGCGCCAAAATGCTGCGCGTCACTGCCCCCGCGGATGCGATCGATATCGTCGGGACCGGCGGCGACGGCCACGGCTCCTACAATGTTTCGACGCTCGCGTCGCTGATCGTCGCGGCCTGCGGCGTGCCGGTTGCCAAGCACGGCAATCGCGCCGCGTCCTCGAAATCGGGGGCGAGCGATGTGCTGACCGCGCTCGGCGTGCGGATCGGCCTCAGTCCCGCAATGGTCGAAGCCTGTATAGCGCAGGCCGGCATCGGCTTCATGTCGGCGCAGGCGCATCATGCCGCGATGCGCCATGTCGGGGCCACAAGGCTCGAGCTCGGCACGCGGACCTTGTTCAATCTTCTCGGGCCTCTCGCCAATCCCGCCGGCGTGCGCCGGCAATTGCTTGGCGTCTTTTCTGCCGCCTGGCTCGAGCCTTTGGCGCAAGTTCTGCGAAACCTCGGCTCGCAACGGGTCTGGCTGGTGCATGGATCGGACGGCCTCGATGAAGTTTCGACGACCGGACCGACCTTCGTGACGGCGCTCGAAGACGGCGCCATCCGCTCCTTCGAAGTGACGCCGGAAGAGGCCGGGCTTCCCCGCGCGTCCCTCAGCGATCTCAAGGGCGGCGATGCCGCCCATAACGCGGCAGCGCTCAATGCCGTTCTCGCCGGCGCCAAAACGCCCTATCGTGACATCGCGGTCCTCAATGCTGCGGCAGCCCTGGTCGTCGCCGGCAAGGTGCCCGACCTCGCAGCCGGCGCCGCACTGGCCGCCGAGGCGCTCGATCAAAAGCGCGCCGCCGACGTCCTCGCCCGCCTTATCAAAACCTCGAACGCAGCGCAGTCGCCGCCTTGAACTGCGAGGAATCAATGTCCGACATTTTGAAGAAGATCGAAGCCTATAAGCGCAAGGAAATCGGCGAGGCCAAATTGCGGATGCCGCGGTCGACCCTCGAACGGCGCGCCCATGATCGCGATCCGCCGCGCGGCTTCGTCAAAGCGATCGAAGCCAAGCTCGAAGAAGGCCGGATCGCACTCATCGCCGAAATCAAGAAGGCCAGCCCTTCAAAAGGCGTGATCCGCAAGGATTTCGATCCGCCGAGTCTTGCCGCCGCCTATGCGAAGGGGGGAGCGGCCTGTCTCTCGATTCTTACCGATACGCCGTCCTTTCAAGGCAAGCTCGAATATATCGAAGCGGCACGGCTCGCCACAAATCTTCCCACCTTGCGCAAGGACTTCATGTTCGATCCCTATCAGGTCTATGAAGCGCGGGCTTATGGCGCCGATTGCATTTTGATCATCATGGCCTGCGTCAGCGATCGCGAGGCGCGCGAGCTGAACAAGGCGGCGCATGATCTGTCGCTCGACGTTCTCGTCGAAGCGCATGACGAGGCCGAGCTTTGTCGCGCCCTCGAGCTCGAGACGAGGCTCGTGGGCATCAACAATCGCGACCTCCGCACATTCGAGACGACGCTCGAAACCTCGGAAATTCTCGCCGAAAAAATTCCACCCGACCGCATCATCGTCGGCGAGAGCGGCATCTTCACACATGAGGATTGCCTGCGGCTTCGTCGCGCTCGAATCTCCACCATCCTGGTCGGCGAAAGTCTGCTGCGTGAAAGCGACGTGGCGGCGGCCACGCAGCGCCTGCTCAGCGGCGAACCCCTCCCCCGCCGGGAACCGCACAAGCCCCAATGACGCAACTCTCGCATCTCGCCGCTTCCGGCGAAGCCAATATGGTCGACGTCTCCGCCAAGGACGTCACCGAACGTATCGCAGTGGCCGAAGGCCGCGTCGTCATGCGCGCCGAGACCCTCGCGCTGGCGCTCTCCGGCAATGCAAAGAAAGGCGACGTGTTCGCGGCCGCCCGTATCGCCGGCATCATGGCGGCCAAGCGGACGCACGAACTCATCCCGCTCTGCCATCCGCTGGCGCTCAGCAAAGTGGCCGTCGATCTCGAAAGCTCTGCCGAACTGCCGGGCATCAAGGTCACGGCGCTCGCCAAGGTCGTCGGGCGCACCGGCGTCGAGATGGAAGCGCTGACGGCGGTCGCCATAGCCTGCCTGACGATCTATGACATGCTGAAGGCCGCTGATCGGTCGATGCGCATCGAAGGCATTACGCTCATCGAGAAAAAAGGCGGCAAATCCGGCGATTATAGCCGCCGAGGCGAGGACCACATGCCATGACCGAAACGCTCCTCTCGGTCGATGAAGCGCGCCGGCGTGTGCTTGCGGCCGCGCAGGGTCCGCGCCGGCAAGAAACGGTCGCGCTGTCCGATGCGCTCGGCCGGACGCTTGCGGCCGATCTCGCCGCCAGGCGCACGCAGCCGCCGGTGGCGGTCTCGTCCATGGACGGCTATGGCGTGCGGGCCGCCGATGTCGCCAATCTGCCGGCGCGCCTGAAACGCATTGGCGAAAGCGCGGCTGGCCACGGCTTCGCCGGGTCGGTCGGGC
This sequence comes from Beijerinckiaceae bacterium, assembly GCA_052148755.1. Lineage (GTDB taxonomy): Bacteria > Pseudomonadota > Alphaproteobacteria > Rhizobiales > Beijerinckiaceae > Methylovirgula. Next base: position 17,137 of record JBKQHN010000065.1, on the reverse strand, counting down.
CCGGCCAAACGGTGCGGATTTTCACCGGCGCTCCCGTGCCGCCCGGCGTCGACGCTGTCCTGATCCAGGAGAATGCCAAAGTCGAAGGCGACGTCGTCGAAGCCTTGCAGAGCGTTGCGCCGGGCGCCGCGATCCGCCCGGCCGGACTCGACTTCACCGAAGGCCAGGTTTTGCTGTCGGCCGGCACGCGGCTCGGACCTTCCGAGATCGCGCTGGCCGCGGCGATGAATCACGCAATCCTGCCGGTCGTCCGCAAACCGCGCATCGCCATTCTTGCGACCGGCGACGAATTGGTGCGCCCCGGCGAGGCGATCGGCGCCGACCAGATCGTGACCTCGAATTCTTTTGCGATCGCCGCATTCGTGCGGCTTGCCGGCGGCGAGCCTATCGACCTTGGCATCGTCGGCGACACGTTCGCGGCGCTCGAATCCGGCATCAGGGCCGCGCATAGTGCTGATGCAGATGTACTGGCGACACTCGGCGGCGCCTCCGTCGGCGATTACGATCTTGTCAAGCCTGCTCTCATCAAAGAAGGCATGGAGCTCGGTTTCTGGCGGATCGCCATGCGGCCGGGCAAGCCGCTGATCCATGGCCGCCTCGGCGCCATGCAAATCCTCGGCCTGCCCGGCAATCCGATCTCATCGATCGTCTGCGGCCTGTTGTTCCTCATCCCGCTGGTGCGCGCCTTGAGCGGCGATCCGCGCGCCGGTGCCGACATGAGCGAGCCGGCGCGGCTCGGCGCCCCCTTGCGCAGCAATGATTCGCGCCAGGATTTTATGCGCGCGGCGCTCGAACCGAGCCAGGATGGCTTGCCGATCGCAACAGCCTTCGCCGCCCAGGATTCGTCGCTCCTGCGGGTCTTGACTCAGGCGCAATGCCTCATCATCCGCGATCCCCAAGCGCCGCCGGCCGAAGCTGGCGCATTGTGCCGAATCATCCGGCTGCCGTCGGGCAGTATTTGACAAAAGATCCAAGAGCGGGATGCGGAAAAGTGGAAACCGGTTTTCCGCTAAAATCCCGCTCTAAATTAATGGAATCGATCACGATGATTTTGGATTGAATCAATCCAAAATCATCGTGATCTAGCAACCGGAGGCGAAATTGAACGGCAACTCACATAATGGCGCGACAGAGCATTTCGATTTCGCAACGCTCGGTTTTTCGGCGCTGCGCGAAGCGCTCGACGCATGTCTCGAAGATTGCGAGACACAAATCTCGAAGGCTGAAATCGCCGCGGCGGTCGACGAACTCGTCGACAGCGAATTTTCTGAAGAAAATGGCGAGATCTTCTTGGATTTCGCGCTTTACCTGTCCTCGCCCGACGGCGATGAGCAAGGCCGTCCTATCGACCGGATCGCCAAGAAACTCGCGAAAAGTTCAAAACCTGTCGAAGCCGCCATTGCGCTTGCTCTGCCCGGCGCCGCTTTCTCTCTATTCGAATTCAAACAGGCAAAGCCCGACGGTGCTATCCTGGTCGGCGATCTTCTCGACGGGCGCGAATGTCTCGTGATGGATGATGAACTCGCCGCAGCCAGTGAACCAGGCGCGTTTTTTGCCGCCCGTCTCGTCGAACTCGGCCCCTGGCATCTCCCCGTGAGCAATATATTGACCTTGCGCAAGAGCGAGACTGTCACAGTGCTGGTCATGGGTTCCATGACCAGCAACCTCGCCGAGAAGCGCGCCTTGCTGGAAAATCTCGTCTACACGTGTGAGATCTGCGAAATAGACCTCGTCCGCGCCGCCCTCGATCCGCTCGTCGAAAGCCTGGCGCAATTCCTCGATGCGTCGCCGCAGGATGTGCAGGTTCTCGCGACGCAATTCGAAGCGATGCTGCCGAAAGAGGAAGACGACCAAGACGAGGCGGACGAAAGTTGAGGTGCAGAGCCCGTTCTAGGGACCGTTGACATTTGCGGCATGGCCGGGGCAGTGCGCTTACCCTCCCCCCTGTGGGGAGGGTCGGACCGCTTAAGCGGTCCGGGGTGGGGGTTCTTTCCACCGCTTTAATGTGAGAAGCACACCACAAACCCCCACTTCCAGCCTCTCCCCACCATAGCCTGTCGCTTGCGACGGGCGTCTTAAAGACGCCCTATGGCGGAGAGGAGTCGCCCATCCGACAAACATGCAGCGGTTGATATTCCGGGCCACCTTACTCAGTCCCGGCACAGCAGTTTTTTGTGGCTGGAAGCAGTCACTTAAAGAAGGGCGTGTGCGTGTTGTTTCTGGTGTCGTAGAGGATGACGCCGATGAGTTTGGCGAGCCTGTAGCAAAGCCGTGCCGCCCCGAGGAGTGTCGGCAGAAACACGATCCACCAAGGCAGCGTCGGGAGCACGGTGAACCATAAGACCAAAAGAATGATCTGCAGGATGAACAGCATTTCAGCGACTCACTTGGCGAGTATCGCTAACGCAATTTGATTGAAGATATGTGACACTTCGAAGAAGTAGAGGAAGGCGAAGCCTTGGAGCCGCCTGGACATGGTCCGCCCGCCATTAGAGCATTGCCGATGGCCCGACATCCAACCGATCGATTGCGGCCAAGCTTTCCATGCAGAATTGCGGTATTATGGCGCAACTGCCACAAGACTCGCGATAGACCGTGCCTCCGATCAGGATGGAGGCCATGTCAGAAGAATTTCCAAAACCAGAGACCCAGAACACACGCGAAGTTATTCGCGCGGTGGAGGCCGACGAAGACGTCGTCGGCACTTCCAAATTCCGCGATCTCGAAAGCAAACTGCGCGAGCTCGAGCGCCTGCTCGGCCGCAAGACCCTCGAGATCGAAATCCTCCTCGCACGATTGCTTAGATCACAATGATTTTGGGTTGAATCATTCCAAAATCATGAACGTGATCGATTCTAAAGATTTAGAGCGGGATATGCAGATAAGCTTGCGCAATCTGCGTAAACTTGATTGCGCCGGAAAACCCGCGCAGCGTCCCACTTCTCCTCATCCCGCTCGAGCGATCAGCGCTTCGGCAGGAGTGCCATCAATGCTTGAATCGACGAGAGCGCATTGTTGTATCCGGTGGTGGCGCTGGTGCACTCACTTGAACCGGGAAAATATTCGAACGCGCCCAACGCGTTGGCTCTCTCTTGCCCGGCCAGCACGCCGGCATTCAATTGCTTCTGCCACTTACCGAATCGCTTCAGCAAGGGCGTGAACAATGCAAGGTCGACGGATGTGCCGCAGCGACGCAATACAGCCATGTAGTATCCGGCCTCGCTGAATAACTTCGTAGCCGCTTCTGGGGAGGCTCGCGGCAATGCTGTGAGGTCCTCATTCCGCATTTGACCATAGGATGCTGTCGTCGCAGCCATCAATAGACAGGCAAGCAAAATCCGCCTCATGGCAACTCCTCTGGAAAAACGGCGTAATCTTCTGCTTCAGGTCGAGGCAGCTAAGCAATGTTGGCCCTGACGCAGATCGATTGGCTGATGCAGAGCGCCAGGATGACAAAGCGTAGAGGCCGCCAACTGAGGCGGCCTCGCTGTTAGTATTTTTGCCTCAGCAGTCTGACCCGACGCACCTAGTCATCGGGCTAGAGGGTGCCCACATTGCATTCGCCTCTTCCAATGAATCAACGTTAGGGCTGCAGCCAATGATTTGGCATCCCATACTTCCGCAAAGCCGCATAGCAGTCGCTCTGGCTTCCGCCCTGGTGGAATAGCCGTGACTATTACCCCACGCACCGCTGGGATTCCTAGCCGCGCATCCCCATCCTGCCCATGCGCTTGAAGGATCGGCAGCAGCTGCCAGAGCCAAAACGAAACATCCCATCACGAAAAGAGACCGCTTGCGCATGACCTATTCTCCCAAAATGCCCCATGCCGCATCGTCAAGATTTTAGCATCGTATCTGCTAGCCCGCATATGCCGAAGCTAACTTAGGGCACTTCGACAGCCAAATCAGGACACTCGCGGTCAAGTTCGGACAGTACCCCTACCCTCTGGGGATTATATACTTGACGACGGACAGACATCCTCCTATAGTTGATGCATAGGAGCTAATCATGTCTGCCGACTTACAAAATCCAATCTTCAATGACGAAACCAAGGCCCGCGAAGCTCTTGAAAAGATCGTCTGGCCAGAAGGCCCAATCTGCCCCCACTGCGGCAACATCGATCAAGACAAGATCGCAAAGGCCCAAGGGAAGGCCGCTCGACCTGGCCTCTACTATTGTGCGGCTTGCAATGGGCAATTCACGGCGACCGTCGGCACGGTTTTCGAGCGCTCCAAAATCCCGCTGACTAAATGGTGGCTGGCGATGCACCTTCTTGGAACTTCAAAGAAGGGTATGAGCGCGCATCAGCTTCACCGCATGCTTGGCGTTACCTATAAAACCGCATGGTTTATGGCGCACCGCATCCGTGAAGCGATGACTGATCGCAATCCTGGTCCGATGGGCGGCGGTGGCAAAACCGTTGAAATCGACGAAACTGTTTTCGGCATGATCGAAGGCGCGCCAAAGTCCACAAGCAAAATGGGTGGCCGAAGCGGTTTTCGTCGCGTCGCTCTTACCTTAGTCGAGCGCGGCGGATCAGCCCGCAGCTTCCATGTTAGCGGAACCACGATCGCAGAACTCAAGCCCTTCATTCACGCTAACGTCGAACGCGAAACCGCGATCATGACCGACCAAGCGGCGTGGTATCCCGAGATTGCGGCCATCTTTGATAGCCATGACACCGTGAACCACGCGAAGGACGAATATGTGCGCCGCGAAGGCGCCAAGATGGTCACCACCAACACCGTCGAAGGCTATTATTCGATCTTCAAGCGCGGGATGAAAGGCATTTATCAGCATTGCGGCGAGAAGCATCTTCACCGCTATTTGGCTGAATTCGATTTCCGCTACAGCAATCGTTCCGCGCTTGGCATTGAAGATCAGGAACGCGTTTCCAAGATAGCATCTGGCATCACCGGAAAACGCCTGACCTATCGGCGGATTGACAAAGCCGCGTTCATTTAAGCAGCAAGCGCGCGCCTTTATACGCTGGCGAAAAAAGAAAGGCCGAGCGCTATGAATGAATTTGAGCGATTTTACGCCGCGCTTGGCGAGATGATCGTCCGCTGGAACGAAGCTGAGGCCGAATTAAGGGCGCTCCTAATCAATCTCTCGGGTGTAGAAGAAAAGGCAGCTTGGATTCTCGTCGCCGAACTCGGCGCTGTATCCCTTGAGCAGGCTCTTAAAAGCGCGGCCCGCGACCTGGCGCCTGCGAACCTCCAATCGCACATAAGCGGTCTTGTCGACTGGTTCAGCCGTCTTCGCGAATTTCGCAATTACTATACTCACGGTGTTCAGGCCCAGATCCTCGGCGGGGGAGAAGGCATATTGGCGCAAGTCACAGCAAAGAATGGCGTAGTTTTACATCAGGAATCTGTGACGACCGAGCAATTATCCAATTTGACGGAAAGAATTGTCGAATTCACTTCATTTACGAAAGAGGTTGGGACTCATGTCTTAGCGCTACACCCAGCGGAGAGTTCTCGCGACTGGCAGCCAAGACCATTGCGAGAAATGCCTCCTTTGCCAGATAGGCTACAGAAGCCTCGCCAATATCTGACAGCCTTTCCGCCCCGGCCTGCATCATAGCAGGCGAAATCAGGGCTTCAGCATCAGCGACGGAAAAGTTTGAGAGGGTCGCGTCTTTCGACATCATTTCAAGATACCTCAGTTTTATCCGCGCTTTTTTGGCGTCCGTTTCTTGGATTGCGGCGGAACGCCTTTTGAATCGCTTCCCGCTTTCGGTTTAGACTTGCCGAGCTTCATATCGTCATGCGGCTTTGGCGGCATGCTGACCATGCGCTTCATGATTTGCGCCGCTTCCGGCGGAATGTTCTTATCGGTCGCTTTGGTCAATGGGACGATCCTTTGTAAGAAAAGGCGGTGTCTTTTATGTCACCACAACCATTGTCGCGTGTTAAGCGAGATGCCAAATTTCTATTTAGCACCAAAGCGCTGCTAGATCATCCAGAACTTTGCTCGGCAGCGATGCGAATCATAGATATTGGATCGCGTATTGAGCATACATGGTCATTAATCTTAGTTGATTTGCTGAAATCTGATCCAAGAGTTGGCGTGTCAATGTATCAAGCGCTTACTAGTAGTGATGCGAGGCGCGCTGCCCTAATGGCAGCGGCGAAAGTTAAGCTATCGAGCCAAGATTTTTTGCTTTTCCAGGCCTGCTTCGAAGCGGTTGCGCCAGTGCGCCGTCTGAGAAACAGTTTTGCTCATCACCTATGGGGTAGCTCTAGCGACGTTCCGAACGCTCTTCTACTGGCAGACCCAGAAGATTTTCTTCGACAAGATGTCAATGCTGCCGAAGCAAAGATCGAGATGGAAGCTACAGGCCGCGTCGCCTATCTAGAGAAAATTGATACCAGTGAGATACAGGTTTGGAAAAAGGCCTCTTTTGAGCGCGCTTTAAAAGAAGCGCAAACAGCCCATTTTACCTTGCGCGAACTCGGCACTGGGCTGCATGTTTTTGGACCGGGAATAAACGTGAAAACGCGAGAGCTGCTATTGAACAGGCCTCTAGTTTCACAAGCCCTTCAACGCTTGTCCAAGAGAAATACTCAATAAGTTCGGCCTCAACCGAACGGATGAATTTTTCTCTCGTGCAGGTGAAACGTTCCGCGTCGGCCTGTCGGCTGATACGCTTCTGCCCTTTGTGTTCCGTTGTCAAGTATATAATCCCCCTACCCTCGGTACTGACCTAATTAGGACAGACGGGGACGGAAATTAGGACAGGTGGAATTGCATCTTCGAGCGGCCGTTATTTTCCGGGGTCTGGACCATCGTAATCATCCGGTGGATCGATCGCAGACCAGCGGGTTGCGATCTCTTCGCAAGCATCCCGAATGTGGTCCAACTTGCGAATACCCTGCGGACCATGTGAGAGACCGGCAAAGACGTCGATCGCGAAACAAAGTTTCTTATCCGGGTCGCCCCGCCCATCCATGAACTGTGTACAGAACTGAAAGATCAGCGTCGCGATTGTTTTTGATTGTTCAATTCGGGTGTTGGACCCCGATTCGCCGCGCGAGAAAAGCAAAATAGCTGCACCTACACGATCGCGACCAGAATTAGTTGGCACATGAAGCGTGACATCGAGATCGACACTTATTTTGGTGGCCCATTCGTCGAGGACAGGAAGTCGCGTCGGCGCCGTTCGGCAATCCACCACTTTGATACCGAGCCGATTATAGGCGCGCTGAAAAGCGGAAATCGCTTCAATCGATTGTTTGCAATCACGTTTCAACCAATCCGTCGCGTCTCTCCGTTCCTGTCGCTTCGTGAGCGCATCAGTTGCATCGACCAAGTGTCTGATATTTCTATTCCCGTCGTTCAGAAAAGTAACCAGACCTTCACGCGCGCGTCCATACTGTGCAACAACAGATTGCTTTGGAAATCGAGCATCACGAATGATCGATTTGCGGCGCGTCGGGCTCGCAACGAGATAGGCCGCGATTTGAGCGGCAGACAGTTGGGGGCTTGCTCTGAACCTGTATTTTCTCTCGGTGATGCCCATGGATGACCTCAACCTGAGCGTGCGAATCAGCGATTCGCGAACCTTATGTATAGCACCGCTGCCAGGGCAAACCTACCGAGAGACCGGGGCGAAGGGCTTGGGAGGGGAGTTTGGCTATTTTATTTTCGAAGTAGATGAGGCGTGTCCCGATATGGAGATAAGTGTAATTGGTAAGGCCGCCTCTGCTGAAGCGGCTCTGCGGCTTTTCGAACTCTTAGTTGCCCGAGGTCAAGAGGTAGCCTAATCAACCCGGCCGCCCTCAATTACGCGAAACTGGCGGCGCGGACTATGCGTTTTCCGAGGCTCGCGTGGCGCATTGTCTAAGCATGCCATCAGAAGCTCGCCAATCGTCCAAGCATGATCCGTAAGGCCGAGCGCCATCGCTGGCGTCTCGCGGCGTCCTAGAGCTTCGTGCACGCGGCAAAAATTGTAATGCGCCACATAGAGCCCAATCGCCGCGACGTGATGCTCCAACTTTTTGCTGAATGCGTTCGTCAATCGCGTGAACCGACGCTGCTGCATCCGCAGCGTCAAATTCTGCCGTTCGACGTAGCTTGTCGAAATGTAGCTCGGATTTCCGTTAGCTACTTTATATTCTACTTTTACTACATCTCCGGGTGAATAGCGGCGCGCGGCCTCCATGCCCTTGGCATCTTCGCGAAAAGTCTTCACAACCACGCCATGACTGCAATGCGAACCGAAAGCATCGCGGATCGCGGGTCCGTACGATGGCCAGCCATCGGTTGAAATTTCTGGCGCGTTGATGATGCGCTCGCGGAGATCATCGGCAAAAATCCGGGTGTTTTCGAAGTCACGCTTGCCGACGCGAAAACTCAAGATTGCCTTCGCGGTCGAGGCCAATGCGAGATAGATATATTGGTCGCCGAAGTTCGGCCCATCGGCCGACGTCCAATTGCGCTGTTTCTTACCGACGTATGACCATGCCTCGTCCAACTCGATGCGAGGAACTTGGAGGCTATGAACAGTGCGGTCATGAAATTTCAGCGCGCCAAGCCCGACGCGGGCTCCAAGGCGCATGATCGTGTCGCGATGAACGCCGGTCAAGCGCTCGACCGAGCGAATACTACAGCCCTCGGTAAGGGGAGCTATGACGGCGACTTGCTGTTCGAAAGAAAGGATGTTCATGGGGCCAATCCATGGGGTTGGGGATTGGCCGTGAGCCCGACTCTGGAAAGCCGGCGACATCCATGCTATATTATGGGTTGGTCGATGCTCAGGGGGCCAAATCCCTGGGTTTAGATCGGGGTCGAGGCGCTGGAACGCTTCGGCCCCACTTATTCGGGTTCTTGGGGAGCCCGGATTCGAACCGGGATTGCCGCGACCGTAACTCCGGGCGTCCTGCCGTTAGACCAATCCCCATTTTCGTAAGCGCCAATTGCAGGGCCGCTTCTCCCAACTTTGCCGGCTGGGAAGCGGCCCTTCCTTCATCCTCGCCCTGCTCGCGTCGGCTAGCCGCGCCAGGGCTCCCGCTCTCCTAGTCATCAATATCTCCGTAACCATAGCTATAGTCGCATAATCGCAAGGGTCGGTCAACCCTTGCTCCATTCATTTCAGGCTATTTCAGAAAAATATTTGCCTATTTCAGAGAAATGGATTATCAAGCTACTAGTTGGTTTGATAGGAGGCCGCAATGGCTGGATTCGAAGGCGGGTCACGCTTCCCCTTTATTAATTTGCAAAAGGCGCTTTCTCGGGCAAAGGAGCTTTACGACGCTGATCAGCGTGGCAATGAAATGCCCATTAGCGGCGCCTTTGGTGTTTGGAAGTATAGCGACAAAAGCAGTGGTGGATTTCAAACTGTTGCCGCATTAAAAATGTATGGTTTACTTGAAGACGCTGGGGCAAAAGAGACTCGCAAGGTCAAGCTGACCAAGCTCGCATTAGATTATTTTCGCGATGAACGCGAAGAGATTCGCTCTCAAAAGCTTCAGGACTTTGCGACAAACCCTCTCTTGTTTCGAACCCTTTTCAATCGACATTGGGGACCTAACGTCCCTGATGATGCCGTCGCTCGGAGCACGCTAAAGGTCGATGGTGAACTAAACGAACAGTCTGCTCGAGCAGCACTCGGTATCTACAAAGAAAATATGGCGTTTGCTAAAATCAAGGGTAATGATAAGATAGCTGAAATAGAGGGTGAAAAAGAAAGTGTGGAAAATGAGTTGCCGATTGATGAGTTCAAGATCGGGGACTTTGTCCAATGGACCTCAAACGGCGTCGATCAGTTCAAACCGCCACGCCGGGTTGTTGGCATTTTTCCGGACGGTGCCCATGTCCAAGTGTTCGGCAGCAATGCAGGGATTCCGATGCGTGAACTAACTGTCGTTGAGCCTCCGGCGACTCCGCCGTTGCCATTGCAACAAGCCCCGACGGTCACCCGAGTTGATGCCGGAAGCGCTGGGGGGCAGGGCGAAAGCCAATTCAATGTCTTACAAACAGGCGGTCGTCTTCAAATCACTGCCGATGTCGATCTTGATGGACTTCAAGAGCTGAAGGCGATGCTTGACGACTACGAATCAATTTTGAAGCGGCTTGAGACCCGACGCCTAAAAGGCACTCAGCTATTGAAAAAGCTCAGCAAAGTTGGCCCCGATGCGGATCGATTAGCTGACGCTGAACGAAAGACGGATGAAGGCGAATTAATGGAAAGCGCTCCTCGAGATGGCAGTCCGATCATGATCTTTGGTTGGCTGTCACCACGTACATCAGACGCTCAACCGCGATGGTTTAATGGCCGTTTTGTTGAAAGCACAGGATGGTGCTCCAGCTCAAACAATGCTCTTCAAATTCTTGAAGCGCTGGCTTGGAAAAAGGTCTAAAGGCCACCGACTGAGGCCGCCTTTGGAGAGCCCGATGAAAGAGAAAGACGCAAAATCGGATTGGATGGAGGACAAGTGTCCAGCATGCAACGGCACAGGCTCCGCGCCTGTTTTGCAGCCTGTTAGACATGGCGGCATAAAGCTTAGCCCACCGCCATGCCCCGCGTGTGGCGGGACCGGCCGCAAGAAAAAATCAAAAGAAGAAGACTAAAGAGGCCGCCAATTGAGGCGGCCTCACTGTCGCTTCTATATTCGTCGTAGCAAGCGTGGCTGAGTTGTTGCCGTACTGATCTCGTGTTGAAATTTTGCTTCGATCAGTTGATTACCAAGTAGATTCGCGGCCGCGTCTAGCTTACGCCTCATTATATCCAATTCTTTTTGAAGATCACGGCACCGTTGCTGTTCTTGCTTCAACTCCTCTCTTTGCTCATCAATAATCTCTCGCAATTCCTGTTTCGTGGGCTGAATCATTGGGGCGCTCATACGTCCAAAAGGATTAGACACAACATTCTCCTTTTTATCCCCGCCGACCTCTGAATTAGGGCGATGCCGAGCAAAGTCAATTCCATGGCAAAGAAATTAGGACACTTCTCATCTCAAATTCGGACACTCGGCCCCAAGTTCGGACAGTACCTCTACCCTCTTGCGGAACACAGTGAGAACGGCTAGACTTCGTTCACTCTTTGTTTAAGGCGATCTCTCAAGGTAGCGGCGCCTTCGAACATCCGCCGATTCGGTCTTTTCAAAAAGTCTTGCCCGAAACGGCCCTCCGCCAAACGAGCGAGCCCATGTTGACCAAAAAGCAGAACGAATTATTGCGGTTCATTCACGAGCGCCTGAAAGAGACGGGCGTGCCGCCGTCTTTCGACGAAATGAAGGATGCGCTGGATCTGCGCTCGAAATCGGGCATTCACCGGCTGATCCTGGCGCTCGAAGAGCGTGGTTTCATCCGCCGCCTGCCCAATCGCGCCCGCGCGCTCGAGGTTTTGCGCCTGCCGGAATCTTCGACGCCTGCGACGCCCGGCCGCGGCGCAAAATTCTCCCCCAGTGTGATCGAGGGCAATCTCGGCCGCGTCAGGGCCGTTGCTGCACCCGGCGAAGATGCGGGCGACAAAGGCCTGGTCGCCATTCCGGTGATGGGCCGCATTGCCGCGGGCACGCCGATTACCGCCCTGCAGAACCGCAGCCATACGATCAGCCTGTCGCCGGACATCTTGTCGCCCGGCGAACATTATGCGCTCGAAGTGCGCGGCGACTCGATGATCGAAGCCGGCATTTTCGACGGCGACACCGTCGTCATCCGCAAACAGGAAACCGCCGAGACGGGCGAAATCGTGGTCGCCCTCATCGACGATGAAGAAGCGACTCTGAAGCGGCTGCGCCGGCGCGGCGCATCGATCGCGCTCGAGGCGGCCAATCCAGCCTACGAGACCCGGATTTTCGGTCCCGACCGGGTGCGCATTCAAGGCAAACTGGTCAGCCTCATCCGCAAATATTGAGGCAAGACCAGCGCTGCGCCGAGGCGATGGCGCCGCAAAGACCAGGGCAATCAAGTGTACCATTTCCTCATCCTGAGGGGGCCCTGAAAGGTCCGTCTCGAAGGATGAGGACGATAAGGTGGGCGCCTTTCACCCGATCGCCCTGCCACTAGAGCCTTTTCCGTTCCGATAGAATCGGAACGGGGCTCTAGGTCTTTGTTTCGACGCATTTTCTTCACGCGAACCGGTGTCCACTTCGCTTGAAAATGCTCTAAGACAGCCTCCCCTTGCATCCGCCGCGGATATGCGTATAAAGCGCGCTTCGCGATTTCGGCTGGGGGCTGAACGGAAGGCGCGCCTGAAAGCAGTTCGGACATTACCTCTCTTTAATGTCGGAACTATCTGGAAAATTTGACTTTTCCTGAGAAAAGCTCGGCGTGCAGGATTATCCGTCTTCCCGTGTCTCCGCCTTCGTGCGTTCGCTCGAGCCTTTCCGGGGCTCGAAGGGCTCAGCGCCGTCTCGCGTCACCTCGTCACAGAGGATCTAAACCAGGAAAGGCAAGAGCATGGCTCTTTATGAGCACGTCTATCTTGCGCGCCAGGACATTTCCGCCCAGCAGGTGGAGGCCCAGAGCGAGCAATTGAAAGCGATCGTCCAGTCTTTCGGCGGCAAAGTCGAAAAGCTCGAATACTGGGGCGTCAAATCCCTCGCTTATCGCATCAAGAAGAACCGCAAAGCGCATTTCACTTTGCTCAACATTGATGCGCCCCCCGCCGCTTTGACCGAAATGGAACGGCAAATGGGGATCAACGAAGACATCATCCGTTTCATCACCATCCGCGTCGATGCATTGGAGGCCGGACCGTCCGCCATGCTGCGCAAACGCGACGACGACGATCGTGGCGACCGCGGTGATCGCGGCGACCGTGGTGACCGGTTCGACAGAGGCGACCGGCGCGGTGGCCGCGGCGACAGGCCGGATCGGCCGCCGCGGCGTCCGCGCGACGATGCGGCTCCGGCCGAAGAAGGAGGCTTTTGATGGTCACGAGTGCAAGCCCGGCCCGCCGGCCGTTCTTCCGCCGCCGCAAAACCTGCCCCTTCTCCGGCCCCAATGCTCCGAAGATCGACTACAAGGATACGCGGCTGCTCTCGCGCTACATTTCAGAGCGCGGCAAAATCGTTCCCTCGCGTATCACTGCGGTCTCCGCCAAGAAGCAGCGGGAATTGGCGAAGGCGATCAAACGGGCGCGTTTTCTCGGATTGCTCCCCTACGTCATCCGCTGAGCCGGGCGCGGGGCTGGCTCGCAATGCCAACGGATGGGTGCCCATCCGTCAATTGAAGCGCGGTGGATTGGCACGCCCAATCGCAATGAATGAAGACCGCCAGGGTTGACCTGTCGGTTCGGCTGGAGCGAACCCACGGGGGTCTCGTTTCCTAACCGCAGACGCGGGACAGCTCGGCGATGGTTTCAAGGTCTACCCAGACGTTCGACTTCAAATATCCGGCTGCGTTCGGTGCCGGACTCACGGCGGCCCTGCTCTGTCTGGTCATCCGGCAGGGGACGCTGCCGGCTCTCTTGATCGCCTGTCTTACCCCTTTGCCGATTATGATCGCGACGCTTGGCTTCGGCTGGGCGCCGGGATTGAGCGCGGCGGCGATCGGTACGGGCACGACGTTCATTTTCATGGCCGCGCGGCCGGGTGATTTCGGGACAGCCAAGCTCGTCACGGCGGCGATTTTTGCCGCTCTATTTGCCTTGGTGCACGGATTTCCGGCTTGGTGGCTGGCCCGCCTCGCTAGGCTCGGACGGACGCAGGCCGGGCTGCCTTGGCGCGACGCCCTTTGCCGCGGCGGCGATGGCTCCGCCGCTGGGAAGGCGGTTGCGCGCAGCTACTATCCGCTGAGCCGCATTCTCGGCCATGCCGTGCTGGCTGCCATCGCGATCATCGTCTCGATGCTCATCGCGGCAAGTCTGGATAATGGTGGCTTCGACACTCTCGTCGATCGCTGGGCGGCATCGATCGCACCGCATCTTCTCGAGTTCGCCGGCACACATGAATTGCCGGCGGGCATGGATCTGCAAGCTCTGTCGCGTCTCTATATCAGGCTCTTTCTGCCTGTCATGACGTCCTGCTACCTGCTGTTGCTCGTGACCAATCTTTGGCTTGCGGGACGCATCGTTCAGGTCTCGAACCTGCTGGCGCGGCCATGGCCCGATATTGCAGGCGAACTGCGCTTGCCGCGCGCCCTCGCTCTCGGCTTTCTCGCCAGCCTTGCCTCTTGCCTGCTCGACGGCCTTGCCGGGGCCATCGCCTCATGCGCCGCCGCTGCCCTCGCTACCGGCTTCGTGCTGGAAGGGCTGGCGGTCACGCATGCCCTGACGCGCGGCATCAAGTTCCGCGCGGCGCTGCTTGTCGCCATCTATGTCTCTGCCGCAATCGCAGCCTTCTTGATGCTCATCCCGTTCGCCTTGCTCGGCATGCTCGGCTTGCTCGATGCCTTCTTTGCCTTTCGCGAGCGCAAGCCTGGCGTCGTCCCTCAGAAAACCTGATTTGATCGAAAGGACCGGAACCATGGAAGTCATATTGCTGGAACGCATCGCAAAGCTCGGCCAGATGGGCGACAGAGTGCGCGTCAAAGACGGCTTTGCCCGCAATTATCTCTTGCCCGGCGGCAAAGCGCTGCGCGCCACCGAAGCAAACAAGAAGCGCTTCGAAGATCAACGCGTGCAACTCGAAGCTCGAAATCTCGAGTTGAAGACCGAGGCGGCCGCCGTTGCCGAGAAACTCGACGGACAGAGCTTCATCATCATTCGCCAAGCGGGTGAGACGGGGCAGCTCTACGGCTCGGTTTCCACCCGCGACATCGCCGAGGCCGTGACGGCGGCAGGCTTCAGCGTCTCGCGCAACCAGGTTGCCCTGAAGTCGCCGATCAAGGCGATTGGCGTGCACGCCATCCCCATCCAGCTGCATCCAGAAGTGGAAGTTCCGATCACGATCAACGTCGCACGCTCGCCGGAAGAGGCAGAACGCCAGGCAAAGGGCGAAAAAATCAACGTGATCGAAGCCGCGAGCATGGAAGATCTGGGTCTCGAAGTCGGCGCAGCTCTGGCGGAGGCCGGCGGCGAAGAGGCTTAGAGCAGATTCTTGGTCCGCTTTTTCGACATTGAGACATCCGATATCTCGGATGTCTCATGCGTGATGGGCGCAATGGTCTCGAGACTGCGCGGCGTCATACCGATCGGGTGAGTCCACCCGATCGAAATAAGCTAACGGTGATGCGCCGACACGGCCTTCGTCAGCTCACCTGCCACCTTCAAGCCAGCCGCATGCGAGACATCGCCGAGGCTCAAGATTCCAACCATGCGTTTATTGTCGTCGATGACGGGAAGGCGGCGCACTCTCTTGCGCTCCATAAGATCAGCGGCCTCCTCGACGTCTTCGTTGTCGCGACACCAAATGATGCCGGCGGTCATCACATCCCGAGCTGTCAATTTGTCGGGATCTTTGCCATCGGCGAGTGCACGCAGGCAAAGGTCACGATCGGTCACCATGCCGACGAGCTTGTCGGATTCGCCGATCGGAATGGCGCCTATGTCGAATTCCTGCATCATTTTCGCGAGCTTTCGCACCGGCGTATCGGGCGATACCCATTCGACGCCTTTGTGCATGACTTGCTTGGTTTTCATCGGACTTCTCCTTCGCTGCCGAGAGCGCGCAAACGCTCTCGTCGCTCCCGTTGGGCGCTTTGCACAGGCGCAAGCGCCGCACGGATCGGCCCCGCATTGCGAGGCGTCATCGCTGCAATAGGAACCGCGTGCAGCTTGGCTGAATGAGATAAGCAGCAGGCTCACACGGCTGCGGCGGTGATTGCGAACGATAGGCCCGTCTCCCTTGCACTTCAATCTCTGCTTTACAGCGATGTTAAGGTGCAGCGTGAGCGTGAGAACACGTCTTTCATCAAGAGTCTTGGGCGACGTGGTCTGGCCCAGCGCATTGCTCGATCGCTGGCTAGGCCGCGCGCCGATGGCGGAGTTAGGAAGGTGAAGACACGTATTAGTTGCATGTGGATAGCGGGACAACGCCGGTCCCGGCGCGACAATTGTCTCCCTTCCGCCGCTTTGGCGTGCCACAAGGTTCGCGTCGCGAATCGCCCGAACCCCGGCCCAATTGCACGAGCCCTTATGCCAACCCTGGACCAATTTGCCGGTCGAACCGGCTCGTTGAACGCGCCGGCGCCGCTGTCTGCAAATGGTGTCGCATCGGCTGTCTATCGGGTGCCGCCGCATAATATCGAAGCCGAGCAGGCTCTGCTCGGCGCCATTCTCGTCAATAATGATGCGTTCGACCGCGTCTCGGATTTTTTGAAACCGCAGCATTTTTCCGAGGACCTGCATCGCCGCACCTTTGATGTCGCAAGCCAGCTCATCCGCGCCGGCAAGCTTGCGACCCCGGTCACCTTGAAGACCTTTCTCGGCGAACATGATCTCGGCGGCGTGACAATCCCGCAATATCTCGCACGGCTCGCCGGCGAGGCGACGACGATCATCAATGCCGAGGATTACGGCCGTACGATCTATGATCTCGCGATGCGCCGCGATCTGATCCTCATCGGCGAAGACATCGTCAATGCGGCCTATGATGCGCCGATCGCGGCTTCGCCGCGCGAACAAATCGAAGAGGCCGAGCGCAAGCTCTATTCGGTTGCCGAGACCGGCCGCTATGACGGCGGCTTTCAGCGCTTTTCCGAGGCTCTGACGACAGCCGTCGACATGGCCGCCAGAGCTTTTGAACGCGACGGCCGGCTGTCCGGCATTGCCACGGGTCTCACTGACCTCGATCGCATGCTCGGCGGCCTGCAATCCTCCGATCTCGTCATCATCGCCGGCCGTCCGGGCATGGGTAAGACGGCCCTCGCCACCAATATCGCCTACAATATAGCAAGGGCCTATGAATTCACGCCGCGGCCGGATGGGACACATGAAACGGTGAACGGCGGGATCGTCGGCTTCTTTTCGCTCGAAATGTCGTCCGAACAATTGGCAACCCGCATCATCTCCGAGCAGGCGGGCATCCCGTCCTACAAGATTCGGCGCGGCGACATTTCCGAAGACGAGTTCCACCGCCTCGCCGAAGCCGCCCGCGAAATGCAGACCCTCCCCTTCTACATCGACCAGACCGGCGGCATTTCGATCGCCCAGCTGGTCGCACGGGCGCGTCGGTTGAAGCGTCAGCGCGGCCTCGATCTGCTCGTCGTCGATTATCTGCAGCTCCTGTCGGCGTCGAAGAC
>JBKQHN010000064.1:0-45888 GCA_052148755.1 Beijerinckiaceae bacterium | reverse complement strand
CTTGATTGCGCCGGAAAAGCCGCGCAGCGTCCCACTTTTCCTCATCCCGCTCTAGGGCCGCGGCGATGATCGCAGCCGATCGACGCTCTGCCGACGCGCAATGTCGAGGCGATGGGAGCTGTTGTCTCCTACGGGTCAAAACCGAAAACTCAGACTGAAACACTGCGGACATTCTGCGATCGAAGCAATCTTTGGGTAGCATTTGCCGCATAGATTTTGCGGCATGATCGCCCAACCTAGCCAACCCTTCGGCAAAAGAGGCCGGCCCGCCGCACCGCCCACGCGTCCGTCAGCTCCTGCGCCGACGCCTGCGACCGCGCCGGCAGCCGCACCGCTTCCGGCGGATTTGATTGCCTCCATCGTTCGCCCCACGGCACAAGCGGAAGGTTCGAATAACGCGCCCTGCGAAGCTCTTGTCGCGCGTTCGTTGCGGGCTGCTATTCTCGCTGGACTTTGCGTCGGCTTTTTCAACGCCGCGCTCAATATCGCCGCGACGCCGGCCTCAGGTGAAGAGCTCGCGCCGCTGCTTGGCCGCTCGGTCTTGCCGTTGCCCGCCATCTCTTTCTTTTTTGGCCTTTGGAGTGCGGCCCGCACGAGTGCTCTCTCGCTTCTCGTGACGCACCGGATAGTTAGCCAATTCGGTTGGACCGGGCACATCGCCTACGCGCTCGGCGGCGGTGCCGTCGCGCTTGCCTATGCCGCCGCGGTTCACGCTATGGGGCTGCCGCATCAAAATTTCGGCGTGGAATTCCTGACCGGCCTCGGCGCCGGATTTTTCTATCGGCTTTTCGCCGGGACCGTTGCTGCAGACGAGGCTTAAACTTCAGGGCCAAACGCGGTAGAAGTCGCGCGTCTTCCTCTCCGTCCGCTCCGGCACGATGATCGGTGGCGGGTCCCAATCCGCTGGAGTCGTTTCGATGTTCAACCGCCACCGGCTGACGCCGCCGGGCATGCCCATTTTCATCCTAGCGCTCGTGCTCGCCGTGCTGGCTCTCATCAGCCTGCATTTTTCCATTCCGAGCATCGGCCATTTCGTGGCGATGAATCGTTTCTGGTTTATGACGGCGGCTTATGTCCTGCTGTTCATCGGTGTCGTGTTTCGCGGGCTTTGAACCTGATCGGATGAGGCGAAACAAGACAGCGCCGCGGCTTCGAAAGTCGCGACGCTGTTATGCTGTCCAATTGCAAGCGCGCCATTGGACGATTGCCTAGAACATGTCCAGCAGGGACGAGATGACGATTCGAAGATTAAGTTATCCCGCTCTACTCGGACGTGGTCCTTTGCGCCGCAAGGTCAGTTGTAAGCGCCTCGGTGCACGCGGCTATCAGTGATCGACGCTTGCGCTGCGCCTGATCGAGCAAAAGCAGGCTTTGCCCGAATATGAATGAATAGAAGAGAAAGGCCTGAGCCTCGGCCTGTTTGGGTGCAACGCCAAGGCTGACGTAGAGGCTCGCGACATCGCGCAAGCGAGCCGTGTCAACGCGCGCTACGGCCGCGGCCGCCTGTTGATCCGCGCGCGCCCATTGACGAATGCCTAATTCGATTGCCATTGCTTCGGCGTTGACCCGCTCCGAGTAGAGACGAATGAGATGTCTCAGGCGCTCTGCGGCGCTGACGCCGTCGAGGCGTGTCTGCTCATCGATCGCCGCGATGCGCCCTTCAGCCCAAGCAGACAGCGTCGCATCGAGCAAGGCCCTTCTGTCCTTGAAACGGCGGTAGAAGCCGCCCTTTGTCACGCCGAGGCTCTGGGCGATGACTTCGACTCGCACCTGATCGACGCCCCCTTTGGCGATGGCCGCCGTGGCAGCGCCGATCCAGGCGTCGTGGTCAACCCGGTTGTTCAAGTCACCCCCCAATCGATTGATACGGTGCCGTATTGAATGCGCCGCAAAACAATGATACGCAACCGTATCGAACTACGATCTTCGACGCCCTTCGATCTCGCTCGTTGCAATGGGGCTTCGGAGATGCTCGGCAACGCAAGTCTGTGAGGAGGCACTGTATGAGCGAGGTCATGACTTACAAGGGGACGGTTTACCCGTGGCAATGCGACCACGTCGGCCACATGAACATCATGTGGTACGTGGGCAAATTCGACGAGGCCAACTGGAACCTATTTGCCGCTGTGGGGCTCACACCCTCGTATCTTCGGGATAAGCAGCGCGGTATGGCTGCGGTTCAACAGAACATCAGCTACAAGCGCGAAGTTCTGGCCGGTGACATCATCGAAGTGAAGAGCCGGGTTGTCGAAATCCGCGACAAGACTTTGCGGTTCCTGCACGAGATGCGCAACGGGGAAACTGGTGAAGTCGTCGCTCTCTGTGAGATTACGGGCGTGCACATGGATGCAAAAGAACGCAAATCATGCCCGTTCCCGGACGATATTCGCAATCAAGCCGCTCGTTTGAGTTCCGGACCGAGCCAATCCTAGCATCTCTCAACGGCTGCGGATCGTGCCCAGAGAGGGGGGCCTCGATCGGCCCGAATGGCCCCCCTGATGAAGGAGCAGGGGGAAAGCTTCGCCCGTTGGCCCGGTAAGGCATGCCTTCCCGTGCTTCCCTCAGCGCGAGACTCGCCCCATATTGGGCGCATGCCCAAACCTCCCAAAACCACCGGCAAAGCGACGGCGCGCTCCCCCCGCTCCAAAGCCTCGAAACCCGAGCTGCAGCCGCTCGGCGAGCATCTGGCCGCTTTGCTCAATCCGGCCCTCAACGAGCGTAGGCACGGGGAGGGAATCGGCGATGGATTCGCCGAGTCGCCACAGGCGGCCTATGAGGCTTTTGCCCTCGAAAACGGCCGCGTCTCACCTTACGAAGGGGCGGACCGGCCCGGCATGAGCGGCGTCGAAGCGACAATGGCTTCGCTCAAGGATCTGCTCGAACTTGGCGATCCCAATCTGCGTGACAAGTCGCCCTGGATGCCACATCGCCCGACGCGGCCGGAAAAGTCCGAAGGCGGCATCAAGTTCAAGCTCGTTTCCGAGTATGAGCCGCGCGGCGACCAGCCCGCCGCCATCGGCGAATTGGTCGGCGGAATCACCAGCGGCGAACGCGATCAGGTGCTCCTGGGCGTCACCGGCTCCGGCAAGACGTTCACCATGGCGCAAGTCATCGCCGCTACCCAACGCCCGGCTCTGGTTCTTGCACCGAACAAGACGCTGGCGGCGCAGCTCTATGGTGAATTCAAGAATTTCTTTCCCGACAACGCCGTCGAGTATTTCGTCTCTTATTACGATTATTACCAGCCCGAGGCCTATGTGCCGCGCACCGATACGTATATCGAGAAGGAAAGCTCGATCAACGAGCAGATCGACCGGATGCGGCATGCCGCGACGCGCTCCTTGCTCGAACGCGACGACGTGATCATCGTCGCTTCGGTCTCGTGCATTTACGGCATCGGCTCGGTCGAAACCTACACGGCGATGACCTTCAGCCTGAAGCGCGGCGAGCGGATCGATCAGCGCCAGCTCATCGGCGATCTCGTGGCGCTCCAATATAAGCGCTCGGCCGGCGATTTTTCCCGCGGCGTCTTTCGCGTCCGCGGCGACACGCTCGAGCTGTTTCCGGCGCATTATGAAGACCGCGCCTGGCGCATCGGCTTTTTCGGCGACGAGATTGAAACCATCGCCGAATTCGATCCTTTGACCGGACAGAAGACGCAAGAGCTCGAATTCGTGAAGGTTTACGCGAACTCGCATTATGTTACGCCGCGCCCGACGCTCGTTCAATCGATCAAAGCCATCAAAGACGAAATGAAACGCCGGCTCGAAGAGCTTTATGGCGCCGGCCGTCTGCTCGAGGCGCAAAGGCTCGAACAGCGCACGATATTCGATCTGGAAATGCTGGAAGCGACAGGGTCCTGCGCCGGCATCGAGAATTATTCGCGCTATCTGACCGGCCGCAAGCCCGGCGAACCGCCACCGACCCTGTTCGAATATCTGCCCGACAATGCCCTCGTTTTCACCGATGAATCGCATGTGACGATTCCGCAGATCGGCGGCATGTATCGCGGCGACTTCCGCCGCAAGGCGACGCTTGCCGAATATGGCTTCCGGCTTCCCTCCTGCATGGACAATCGGCCCTTGCGTTTTGAGGAATGGGATGCGATGCGGCCGCAGTCGATCCATGTATCGGCGACGCCCGGTTCTTGGGAAATGCAGCGCACCGGCGGCGTCTTCGTCGAGCAGGTCATTCGGCCGACAGGCCTCATCGATCCGCCGGTGGAGATCAGGCCGGCCCGCTCGCAGGTCGATGATCTTCTCGGCGAAGTGCGGGACGTGGCGTTGCAGGGCTATCGCTCGCTCGTCACCGTGCTCACCAAACGCATGGCCGAGGATCTGACCGAATATCTGCATGAGCATGGCGTGCGCGTGCGCTATATGCATTCGGACATCGACACGATCGAGCGGATCGAAATCATCCGCGACCTGCGGCTCGGCGCCTTCGACGTTCTCGTCGGCATCAATTTGTTGCGCGAAGGCCTCGACATTCCCGAATGCGCCCTCGTCGCCATTCTCGATGCCGACAAGGAAGGGTTTTTGCGCAGCGAGACGTCGCTCGTGCAGACGATCGGCCGTGCCGCCCGCAATGTCGACGGCAAGGTCATTCTCTATGCCGACCGGACGACGGGCTCGATGGAACGCGCCATCGCCGAAACGAACCGCAGGCGCGAAAAGCAAGAGGCGTATAATGCCGCGCATGGGATCACGCCGGCATCGATCAAACGCTCGATCCACGATATTCTCGGCTCGGTCTATGAGCAGGATCATGTCAGCGTCGATGCCGGTCTAGGCCAGGCCGACCGGCGCATCGGCCATAATTTCAAGGCGACCATCGCCGATCTCGAACGGCAAATGCGCGAAGCCGCCGCCAATCTCGATTTCGAGACCGCAGCGCGCCTGCGCGACGAGATCAAGCGATTGCAGGCCGTCGAACTCGCCGTCGGCAATGATCCGCTGGCAAGCCAGAGCGAAGTGGAGCGGGAGGCAGGCAGCTTCGCCGGTCCGCGCAAATATGGTGCGGCCGCAAATCTCCCGGCGCACCGGCCGCATCGCCCGAGCGACGAAGAAATGGGGCCGCATAATTTAGGCGGCGGCGAAGCCAAGCCGCGCAGCGATATCAAGCCGAGGAGTACGGCGGGGAAGGGCGGGACGCGGGCGTGGAAAGGGAGGAAGAGGTAGGGTGGGTTGGCTGCTGACGCCGACGCGTCTGTGCACAACCTCCCTTCCTTTCTGCTCCCTGTCATCCCCGCGAAAGCGGGGATCCAGTTTGGTGCTGCTCTGGATCCTCGCTTTCGCGAGGATGACGGCGCTTGACGAAAGCCGCACCTGGCGTCTCGCCCGCTATTGCGCCGCCGGCTTCGCCTCCGACATCCCCGCTAACGTCGCTAAACCCTCGAACAAAGCTTTGTGGAAGCGGTCAGGCGCCTGGATCTGCGGCGCGTGGCCGAGATCGGGAAACTCGATCAGATGGGCGTGCTTGATGCGCGCCGCTGCGGCCTTCCCGAGAACCGGATAATTGCCCAATGTCGCGCGGATTTCTGGCGGCGCGAGGTTTTTCCCCAAGGCGGTCGTGTCCTTGTCGCCGACGATGAGCAGAACTGGCGTGGTCAGATTTTCGAGCTCGTAAATGACCGGCTGGGTCAAAATCATGTCGTCGAGAAGCGCTTGGTTCCAGGCGACGATGTCGTGCCCCGGGCCGCGATAAAGGCCGGCCAGCATCTGCACCCAGCGCTCATAGGCTGGATCCCAGCTTCCCGCGTAATAAGTCACGCGCTGATAATCGCGCAGACCATCGGCCGTGGTGCGCAACTCCTGCTGAAGCCAAGCGTCGACACTTTGCCAGGGCACGCCTTTGGCTTTCCAGTCTTCGAGGCCGATCGGATCGACGAGGACGAGCTGGTCGACATCGCCCGGATACATGAGCGCGTAGCGGATCGCCAGCATGCCGCCGGTCGAATGGCCCATGAGGGTCGCGCGGGCGAGGCCAAGCGAAGCGAGCAGTCGATGCGTGTTGTCGGCGAGCTGTTGGAAACTATATTGGTAATGCGTGGGCTTGGTCGATTTGCAAAAGCCGATCTGGTCGGTGGCGATCACGCGATAACCTGCCTCGCTCAATTTGGCGATGCTGCCTTCCCAGGTTGCGGCGCAAAAATTCTTGCCGTGCAAGAGAACGATTGCCTTCCCATTCGGCTTTTCGGGCTGCACATCCATATAGGCCATATCCAGGGCCTCGCCCTGCGAGGTGAAGCGGAAATGCGATATCGGCCAGGGATAGTCGAAGCCCTGCAGCTCCGGCCCATAGGTCGGAGCCTCCGCCGCACAGGCGGGCGCGGCCATGGCCAAGCAGAGGCCGACCGCCGACAAAAGTTGAAAGAAACGCATCATCACATCGCACTCCGGCTTCGCGCGCTCGCCCCCGCGATTTGCCCGATCTCGCGCAGCTTCGTACCGAGCGTCATGTTGTCGAGATTCTTCCGCATGACTTCCGTGAAGATCGCGATGCGGTTCTCGAGATGGTGGAAGGCTGCGACGAAGGCGGCTTCTTTCAGCATGTCCAAGCCTTCGACGGCGGCCGGGTCTTCGATGCCCCAATGTGCCCGTATCGGCTGTCCGGGCCACTCGGGGCAGGTTTCGCCGGCAGCATCATCGCAGAGGGTGATCACAAAATCTATGACAGGCGCTTTGGCGCGCGCGAACTCGTCCCAGCTCTTCGAACGCAAGCCTTCGGTGGGGCACTCGAAGCTCTTCAGCACCTTCAAGGCAAGCGGATTGACAATGCTCGTGGGCCGGCTGCCGGCCGAGAATGCGTGGAAGCGGCCCGTGCCGCCCTTGTTGAGGATGCTCTCGGCCATGATCGAGCGGGCCGAATTGCCGGTGCAGACAAACAGCACATTGTAGCTGCGTTCGGTCACGGCGGGGTTCCTCGGCGGCGGCCGGCATTTTCAGCTCTGCGGATCTCGACGCGACATTCGCGGTGGCTGACGGCTTCTTCCTATAAACTATGATATTTTGGACATTTCCCGAAGAAATCATTTCAAAACGTGTTTATTTCTGAACCTGCAGTAAATAGCTTGATCTCGACTTCGGGACATGACGGCAGCGTGAGATGATGAGCAAAAGGGGAAAATGAAAAAGCGCCGCTTGCTGAAAACCAAGCGGCGCTCTTTGCTCAGGCGGCGAACCGGGTTCGAATTCAGAAGTGCCAGATGACGTCGCTGCCGACGAACACCAGGTTATGTTGGGCGCCGTTGCTGAAGGCGGCCTGTTCGAACGAGCGATAATAGGTGACTTCCGGACGGATTTCGACCTGCGGTCCGAACCAATGCTGCCAGCCGAGGCCGACGTCGAGATAGCTCGTCGCATAGCCCGTGCGTTGGCCCTTCATGTCGTTGTAGAATTCGGTCCGCAGCGAAAGATTGTCGAAGGTTCCGATGCGGTAGTTCCAATAAGCCAGGATGCCATATTCATTGGCCGTACAGGTTGGCATATTGGGGTTGCATGCCGCTTCGTTGGGTGGGTTGGACATGCCGTTCCAAGCCGTCCCGAAGTAGGAATTGCCGGTGGGGTTATTGGCGTAGGTAGCAGAGCCAGTGTAGTCTTTGTTCCAGACGCCGCGCTGGAACATGTAATAGCTCTCGAACGAGACGTGGAAGACATCGCTGAAATTGTGATACCAGGTGCCGCCGTACCATTGCAGGTTATTGTAGCCCCATTGGCCGTTGTTGATGCCATTGGCGCAGAGATAGACATTATCCCAAGCGTTGTCGGACTCGTATTGGGCACAGCCGGTGAAGGTCGGCTGCGTTCCGGGGTCGCGTGGTCCCGTGTAGCCGGGAATGCTGGTCATCTTGGCATTCCACGGGAAGGTTTCGGTGCCCGCACTGATGCCGAATTGCGCCATCCAGTTCTTGGTGATTTTCAAGGTCGTGTTGAGACCGGTGTTGGTATAATTGTCGACCGAATAAGTGATCGAATGCGAATACATGTAGTTGTTCGGCGCGAGCTGTGCCTCGATGTCCGGCAGCGAAATATAGCGGCCGAGGCGGAACAAGATGCCTTCTCCGATATAGGGGACAAAGAGTTCGCCATAAGCCATCGGCATGTCGAACCCGGCGAAATGGTTTTGGTAGGCTAATTGATTGCTGAAGAAGCCGAGCGCCGTCGTATAGCGGTAGTTCTCACCATAGATCGGCGACAGGCGGAAGCCCCAGTCGAGACTGGTCTTCTGCACCGTGTCCGGCACCCGCTCGATATAGACCACTGCCTGATCGAGTTGGAAAACGTCGGGCGTATAGGAATAGGAAACCGGCGCATTGCCGCCATATCCGTGCGCCGTAGTGGCATTGGCGCCGACGTTGATCCAGCCATAGACCTGGACATGGGCATCTTCCATCGGCTTGCCGATCGGCGTGCCGGCGATCAACGCCTTCATCAACGGGCTGTCGACCGCATTCGGTATCGCCCCGCCGATCGTTTGGGTGCCGCCGAAAGGCCAATCGGTGAAAGGAAAGGGGGGAGATGATTGAGGCGCCGGCGCAATGTGGTCCACGGTGCGGCGCGTCGGCGGCGCAGTGGGATCGTCCGGCGGCATTCTGTTCCATTCGTCGGCATAGGCGTTGAACAGAGCCCAGAAAAACTCCGAATCATGATTGCCGCTATGGTCGGCCGCCGACGGCCCCGCAGGAATCAACTGGCACGGCGGGGCAAATCCCGTAGCGGGACTGCAAGGTGGCTCTTCGGCGGCATGACTTTGACCGCATTGCAATGCCGCTATGCCCACGAGCGCCGCAAGCATGGGCTTGCGCAACCGAACCGTCTCGGCGCGGATAAGCGAGCCAAGTTCATTGCGAAGCTTGGCACTCTTGGTTCGACCGCGCGGCAACATACCGGTCCCGGAAGGAACAGCCACTCTTATTCTCCCCAAGTGGAGTGATCATTTACGGATGGGCGACTTAGCTGGCTCGCCGGCTTGGCGGCCACTCCGTTTCGTGAAGTCGCGACCGCCGCGTCAAAAGCGCGCCAATGCGCGCAAGAAAACCGAGAACCAATTTTTTCAGGTCGGGTCGAAACGACAAAACGAGATAGGCGTAATAGCCAATCAGCGCGATCGATCCGAGGACGTAGGCCAAGGTCATCAGTTCGGCTCTCTATTTCACCGCTCGTCCGACTCTTGAGAGCCGCATCCGCGAAGCCTGCCCGTGCGCTCTGGTCCTGTTGCAAAACAGGAAACAAAACATGCAGCTTTCTTCGCGCCGAACGCCCAGAGATCTGGGCTGGTTCTCGAGAAGGCTTTATATAAATCTCGTAGCCGCCAAGCGGCCAAGAATGTACGCCGCATATAAGCAAAGCCTGTGCCGCGTATAAGTGACAGGAGTCTCGCCTGCGCATTGGAGTGCTCAAGGGCGTTATTGCGAGCCAATGGGTCCCGTCTTCCTCCGGCACTGTCATCCCCTCGAAAGCAGGGATGACAGGGCGCAGGATGGATGAGCGGATGCGAAAATTACGAAGGCGCCGCTCGTCGAAAACCAAGCGGCGCCTTTTTCTTGTCTGTCGGCCAAGATCAGGTTCGAAATTAGAAGTGCCAGATCATGTCGCCGCCGAGGAACACCAGGTCATGTTGGGTGCCATTGCTGAAGGCAGGGGCATCGAGCGAATGATAGTAGGTGAGTTCGGGCCGCACTTCGATCTGCGGTCCGAACCAATGCTGCCAGCCGAGACCGACGCCGACATACTTCGTCACATAGCCAAACCTTTGGCCCTGCATGTCGTTGTAAAATTCGGTGCGCAACGAAAGATCGTCGAAAGTTCCGATGCGGTAGACCCAATAGGCCAAGGCAGCATATTCGCCGGCCCTGCAGGTGGGCTGGTTTGCAGGGCAAATCGCTTCGTTGGCCGGATTCAGCATACCGAGCCAAGGCGTTCCGAAGTAGGGGTTGCCAGTAGCGTTATTGGCATAGCCGGGGCCGGTGTAAGCCTTGTTCCACACGCCGCGCTCGTACTCGTAGTAGGCCTCGAACGAGACGTGAAAAACCTCGTTGAACTTGTGATAATAGGTGCCGCCTTGCCATTGCAGATTGTTGTAGCCCCATTCGCCGTTGTTGAGGCCGTCGACGCAGAGATAGATATGGTCGGCAGCCGTATCGGTCTCATATTGGATACAGGCGGTAATGGTCGGCTGCGTGCCGGGGTCGCGCGGTCCTGTATAGCCGGGAATGGTCGTGGTTTTGGCATTCCACGGGAAAGTTTCGGTGCCGGCACTGAGCGCAAATTGCACCAGCCAGTTCTTGGTGAGCTTCACGCTCGTGGCGAGACCGGTGTTGGTATAATTGTCGGTCGCATAGGCTAAGGAATGCGTATACATGTAATTGTTCGGCGCGAGCTGCGCCTCGATGTCCGGGATCGAGATGTAGCGGCCAAGGCGGATATTCACCCCTTCCGCAATCCAAGGAACATAGACTTCGCCATAGGCCATCGGCACGTCGAAGCCGTTCCAATGGTTTTGATAGACCAATTGATTGCTGAAGAAGCCGAGCGCCGTCGTGTAGCGATAGTTCTCGCCATAGATCGGAGCCAGGCGGAAACCCCAATCGAGGTGATCTTTTTGCACTTCATCCGGCACGCGCTCGATATAGACCACCGCCTGATCGAGGCTGAGGGTGTTGGGCGTATTGGCATAGGCAGCCGGCGCATTGCCCTCAAATCCGCGCGCGTTGCTGTAATTCATGCCGAAGTCGACCCAGCCATAGACCTGGACATGCGCATCTTCCATCGGCTTGCCGAAGGGCGTGCCGCCGATCAGGGCCTTCATCAAAGGGCTGTCGACTGAATTGGGAGTCGTCGCGCCGATGATTTGCGTGGTGCCTGTAGGCCAATCGACGAAGGGAAAGGGCGGAGCCGACACAGGTGCCGTGGCAACGCGGGCCGAACGCGTCGGCGGCGCATTCGGATCGTCGGGCGGCATTCTGTGCCATTCATCGGCATAGGCGTTGAACAGAATCCAGAAGAACTCCTTATCATGATTGCCGCTATGGTCGGCCGCCGACGGCCCTGGAGGAAAAAACTGGCACGGCGGGGTAATTCCATTTGCAGCGCAAGGCGGATCGTCGGCAGCATAGCTCGGCCCACATTGCAATGCCGCGATGCTCACGAGCGCCGCAAGCAATGGCAGGCGTAACGGGGCCGCTTTGGCGCGAAAAAACGCGCCCAGTTCCTCGCGAAGCTCAACGCCTTTGGTTCGAGCGCCCGGCAATATTCCAGTCCCAGAAAGAACACCCACTTTCATTCTCCCCCAAGTCGAATGATCATCTACGAATACGCGACGTTACCGAAGGCCCATATTGGTTTGGGCGAACTTTCGAGAAGTCAGCATATAAATCCGATATCCACCTTGTCGAAATCCCATATAGATTTGGTTGGGTTCTCGAGCGGCCTGTATATAAAATTCATATTTGTCCGGACATGCGGACGTCGACAAGAGCAAGAACTAGGCAATTGCTGCCTTTTTGGGCAAAGTCTTTGGTTTTGAAAGGATTTCTGTCGAGCGTGTCGAAAATATCACAAGTCCTGAATGCAAGCTGACAGGCAGCCAAGACGGGCGGTCTTCCATTCCGAAGGTTGCACTGGAGCCGATCGAAATCGGCTACAGTTTTTCCAATCCGCAGCGGATTCGGCAGGTCGTAGATTCGGGCTACCAGATTGAGAAATAGCCGGTATTTATCGCAGCATTCGGCCAATTCGAAAACCGCATCGCGATCTTCACGCAACTCAATCGCAAGCGCCTCGACGGTATGACGCTCGCCATCAAGTTGCGTGAAATCGGGCGAATCGGGGAAGCGTATGCACGCCTCCGGAGCGCGTCTATATGGGCTCTATATGCAGCCTTTCCGGAAATGCGCTCGAATCTATATGCGCTTTCGTCAAACTGAGGATTGCTCGTTTCATGGCGGCTCGTGTTGCACGATAGATACATGGCGCGAGAGAAGCCTTAGCTAAACTGGCTTTTATATTCGGATGGGCGGTAAAATTACAGAACCGAAACTGATGACCTTGGATCATGCTCTTTGATCAATCGCGATGATCGGCTGTTTCGGACGCTTCGATGCTCCTTGGACGCATCGATTATGAATTCGCGCGACCGGCTCGACTGAGATCGAGCGAGCTGAGCTTGTCGCGCATGGATGGATGATCATTCGACTGGGGGAGAATGAAAGTGGGTATTCTTTCTGAGATCGGCATCGTGCCGGACACTCGCACCAAAGGCGCCGAGCGCCGCGACGGACTGGCTCGACTGCGCTGGCCAATGCTGCTTGCGGCACTTGCGGGCCTCTGGGCATTGCAAAGCGGTCCAAGTCATGCCGACCCGACGTGCAGTCAAGCAAATGGAATGGCCCCACCGTGCCAGTTGATTCCTCCGTTTTCGCCGGGGCAGTCGCCCGCCGACCATAGCGGCAACCATGATTCGGAGTTTTTCTGGGTCCTGTTCAACGCCTATGCCGATGAATGGAACAAACTGCCGCCGGACGATCCGAATGCGCCGCCGACGCGTTCCAAACGCATTGCGGACGTGCCTCAGACGTCTCCTCCCTATCCTTTCACCGACTGGCCTGAGGGCGCCACCAATATCATCGGCGGCACGGTGCCGAATTCGGTCGACAGTCCCTTGATGAAGGCCCTGATCGCCGGCACGCCGGTCGGCAAGCCGATGGAAGATGCGCATGTCCAGGTCTATGGCTGGATCAACGTCGGCGGCAACGTCAGCACGGCAAACAAGGGATTTAACGCCAACGCGCCGGTCGCCTATGCCAATACGCCTGACACGCTCGAACTCGATCAGGCAGTGGTCTATATCGAGCGCCTGCCGGATACGGTGCAAAAAGATCACCTCGATTGGGGTTTCCGCCTGGCTCCAATCTACGGCGAGAACTACCGCTACACGACGGCCCTCGGCTTCTTCAGCAATCAATTGGTTTATCAAAACCATTGGAACGGCTTCGACATGCCGATGGCTTATGGCGAACTCTATGTGCCCTATGTTGCGGAAGGTCTATTGTTCCGCCTCGGCCGCTACATCTCGATCCCCGACATCGAGGCACAGCTCGCGCCGAACAATTACATGTATACGCATTCGCTGACCTATTCGGTCGACAATTATACCAACACCGGTCTCAACACGAGCCTGAAGGTTACCAAGAACTGGCTGCTGCAATTTTCTATCGTTGCGGGCACCGAAACCTTCCCGTGGAATGGTAAAACCACGACCATTCCCGGCTATACGGGACCACGCGACCCCGGCACGCAGCCGACCTTCGTCGGCTGCGCCCAATATGAGACCAATAACGCCTGGGACAATGTCTACCTCTGCGCCGATGGCATCAACAACGGCCAATGGGGCTATAACAACCTGCAATGGTACGGCGGCACCTGGTATCACAAGTTCAGCGACGTGTTCCACGTTTCGTTCGAGAGCTATTACATGTTCGAGCGCGGCGTGTGGAACAAGAATTACAATGGCACTGGGCCCGCTGGCGCCAGCTACGCCGCTAATCCCACCGGCAACCCCTACTTTGGGACGGCCTGGAACGGCATGGTCAACCCGCCCAACATGGCGCAATGCAACCCCAATGTGCCGACCTGCACGGCCAATGAATATGGTATCCTGGCCTATTGGAACTATCGCATCGGAACTTTCGACAATCTTTCGCTGCGCACCGAATTCTACAACGACATGAAGGGTCAGCGGATGGGTACTGCGACGGACTATATCGACGTCGGCCTCGGCTGGCAGCATTGGTTCGGGCCGCAGGTCGAAGTCCGTCCGGAAATCACCTATTATCGTTCGCTCGAGCAGGCTGCCTTCAACAATGGCACCAACAAGAACCTGCTGTTTTTCGGCAGCGACATAATCTGGCACTTCTAGGTTCGAAGCTTTTTATCGACAGGAAAAGGCGCCGCTTGGTTTGCACCAAGCGGCGCTTTCCTTGTTATGGGCTGCCCATTTTGTGCGCTGGTTCGGAGTCAAGTGCATCCGATGCAGCATGGAATCTATATATCGCGCGCTTCTGTTCGATCTTGGTTCTTGATGGGCTTTTGCCTATCTACTGAGCATATAGAGGAGCGACTGCCATGAAAATAGTCACAGCCATCATAAATCCGGTCAATTTCAACGACGTCCACACCGCTCTCACGACGGTCGGCGTCGACGGGATGACTATCGGTGACGTCAAACAGTTTGGCCGCCGGAAGGGGCACAAGGAAACCTATCGCGGCGCCGAATACGAAGTGAACTACGTGCCCAAGGTCAAGATCGAAGTCGCAGTCGCCGATGATCAAGTCGACGAGGTTGTCGAAATCATTGGTGGTGTCGCGAAGACAAGTGCGACCGGTGACGGTCAGATCTTCGTGTTCGATCTCGACCTCGCCGTTTGCATCAGCAACGGTGAGATCGTCGATATCTTCCACCATGCAGATGAGATCGGTTCTGCTTCGAGCGCGGCGAATTCCCACAAAGAGGCGGCCTAATCTATCTCCATGTCGCCAATGCCCGGTTTGGGTTTCGTCTCGGTCTTTTTGACGTCTGGGATTACTCGCGAACCTGACGTAACGTGCCACCGTGGGATTAGAGGAGACCACGGTGGCATATTTCGGCGTGCCAATAAAATCTGCGAGTTTTTGTGTCGCCATCGGCATTGCGACTGCTATCGCTTCGCCGGTTCTCGCCGGGGATGGTGAAGCCGCAACGACGGATGCGTCCGCCACGCCGGCCTCGCCCGACAAGAGCTTCTATACATTATTCGATCCGACGCCCGACAATTTGATGCGCAGTTTTGCAACCGACCGGCCGCCGAAAGCCAATTCGGCCTATACCGTCGATGCCGGGCACTTCCAGCTGGAAACCGACCTTGGCAACTATACCTATTCGAACTACGCGGGCGTGAGCGCGCGCAGCTTTCAGGCCCTCGATCCGGTGTGGAAATTAGGTCTGACGAATTGGGCCGATTTCGAACTTCAATTCAACGGCTATCAATATTCGGCCTCGCATGACAATGCGACGGGTGCCCTTTCGGCGCGGGGCTATGGCTTCGGCGACGTGGTTTTGCGCACTAAGGTCAATCTGTTCGGCAATGACGCTGGCAATGCGGCATTGGCGATCATTCCTTATGTCAAATTGCCGTCCGGCACCGCGATCATCAGCAATGGTGAAATCGAGGGTGGAGTGATCGCCCCCTTGCAGGTGAACCTGCCGCAGGACTTCGGCCTGACGTTTATGACCGAATTCGACGCCTTGAAAGATGCCGACGACAGCCGCCGGCACGCCAATTTCGTCAATCTCATTAATTTAGGCCATTCCGTCCCCGGTATTACGGGCCTCAGCGCAATCGTCGAATTCTATTCCTCTGTAGGCACCGACAGGGCGACGCCCCTAATTTACACATTCGACATGGCGTTGACTTATGCGCTGACGCCCAATGTCCAGCTCGATGCCGGTTTTGACCTTGGTCTGAATCAGGCGGCACCGAAACAATTCATTTTTGCAGGACTATCAACGCGGTTCTGAGAGCACCGCATAACAATGAAAGCATCGGCTCAAAGGAGTGGCTTTGACGCCGGGCAAGCTTCCCGACTCTTGTCCGGTAGGATGGGCTTTTTGACGCTCTTTGCAGACGTTCGTTCCGAAATCACTTCAAACGCTGCGCTCACACTGATGGCCGAAAGCACTCAAATGCGACGGCGATTGCCGGGTTTTTGCTCAGATGACGCTAAATTCGGCAAGCTTAGGCTTTACGTTTCGCCTCGGACTTAATGATTCAACCCATTGTATTATATAAGAAAATTATTCCAGCCTGCTCCCTGAAAGCCATGCCATATATATGCGGATTTGATATAGAGCATACCGGAGAAGCCTCGAACCTATATTGAAAACTGGCCAAATACCGCAGCGATCATTCCCGCCGGTCAGCGAGTCCGCTGCTCGTCGAGGCAGATCCGAGGAGCGGCGCCGCGCATGTGTTGCGCGGCGCTCTATTTTCCCCGTCGCTCAAAAGGACTATCGCATGTTCGATATTCTCTTTCTCGCCATAGGCATTGGCGCATTCTTCTTCACCGCGCTCTACCTTTCGGCCTGCGACAGCTTGTGAGAAGACCCATGTTGTTCGATTACATACTCGGCGCCGCCGTCGCACTCGGTATTCTCCTCTATCTCGTCTACGCGCTCCTTCGCCCGCAGAATTTTTGAGGCTCGATCATGACGCCGAACGGCTGGGTTCAAATCGCTCTTTTTTGTGTCGTCGTGACTTTGCTCGTCAAGCCGTTGGGCGGTTACATGACGCGCGTCTTCAACGGCGAACGCACATTTCTGTCGCCGATCTTGCGGCCGCTCGAACGCGGCCTCTATTGGCTTTGCGGCATCAAGGAGACCGACGAGCAGCATTGGGTCATCTATGGTTTTGCGATGCTCGCCTTCACCCTGGCGGGCTTCTTCGTGCTCTATGCGTTGCAGCGCCTGCAGAATCTGCTGCCGTTCAATCCACAGAATTTTGACGCCGTCAGTCCCGATCTCGCTTTCAACACGACGGTCAGCTTCCTCACCAACACGAACTGGCAGAGCTATGTGCCCGAGCAGGTGATGAGCTATCTCGTGCAGATGGCGGGGATCACCGTGCACAATTTCGTCTCCGCGGCGACGGGCATCGCGTTGGCGGTTGCGCTCATTCGCGGGTTCGCACGGCGCAGTGCGCGAACGATCGGCAATTTCTGGGTCGATCTCACCCGCGGCGTGCTCTACGTGCTGTTGCCGATTTCGATCATCGTCGCCCTTTTCTTCGTGTGGCAGGGCATGCCGGAAAATCTCGGCGCTTATGTCGAGGCGACGACGCTCGAAGGCGGCAAGCAGATCATCGCTCAGGGTCCAGTGGCCTCGCAAGAGGTCATAAAGATGTTCGGCACCAATGGCGGCGGCTTCTTCAACGCCAATTCGGCGCATCCTTACGAGAATCCCAATGCGCTCACAAATTTCGTGCAGATGGTTCTCATCTTTGCGATCGGTGCGGCGCTGACCAATGTGTTCGGCCGCATGGTCAAGAGCGAGCGCCAGGGTTGGGCGATCTTCACGGTCATGGGGTTGTTGTTTCTCGCCGGCACGGCCGTTCTTTATTGGCAGGAGAGCCATGCCAATCCCGCCTTCGCACAGCTCGCGATCGATGCCGCGCCGGGGTTGTCGCAGCCCGGCGGCAATATGGAAGGCAAGGAGGTTCGCTTCGGTATTGCTAATTCGGCATTGTTTGCGACGGTGACGACCGATGCGTCCTGCGGAGCGGTCAATACGATGCATGATTCGCTACTGCCTTTGGGCGGCATGGTGCCGATGGTCAACATGATGCTGGGCGAGATCATTTTCGGTGGCGTCGGTTCGGGTCTCTACGGCATGCTGCTGTTTGCCGTCGTCGCGGTATTCGTGGCCGGC
Source organism: Beijerinckiaceae bacterium (assembly GCA_052148755.1). GTDB lineage: Bacteria > Pseudomonadota > Alphaproteobacteria > Rhizobiales > Beijerinckiaceae > Methylovirgula. The sequence continues at coordinate 28,428 of JBKQHN010000064.1, read as the reverse complement.
CTGATGGTCGGCCGCACACCGGAATATCTCGGCAAGAAGATCGAGGCGAAGGAAGTCAAGATGGCGATGCTCGCGATCCTGATCCTGCCGCTGTCGATGCTGGGCTTCACGGCGATTGCCATCGTCCTGCCTGCCGGTCTCGATCAGCTCGCCAACAAGGGTCCGCATGGCTTCAGCGAGGCGCTTTATGCCTATGTCTCGGCGACAGCCAACAATGGCAGCGCCTTTGCCGGTCTTTCGGCCAATACTCTGTTTTGGAACTCGACGCTCGGCTTGGCCATGTGGATAGGCCGGTTCCTCTTCGTAGTTCCGATGCTTGCAGTGGCCGGCTCGCTCGCCGCAAAGAAGATTGTTCCGGCTTCCGCCGGCACGTTTCCGACCGACGGCGCACTCTTCGTCGGCCTGTTGATCGGTGTGATCGTGATCATCGGTGGCCTGACCTTCTTCCCGGCCCTGGCGCTCGGGCCTTTGGCCGAACACTTCGCCATGCTAGGCGGTTCGCAGTTTTGAAAGGCTCAGACATGGAAAAAAGAAAAAAGCCGCGGGGCGCTGCGCTTTCCCTGCTTGACGGCGATATTCTCAAGGCGGCGGCCCTCGGTGCCATCGTCAAGCTCGATCCGCGCGTGATGATCCACAACCCGGTCATGTTCGTTGTGGAGATCGTCAGCGTCCTCACGACCATCCTCTTCCTGCGCGATCTCGTTACGGGCGGACCCTATCTCGGCTTCACGTTCCAGATCATTTTCTGGCTCTGGCTCACCTTGATCTTCGCCAATTTCGCCGAGGCCGTCGCAGAAGGACGCGGCAAGGCGCAGGCCGCGAGCTTGCGCAAGGCGCGTACCGAGACCATGGCCAAGAGGCTCACCTCGCCGGATGCTAAATCCTTCACGCTGGTCGCAGCGCCCGATCTGAGGCAAGGCGATGTCGTTCTCGTCGAAGCTGGCGATTTCATTCCGAGCGACGGCGAGATCATCGAAGGCATAGCTTCAGTCGACGAATCGGCGATCACCGGCGAGTCCGCGCCTGTGATTCGCGAAAGCGGCGGCGATCGTTCGGCCGTCACCGGCGGCACGCGCGTGCTCTCCGATTGGATCAGGGTCCGTATCACCGCGGCGCAGGGTTCGACCTTCCTCGATCGCATGATCGCGCTCGTCGAAGGAGCACAACGGCAAAAGACGCCGAACGAAATCGCGCTCAATATTCTTCTCGCCGGGCTGACGCTCATCTTCCTCTTCGCCGTCGCGACGATTCCGAGCTTCGTGAATTATGCTCCGGGCGGTGCCACTTCGATCGCCGCATCGATCGTGGTTCTGGTCGCTTTGTTCGTGACACTTATCCCGACGACAATCGGCGCGCTCCTGTCGGCGATCGGAATCGCTGGCATGGACCGGCTCGTCCGCTTCAATGTGCTCGCCATGTCTGGCCGAGCGGTCGAGGCTGCGGGCGATGTCGACACTTTGCTGCTCGACAAGACGGGGACGATCACGCTCGGCAATCGCCAGGCCGCGGCCTTCATTCCGCTCTCCGGCGTCAGTGAGGCCGAATTGGCCGATGCGGCTCAGCTCGCCTCGCTGCCGGACGAAACGCCCGAGGGCCGCTCGATCGTCGTGCTCGCCAAAGAAAAATACGGTATCCGCGGCCGCGACTTGACGGCGCTCGGCGCGAAATTCATCCCGTTCACGGCGCAAACGCGAATCAGCGGCATAGATACGAGCGACATGGTAATCCGCAAGGGAGCCGTCGACGCTGTTGTGGCCTATGTCCAATCGAGAAAGGGCAATAACGGCGCGCCCGAGCCGGCTCATCTCGCGACATCGGCACGGCATGCGCAGTTCGAAAGCGTCCTGCATGAATTGACGGTCAGGTCCGACGAGATCGCCAGGAGCGGCGCCACGCCCCTCGCTGTCGCGAAAGACGGACGTCTTCTCGGCCTTATCCATCTCAAGGACATCGTCAAAGGCGGAATCAAAGAACGCTTCCACGAACTGCGCCGCATGGGCATTAGAACCGTGATGATCACCGGCGACAATCCGCTCACCGCGGCCGCTATTGCTGCAGAAGCCGGCGTCGATGACTTCCTTGCCCAGGCGACGCCGGAGACCAAGCTGAAACTCATTCGCGACGAACAGGCGCAAGGCAAGCTCGTCGCGATGTGCGGCGACGGCACCAATGATGCTCCGGCGCTGGCTCAGGCCGATGTCGGCGTGGCGATGAATACAGGTACTATGGCGGCGCGTGAAGCCGGCAATATGGTCGACCTCGACAGCGATCCGACGAAGCTGATCGAGATCGTCGAGATCGGCAAACAGCTTTTGATGACCCGTGGCGCCTTGACGACCTTCTCCATCGCCAACGATGTCGCCAAATATTTCGCCATCATCCCGGCAATGTTCGTGGCCTTCTATCCGCAGCTCAAAATTTTGAACATCATGGGCCTTGCTACGCCGCAAAGCGCCATCCTATCGGCGATCATCTTCAACGCGTTGATCATCATTGCGCTGATCCCGTTGGCGCTGCGCGGCGTCCAATATAGATCCGTCGGCGCTGCGAAGATCCTGCAGCGCAATCTTCTGATCTATGGCCTCGGCGGCATCATCGTGCCGTTCGTCGGCATCAAGCTCATCGACGTCATCATCAACGCCATCGGCTTGGCCTGATCCAACGGCCAAGCATCTGCATCGGACCCTCCGGAGCCAAGAAAATGATCAAGCAACTGCGGCCCGCGATCGTCATGATCATCGCCATGACCATCATCACTGGTCTCGCCTATCCGCTCGCCATGACCGGCATCGCCGGCCTTTTGTTCCCGCATCAGGCGGCCGGCAGTCTCATCACCCGCGAGGGAAAGGTCATCGGCTCGGAATTGATCGGGCAGAACTTCACCTCGGACAAATATTTTCACGGCCGGCCTTCGGCGACGTCCGATCCGAACGATTCGACGAAAAGCGTGCCCTATAATGCAGCAAATTCCTCCGGTTCGAATCTCGGGCCGACCGCGAAAGACCTCATCGATCGGGTCAGCCAGGACGTCGCGCAACTGGCTGCGACCAACCCTTCGACGCAGGTTCCGATTGATCTCGTCACGACTTCGGCGAGCGGCCTCGATCCCGATATTACGCCCGCTGCGGCCCTGTTCCAGGTGCCGCGTGTCGCCACGGCTCGTGCGATCCCGGAGGCGCGCTTACGGCAGCTCGTCGAGGATCATATTGAAAACCGTATAGGCGGCGTCTTCGGCGAGCTGCACGTCAATGTCCTGAAGCTCAACCTTGCGCTGGACGGGTTGCCGGCGGAATGAAACCGTTTTCGCGTGGTGCTGCCGACGCGGCTGCCGAGGGAGGTGTTGGTCCTTGGCGATCGCCGAGCTGCGATGAACGTGCGCTTGTTCCGCTCCAATGGACTCGCTGGCTCGACTGCAATAAGTTTGACAAGAAGGATTTCGAGTATTTTCAAAGAATTCCGGGCTAGAGCGGGATGAGGAAAAGTGGGAACCGGTTTTTCGGCGCAATCAAGTTTACGCAGATTGCGTAGACTTATCAGCCTATCCCGCTCTAAATCTTTAGAATCGATCACGTTCATGATTTTGGATTGAACCAATCCAAAATCACCGTGATCTAGGGCGCCGAGTGCAAGAGAGGTTTTATCGATTGCGTAGCCTTGACTGGGCAAGTTTGCCTTTGTTGACGGAACGGGTCTCCTTTGGACCCGCGCGCAGCCCCTGTTCAGCACGTCATGGACGATAATGGAAAAGCGTGATCCAGGCGATAGGCGTCCGTCTCCCGACGTTCTGTTGCAGGAAGCCCAGCACGACGAGCGTGGCCGGCTGAAAATTTTTCTTGGCGCGGCGCCCGGCGTCGGCAAGACCTTCGAAATGCTGACGACAGCCCAGGCCAAGCATCGCGAAGGCTACGATGTCGTTGTCGGCGTCGTCGAGACGCATGGCCGCAAGGAGACGGAAGTTCTCCTCGACGGGCTCGAAATCATACCACGCCGCGCAATTCCCTATCGCGGGCACATTCTCGAAGAAATGGACCTCGACGCCATTCTCGAGCGCCGGCCGCGCCTCGTGCTCGTCGACGAGCTTGCGCATTCGAATGCACCCGGCAGCCGTCATCCGAAGCGCTATATGGATGTCGAGGAACTTCTCGCAGCCGGTATCCATGTCTATACGACGCTCAATATTCAGCACGTCGAGAGCTTGACCGATGTTGTCGCACGGATCACCCGCGTCCGGGTGCGCGAGACAGTGCCGGATTCCATCATCGACCGCGCCGACGATATAGAAGTCATCGATCTGACGCCGGACGATCTGATCACCCGGCTGAATGAAGGCAAGGTCTATGTTGCCGACCAAGCCATGCGGGCGGTGCAGAATTATTTTTCGCCAGGCAATCTCACGGCTTTGCGCGAACTCGCCTTGCGCCGCACCGCGCAGCGCGTTGATGCGCAAATGGTCGATTACATGCGTTCGCATGCGATCGAAGGGCCATGGCCGGCGGGTGAACGTGTGCTTGTTTGTGTCGACGGCTCTCCACGCGGCAGCGGACTCATTCGGCATGCGCGGCGGATGGCGGACAGCCTGCGTGCGCCCTGGGCGGCTGTTCATGTCGAGACGCCCGAGGAGGCCCGTATTGACGAAGCTACGCGTGATCGCGTTAATGAAACGCTCAGGCTTGCAACGCGCCTCGGCGGCGAAGCCGTCGCGTTGCCGGGGCAGGACGTTGCCGACACGATCCTCGACTATGCCCAGGCTCATAATTTCACACATATAATCGTAGCGCGGTCCAACCGTTCGCGGTGGCTCGATCTCTTCGGAGGATCGGCTACTCAAAAATTGATCCGCCGAGCTGGCGAAATAAATGTTCACGTCATTGCGCCGCAAAGCGATCGCGTGACGTCGCGTCCTGCCACTCACACCGGCGAGCCGGTTCTCAAACGCACCGACTGGAAAGCCTATGTCGGCAGTCTCGGCTATGTTGCTGGGGCTTTGGCTGCGGCTTTCATTCTGCAAGAAGTCCTTTCCGTCTCGAATATCACTCTCGCCTTTCTTGTTGCGGTTCTCGCAAGCGCCGTGACCTATGGACTGTGGGCCTCGCTGTTTGCCTGTCTTATCAGCGTCCTTGCCTATAACTTCTTTTTTCTGCCGCCAGTACATACGTTCGCGATATCGGACCCCGAAAATGTCGTCGCTTTGTTCTTTTTTGCGGTGGTGGCTCTCATCGCCAGCAATCTCGCGGCGAGGCTGAGAGCGCAGGCCATCACGGCACAACAAAGGGCGCGCATCACCGAAGAACTTTACCTCTTCAGCCGCAAACTCGCGGGAGCTGCAGCGCTCGATGATCTGCTCTGGGCGACTGCGCACCAAATCGCCCTCATGTTGAAGGTCAGCGTCGTCCTGCTCCTGCCGGAAGATGGGGTCCTGGTGGTCAAGGTCGGCTATCCTCCTGAAGACAGGCTCGACGAAGGCGATCTCGCCGCGGCCAATTGGTGTTTCCAAAAAAACCAAGCGGCAGGTCGCGGCGCCGACACTTTGCCGGGTGCCAAAAGGCTCTTCATGCCGATGCGGACCGGTCGCGGCGCGGTCGGCGTGATCGGCATCGATCGAGACGCGCCCGGCACTTTGTTGCTGCCCGAACAAAGCCGGTTGCTCGACGCTTTGTCGGACCAAGCGGCTCTCGCGATAGAGCGCATCAATCTCGCTAAGGATATTGCCCGCGCACGCCTTGCGGCCGAAACGGAGCGACTGCGTTCCGCATTGCTCACGTCGATCTCACATGACTTGCGTACGCCGCTCGCCTCGATCCTCGGATCGGCGAGTAGCCTCGTCAATCATGGTGCCGAATTGGACGAGGAGGTGCAGACGGCGCTTTTGCGTACGATCCAGGAGGAAGCGGAGCGGCTGAACCGTTTCATCGGCAATCTGCTCGACATGACCAGGCTCGAATCGGGATCGCTCACACCGCAGACGAGTTTGATCGACATTTCCGATTTGGTCGGCGCGACATTGCAGAGAGCCCAGAAGATCCTCGCTTGCCATACCGTCGAGATCGACCTTGCTCCGGGATTGCCGATGCTCGCGTTGGACATGGTGCTGATGGAGCAGGTGTTGTTCAATTTGTTGGACAATGCCGCAAAATACGCGCCGCAGGGATCGACGATAAGGATTCGAGCGCGGCAAGACGCCGATCAAGTTGTGCTCGAAGTTCTCGACGAAGGCGAGGGGATTCCCCTGGGAGACCTGGAGCGCATTTTCGATAAATTCTTTCGGGTTCACCGGACAGATCGGCAGCGCGCCGGGACCGGGCTCGGCCTTGCGATCTGTCGCGGATTCATCGAAGCCATGGGCGGCACAATCATTGCTCTGAATCGCAACGACCGGTCGGGCGCGGTCTTCGTTATTCGCCTTCCGGTCCCGAAATCCTCAATAAACGTCGAGTCTCTGCCATGACTACTCTTGCGGGCCAGCTCCGCGTGCTTGTCGTCGACGATGAACCCGCTATCCTTCGCTTTCTGCGGCCAGGTCTTGCAACGCAGGGCTATATTGTTTCCGAAGCGCATGACGGGCAAACGGCACTCGATGCCATCCGCCGCAAGGCCGTCGATCTCGTTGTGCTCGACCTCGGTCTTCCCGACATGGATGGGCTCGATCTCGTCAGCAAGGTCAGAGAAAGTGGCGAGACGTTGCCGATCATCGTGCTTTCCAGCCGGGCGACGGAAGGCGTGAAAGTCAAGGCTCTCGATCTCGGTGCCGACGATTATGTGACCAAGCCGTTCGGAATCGATGAACTCTTGGCCCGCATCCGCGCGGCGCAGCGCCACCGTCTGCAACAACAGGGAGAGCGGGCCGTCTTTCGCAGCGGTGACATGACGGTTGACCTCGTCCGCCGAATCGTGACCGTTCGCGGCCAAGAAGTGAAGTTTTCGCCGCGCGAATACGAGGTTCTGCGCCTACTCGTGGCGCATGCTGGCAAAGTCTTGACGCATCGCTTCGTGCTGCGCGAAGTTTGGGGTGGCGATGTCGATGTGCAATATCTGCGGATTTATATTCGCGCACTGCGGCAGAAAATAGAACTCGACCCGGAACGTCCGGTTCACATCTTGACCGAGACCGGCGTCGGCTATCGGTTGCGCGCGCCCGACTAGTCGTTTACACCCCTTGCGCTCAAATGGCCATTTCCTCTTCAGGCAGCCTCATGGACATCGTCCAACTTCTCACCCCGGACCGTGTAATCTTTGGTCTACGCGCCGCGGACAAGACGCAACTGCTGCAAGAACTGACCCGTCGTGCCAGCGAATATGTGAATATTCCGCAGAAGACGATCCTCGAGGGTCTGTTGATGCGCGAAAAACTCGGCTCGACTGGGCTCGGCCAGGGGTTCGCCCTGCCGCACGCCCGCATCGAAGGCCTCAAAACCATGTTCGGCATGTTCGTAAAGCTGAGCAAGCCTATCGGCTTCGAGGCGATCGACGGAAACCCCGTCGATTTCGTCTTTCTTCTGCTCATTCCCGTTGCATCAGAGAGCGATCATGTCGCGGCGCTCGCCGCGATCTCCCGCCGCATTCGTGATCCCGATTGCGCTGCGCGGCTGCGCAAGGTCGAAAATGCGCCTGCTCTTTATGAACTGTTGACGAGCAACAACGGCAAGCCGTGCTAAGCCTGTCGTCGACAGCATGAAGACAATGCCGACCTTGGCCGATCTTGCCGCGCCGGCGCCTCCTTTGATCGTGCGCACGGTTCTCTGCCGCGGAGAGTTTGCTTAGCCGAGGTTTGGGCAGCCGAGGCGATAGGTGCCGCGAAAGGTTTCGGGATCGACTGGAGCGCCCTGACAGTAGATGATGATCTTGCCGTCGCGCGCGAGGCCGACTGCCGTATCTCTTACGCTTTGCAGATGGCTTGGCCAAGTTCGATCGCCGTGATCGGAGATTTCGGCGAAGGCGCGCGCGACCTCTCCGGGATCTACGGTCTGTGTCGGGCCGGCTGAAACGCATATGCTGAGCATGAGATCCGCAAGTGCGGAATTGACGGTCATCGAATACAAATCCTTGCCGCGAGGCGCTGCTGCCTGCGCGGTCCGGGCTAGAGCGGGATGAGGAAAAGACGGACGGGAACCATCCTTTAGCATCGCAACGCTTGGTCGACTGCAAAAAAGAAAGCCAACTTATGGGGAGCGCGTAGCCGAATCGCAACGGCACGAACGTCCATGTGACTCTGCATCTCTGCCTCAGGCAAGTCAGCCGGGCCGACGCAGAAAGAGCAAAGATCGGTTTCCTTGACGCGGACGGCTGCTTTCTATAAGACACACGTGTGCGGAGGTGCGCGCAAGTCCAAACGAGTCGCGTTATCAGTACCGCAAACCGAGTATTCCGAATTTTTTTTGCGTTTCCAAACCGATGGCGCGGTGCAGGCTGCGGAAAGCTTGACATTGCGAACGTCGTCGGTTTGGCGTGGCGGCACACTCGGAAGCCTCATCCTGAGATACCCTCCGACCCCCCTGGAAAGAACACCACGTGAAGCAATTCTCTGATCTCGGCTTGGCCGAGGTCCTCCTGCGCGCCCTCGAGCACGCGGGCTATGTTACGCCCACCCCGATTCAAGCCAGCGCTATTCCGCCACTCCTCGAGGGGCGGGATTTGCTGGGAATAGCGCAAACCGGCACCGGCAAGACGGCAGCCTTTGCCTTGCCGATTCTCGATCGCCTCCTGCGCCAACGCGGACGCCCGGCACCGCGCAGCGTACGCGCCCTTGTATTGGCGCCGACACGCGAACTCGCCGCTCAGATCGGCAAGAGCTTCAAGACCTACGGCCGATTTACTCAGTTCTCGGTTGCAACCATCGTTGGCGGCGTCGGCTATGCACCGCAGATCAAGGCGCTGTCGCGCGGCCTCGACGTCCTGGTTGCGACACCGGGTCGCCTGATCGATCATCTTGCGAGCGGCAATCTGCGTCTCGATTCGACGGAGATCGTCGTTCTCGACGAAGCCGATCATATGCTCGATCTCGGCTTCATCCTGCCGATCCGGCAGATTCTCAAGCAAGTGCCGGAGGTGCGGCAGAGCCTCTTCTTTTCAGCCACGATGCCGAAAGAGATTGCTTCACTCGCTGCGGACATTTTGCGCGATCCGGTCGAAGTTAGAATCAACCCCGTGGCGACGACTGCCGACCGTATTGCTCAAGAGGTCTATCTTGTCGAAGGCGGGGGTAAACGTGATCTGCTCGTCGAGTTGTTGGCGCGGCCGGAATTTCGTCGCACGATCGTCTTCACGCGCACGAAACGCGGCGCCGATCGTGTCTGCGATCACCTTGGGACGTCCGGCATTGCCGCTGCTGCGATCCATGGCAACAAGAGCCAGAATCAGCGCCAGCGGGCGCTCGATGATTTTCGTTTCGGCCGCGCGTGCGTCCTTGTGGCCACCGATATTGCGGCGCGTGGCATTGATGTGGAAGGCGTCACGCACGTCGTGAATTTCGAACTCCCGGAAGTTCCGGAAGCATATATTCATCGCATCGGCCGCACGGCGCGCGCCGGCGCCGAGGGCGCAGCGGTGTCGCTTTGCGAGGAAGCGGAACGCGGGCTGTTGCGTGCGATCGAAAAACTCACGCGCCAGACTCTGCCCCTTGTCGACCGTCGCTCGAAGCGCGAGGGGCTGCAGGGCCAAACGGAGCGTGGGAGGCACGAGGCGCTGCGCCAGGACAAAGAGCGTTTCACGCCGCGCCGCGCGCATAACGGGCGCAATCCGCCGAACGCAAAGACCGCCGACGCCCACCCGGCCGCACAGGCCAAGCGGTCTCGCCCCGCCTCGCGGCAAGGCGGTGCCGCCGCTGGTCCAAATTGACCGGCTGATCATTTCCGACCGGCTTGATCGGCAAAATCACGCGGCGAGCCTGTCGAGGCTCGCCGTGTCGTTATCGAGCCGGCTGTTAAATAGCGATGATCTTTTCGACTCCCCCATCGGATGCAGCCCAGGCCAGCCGGTTTTCGCGCAGCATATAGTTCACATGCGCGAAAACCTCGCTGAACGCAAAACTCATCTGATGTGAATCGAGCGGGCGGTGAAAGAGCACGGGCACGAGTTCTGCGACCGAGTGTGGTTCTCTGGCGCAGAACTTGGCGATCGTAGCGCAGCGGATTTCGTGATGGTCGAGGATTTGCTGCGTGCGTATGTGCAGGCCGTAGAAGGGCAGTTCGTGTCCCGGCAAGACCAGGGCATCGGCAGGCAGCTGCCGCGTGAGATCGCGTAACGAGCGCAGATAGAGGCCGAGCGGATCACCGGTCGGTTCGACTGCCCAGACGCTCACATTCGGTGTGATTCTGGCGAGAACCTGATCGGCCGAAAAAAACAGGTTTTCCTCGGCGCAGAAGAGCATCGCCTGTTCCGGCGCATGGCCGTCGCCCGTCAACACGCTAAATTTGCGCTTGCCGATCTTCAATTCATCGCCGGCCACGACGCGTTCGAAAGTCAGTGGCAGGGGCATCACCATTTTCAGATAGCCGTGACCCTGCGTGGCGACGCGCATCGTCGTCTCCGAATCCAATCCGTTGCGCGAATAAAAGTCATGATAGGGCGCGGCATCGAGCGCACCTGGGCTCAAAGAAATGTTGAGACAACCGAGATAAGCCGTCTGCGTCGTCAGCAAGGGAATTTCGAATCGCCGGGCGAGCCAGCCGGCAAGGCCGATGTGATCGGGGTGGTAATGCGTCACGATCACACGGGTGAACTTGCGCCCGGCGAGCGGGCCGGTGACAAGTGATTCCCAGACAGCGCGCGTCTTGTCATTGGCGATGCCGGTATCGATGATCGCCCAGCCGTCGCCATCCTCCACAAGATAAACATTGATGTGATTTAAGCTGAACGGAAGCGGCATGCGTATCCAGAGGACGCCGGGAGCAACTTCGATGGTTTCGCCGGGCGCGGGAGCCGTAGCAAAAGGATAATTGAGAGTGTCGTCTTGCATTTCAATCTTCTTGTTTGGGCCGATTCTATCCGGCGCTTTGCGGAATTCGTCTCGTCAGTGAAACAGATCCCGTTGAGGCGGCCGCTGCATGCTTCCGCCTTAACGGGATCGGTTCAAATATCCAAATCGCTTGGATCGGCACGCCTACAATTGGCCAGATTGACGCCGATTGCCACAAATTCGTGGATTTGCGGGCCGTCAGCCCCTCCCGCTGGTCCACAAGCGTCGGAAAGGAGGTCTTGTGCCGGCAGTTCGGGCCGCCCGGCGCGGTCAACTTTTCGTGAGCCCGCCGCGAGGCTATGAGATCAGGTCGAAGCCGAGATCCGTCGCGTCAGCAATGGCGAGCCCTTGTCGGTGGATCTCGCCGGGGCTTCGACAAGCAGCGGTCGCTTGGCCGAAAATGCCATGCTCTTTCGACGGATTGCGCGAGCACCGGCAGGAGGTGCAAACATGGCTGCGCCGGGGTCGCAAACAAGGACACTGTGACGTGATTGAGCAAGATCCGATCGTCATCGTTTCGACCGCCCGCACGCCGATCGGCGGGTTTCAAGGTGCTTTTTCGGCGAAGACGGCCCCGGAGCTCGGGGCGGCGGCAATCAAAGCCGCCCTGGCCCGCGCCGGCGTAGCTGAGGGGGTCTCGGAAGTTCTGATGGGCTGCGTGCTTCCTGCTGGCCAAGGCCAGGCTCCGGCACGCCAAGCCGCGCGCGGGGCGGGCCTGCCGGACTCGGTGCCGTGCACGACGCTCAATAAAATGTGCGGCTCCGGCATGAAGACGGTGATGGCCGCTTATGACGCGCTTCACGCGGATCCGCAGGCGATCTACGTCGCCGGCGGCATGGAGTCGATGACCAACGCGCCCTATCTCCTGCCGAAGGTGCGCGCCGGCTTGCGGCTCGGCCATGGCGCCGTCCTCGATCATATGTTTCTCGACGGCCTGGAAGATGCCTATGACAAAGGCCGCCTGATGGGGACTTTTGCCGAGGATTGCGCGCAACATTTTCAATTCACGCGCGCCGATCAGGACGCCTTTGCAATTGCCTCTTTGACGCGTGCGCGCAAGGCCGGAGAGGATGGATCTTTCGCTGCCGAGATCGTGCCCGTCGAAGTGGCGACCAAAGCCGGCGCCGGCACCGTCGCGAAAGACGAACAACCGCAGAGCGCCGATGTCGGCAAGATCGCGAAGCTCAAACCGGCCTTCCGCGCCGACGGCACCGTCACGGCGGCGAATTCTTCGTCGATTTCGGACGGCGCGGCCGCGCTCGTGCTCATGCGCCAATCCACGGCGGAGAAGAAAGGCCTGACGCCTCTGGCGCGCATCGTCGGCACCGCCAGCCACGCGCAAGCGCCGGCTTGGTTTACGACGGCACCCATCGGCGCGACGCGCAAATTGCTCGAGAAAATCGATTGGCGGCTCGACGAGATCGGCCTATTCGAAGTCAACGAAGCTTTCGCGGTCGTGACCATGGCGTTCATGCGCGAGCTCGATGTTCCGCATGACAAAGTCAATGTCCATGGCGGCGCCTGCGCGCTTGGCCATCCGATCGGCGCTTCCGGCGCGCGTATCCTCGTCACGTTGCTCGCGGCCATGCAGCGCTACGACGTTTCGCGTGGGCTCGCGGCCATCTGCATCGGCGGGGGTGAAGCGACGGCGGTCGCGCTGGAAAAAATGAGCTGAGCGCGATCCTGCCGTTCGGCTCCGCCCGTTTGAACGTGGAACACTGCCCGCGCAGCGACTCTATTCCGCAGCGCTTTTCGTGCCTTGGCCGAAGCGCCGCTCGATATAGTCTTGCACCATGACCTTGAATTCGGCCGCGATCGCTTCGCCGCGCAAGGTGACGGCTTTCTCGCCGTCGATGAAAACGGGGGCTGCCGGCGTCTCGCCGGTGCCGGGCAGGGAAATGCCGATATCGGCATGTTTCGATTCGCCGGGGCCGTTCACGATACAGCCCATCACCGCGACATTGAGCGTTTCGACGCCGGGATAGCGCGTCTTCCAGTTCGGCATTTCGTCGCGGATATAGCTCTGGATGTCGCGCGCCAATTCCTGGAACACCGTCGAGGTCGTGCGGCCGCAGCCGGGGCAGGCGGCGACGAGCGGCACGAAGGTGCGAAAGCCCATCGTCTGCAGCAATTCCTGACCGACCTTGACCTCGAGCGTACGGTCGCCGCCGGGCTCGGGCGTCAGCGAGACGCGGATCGTGTCGCCGATGCCGTCCTGCAGCAAAATACCCATAGCGGCGGAGGAGGCGACAATGCCTTTGCTCCCCATCCCGGCTTCGGTGAGCCCGAGATGCAGAGCATAATCGGTACGGCGTGCCAGCATGCGATAGACGGTGATGAGATGCTGGACAGCCGAGACCTTGGCCGAGAGGATGATCCTGTCTTTAGCCAGGCCGATCTCTTCGGCGCGGGCGGCCGACAGCAGTGCGGATTGCACCATGGCCTCGCGCATGACGGCGCTGGCTTCGAGCGGTGCTTCGGAACGCGCGTTTTCGTCCATCAGCGCAGTCAGGAGTTCCTGATCGAGCGAGCCCCAATTGGCGCCGATCCGCACCGCCTTGCCGTATTTGATGGCGAGTTCGACAATGGCGGCAAATTGCCGGTCCTTCTTTTCCTTGAAGCCGACATTGCCGGGATTGATACGATATTTGGCGAGCGCTTCGGCGCAAGCCGGATGATCAGTCAGAAGCTTGTGGCCAATATAGTGGAAATCGCCGATGAGCGGGACGCTGCAGCCGAGCCTGTCGAGCTTTTCGCGGATATGCGGGACGGCCGCGGCGGCCTCGTCCCGGTCGACCGTGATCCGCACGAGTTCCGAGCCGGCGCGGGCAAGGGCCGCAACTTGCGCGACGGTTTGCTCGACATCCGCCGTATCCGTGTTGGTCATCGACTGGACGACGATCGGCGCGCCGCCGCCGACTTTCACGCCAGCTTTGCCTGAGCCGACCCAAACGCCGACCGAGCGCCGCCGTGGCTGCGGCCCAGCCGGCAGTGCCGCGGAACTCAACGAGGCCAAAGGAGCGAGGGAGGCATCTGACATTTGGGTGTCCTTGTGAGGAATCAAAGATCCCGCGGAAACGACGGCATTATGAAGGAAGCATTCGAGGCGGTTTGTGCGCAAAAACAGCAAACCAGTCAAGGCGCGCAGGTACTCATGCGCTTGCGCCGCGGCAAAGCTCCGAAGGGCGCTCTCAAACGCGATTCATCCCCCTTCCTATAGAACTTCCGGCAACATCGGCCAATGTCCGTATCGGGGTTGAGACGCAGCATTTGCAAAGGCCGGGCGCGGGCTCTGCCCTTCGGTTCGAAGGCTCGACCGAAAAAACGCTGCAGTGAGAGCAAACCAGGCCCTGCGGCAGGCGGAGCAGCTTAACGGCCGGCGGCTCTTTCCCAAAAAATCTTTAATAACTGAAAGCATTGCGTTTGGTTTAGCTTCGCCACCGCGATCAGCCTGCGTCATTCGTGCACGACTGGCGCGCATGAGGCGGATGGATTTCACGGCTAAGGCGCATCCTGCGGCTGATTTCGGGCAGACGCCTTCAGTCGCGGTCGCGGAGCTTCGTTGTCGGCATGCTAATCACAATTGTCCGAATCGCGCTGCAGCGGCCCTACACGTTCGTCGTGATGGCGATGTTGATGTTGCTCTTCGGGGTCATGTCCTGGGTCAAGACACCGACAGATATTTTTCCCAATATTGATATTCCGGTCGTCAGCGTCGTTTGGACCTATAACGGCATGCCGCCGGACGACATGTCGGGCCGTATCATTTATTTTTACGAGCGCACGCTCAGTTCCCAGGTCAATGACATTCAACATATGGAGTCGCAGTCTCTTACCGGTTATGGCGTGGTGAAGGTGTTTTTTCAGCCGAACGTCAATATCAATTTGGCTGTGGCGCAGGTCACCGCAGCCTCGCAGACTGTGTTGAAATTTTTACCGGCTGGCATCACGCCGCCCTACGTCTTGGTCTACAATGCTTCGAGCGTGCCGGTCCTGCAGCTCGCATTGTCGAGCGATAAACTGTCGCAATTCGAACTCTTCGACCTGGCGCAGAATTTCATCAGGCCGCAGCTTGCAACCGTCGCCGGCGCAGCGATACCGTCGCCTTACGGCGGCAAGATCAAGCAAGTGCAGGTCGATATAGACCAGAAGAAGCTGCAATCCTACGGCCTGTCGGCGCACGATGTCGTCGATGCGCTCGCAGTGCAGAACCTCATCATTCCGATGGGCACGCAGAAGATCGGCGATTTCGAATATATCATTTCCCTGAACGATGCGCCGTTGGAGGTCGCTGAGCTGAACGACCTGCCGATCCGCAAGGTCGAAGGTACCCTCGTGTACATTCGGGATGTTGCCTTCGTCCATCTGGGAGCGCCGCCGCAGACGAACATGGTTCGCGTCGACGGCAAACATGCGGTCATGATTTCTATCCTCAAGGCGGGTTCGGTCTCGACGCTAGATGTCATCAGCGGCGTCAAAAATCTCATGCCGAAAATCTGGGCAGGCCTGCCGCCAGACGTGAGGTCGAAGCTCGACTACGACAAGGACCTCAAGATCGTCGGCGATCAATCAGGCTTCGTCAAAGCCTCGATCAACAACGTTCTCACCGAAGCGGCGATTGCCGCGGTCCTGACCGGACTGATGATCCTGCTCTTCATTGGCAGCTGGCGCTCGACCCTGATCATCCTCGTCTCGATTCCGCTGGCTATTCTCTCGTCGATCATCGCCTTCTCTGCGACAGGTGAAACCATCAACGTAATGACTTTGGGCGGATTGGCTTTGGCCGTCGGTATTCTTGTCGATGATGCGACGGTATCGATCGAGAATATCAACCTCCATCTCGAACAGGGCCAGGATATCGAGACCGCGGTTTTGGACGCGTCGCGACAGCTCATCACGCCTCACACTGTGACCCTTCTGTGCATGTGCATGGTGTTCGTCCCGCTCTTAAACCTTGGCGGTGCCTCGGGCTTCCTGTTCCGTCCGATGGCCAAGGCGGTGGTGTTCGCCCTTATTGCTTCCTATGTCCTCACTTGGACGCTGGTGACGACCCTCGCCCGTTACCTGCTTGCGCATCAGGGCGCGCACGGCGGCCATGTTCACGGAGAAAGCCCGCCGCCGAGCCGCAATCCGTTGGTACGGTTTCAGCGCGGTTTCGAACATCGCTTCGAGGCGGTCCGCCGCATTTATCGCAATTTGCTGAGTCTCGCGATGGGCCGCAAACGCACGTTCGCCGCGGGTTGCTTCGGCGTGGTTTTCCTGTCCTTCGCCCTCGCGCCTTTTCTCGGACAGAATTTCTTTCCCTCCGTCGAGGCCGAGCAGATCAACCTGCATATCAGGGCGCAAACCGGTACACGGATCGAGCAAACAGCGCGTCTGTGCGACAATATTGAGGCCGCGATTCGTCAAATCGTCGGGCCTGAGGCGGTCAAGACCATTGTCGACAATATCGATTTGCCGATCAGCGGGATCAATATCGCCTATGCCAATACCGGTTCGATCGGTCCCGCCGATGCCGACATTCTGGTCTCGCTGAATGAGGGATACAGCAAGGACTCCGAAGGTTTTGTCGACAGGCTGCGGGAGCGTTTACCGCAAACGTTTCCGGGCACGACGTTCGCTTTTCTCCCGGCGGACATGGCCACGCAGATCTTGAATTTCGGTCTGCCGGCACCGCTCGATGTGCAAGTGAATGGTCCCGACCCGGAGAGCACACGCGCCTATGCCGAAAAGATCTTCAAGGAGGTCGCGAAAGTGACCGGCGTTGCGGATGCACGCATCCAGCAGGCCTCCAATAATCCGACGCTGAGGATTGATATCAACCGTTCGCGGGCAAGCGATCTCGGCTTTACCGAGAAGGACATTGCGCAGAGCTTGCTGGACACGATGGCAGGCAGCATCCAGACGGCGCCGACCTTCTGGCTCGATCCGAAAAAAGGTGTCTCGTATCCGATCGCCGTCCAAAGCCCGCAATACTGGATCAACACCTTCGATAAGCTCGGCAATCTTCCCATGACCGGGGGCAATTCGATCCAGCTCCTCGGCGGACTCGGGACGATCAAGCGCATAAACAGCGATGCGGTCGTCTCGCACTACAACGTTCAGCCGGTGATCGACATCTATGCAACGACCCATGGCCGCGATCTTGGGGCCGTCGCCAACGACATTCAGCGGATCATCGATTCGACCCGGGCGGAATGGCCCAACAAGAAGAAGCCGCCGGTGCTGCGCGGCCAGATCGAGACGATGCAAAGTGCTTATAGCCAGCTCGTTGTCGGATTGGCTCTCTCTTTGGCGCTGGTCTATCTTCTGATCGTCGTCAACTTCCAATCCTGGCTCGATCCCTTTGTCATCGTCAGCGCCCTGCCGACGGCCTTGGCGGGCATCGTCTGGATGCTCTTTACGACCCAAACGACCTTGTCGGTGCCGGCTTTGACAGGAGCGATCATGTGTATCGGCGTGGCGACCGCCAATTCCAATCTGGTGATCAGCTTCGCGCGGGAGCGGCTGGCGGACGGTGCCGATGCCGTGACCGCCGCTCTCGATGCGGGGTTCACGCGGTTCCGGCCGGTTCTGATGACGGCTCTCGCGATGATCTTGGGCATGCTGCCGATGGCGTTGAGCGCCGAACAGAATGCACCGCTCGCTCGCGCAGTGGTCGGCGGCCTCATGTGTTCCACAATCGCAACACTCATGCTCGTCCCTGTGATGTTTGCGCTGGTCCATTCCCACCGTGCGCCGGAGCCTGCTTCTTCCCCTCCAGGACATGACATGCCAGCGGATACGCCGGACCATCATCCTTCGCAATGAATGGATCCTGCGCAATCCTCCCCGACAGATGTTCCCCCGTGCTGACAGAGCCAATTTGTGCCATGCGGCCCATTGTTCTGATCGCACTTCGGCGTTGCAACGCTTTCACAGCACGGAGCGGAGATCTCACAAGCGAGAGCTTTCCTGCTTTCGCCGCGCGGCTCTCGCTCTCAGGGCCATTGCTGGCTTTATATAAAGTGTCCGCGCGTTATCGGCGAGGATCCTTTCTGGAGGCAATAAATGTGACTGAAATCACAATGTTGCAACAAAAGCGCGTCCAGGGACGTCCTGAAGCTTCGCCTGCTATTGCGGGCTCACATACGTTATGTTGCAGTTAGTCGGGTCTGGGTCAGCTCGCCGGCAGGAAGGGACAGCAGGGACCATGTCTTCCCAAACACCGAAAACGCTAGGGCGAAAAGTGGCCTGGCAGCTCGGCTTTCTAGCGATTGTCGCGACTGTCGTGGCCTACCTGGGCATCGCGAACCGTGAAAACAACGGGAAGCAGCTGACCCAACAGACCTTGGCCCAGGCGATACCTACCGTCGAGGTGGTCTTGCCCGAGCGTGCGACAGTTCCGCAAGAGCTCGTTCTTCCAGGTGAAATCCAGGCTTGGTACACGGCGCCGATTCTCGCCCGCGTCAACGGCTATGTGAAGATGTGGTACAAGGATATCGGTGCGCAAGTGAAAGCGGGCGACTTGCTTGCGGAAATCGACACGCCCGATCTCGATCAACAACTCGAACAAGCAAAAGGCGATCTGGCCACTGCGAAGGCCAATCTCGACCTCGCCGAAATCACCGCGAAGCGCTGGAACGCATTGCGAACCTCCGATGCCGTCTCGCAACAGAGCGCGGACGAAAAGGCCGGCGAAGCCGCCGCTCGGACGGCGCAAGTGGAAGCGGCCAAGGCCAGAGTCGGCCGCCTTGAAGCAATGGAAAGCTTCAAAAAGATTGCCGCGCCTTTCGACGGCGTCGTCACAGTGCGGAACATCGACGTCGGAGCTCTCGTCAGTGCGACGCCGTCCGGGAATACGCATGAACTGCGGGAATTGTTTGAAGTGGCGGACATTCACGAGCTGCGTGTCTACGTCCAGGTTCCACAGGCTTTCGCGGCGCAGCTTTCTGCCGGATTAAAGGCGGATCTGATACTGTCGCAATATCCGGATCGTGTCTTCAAGGCGGAACTTGCAACGACATCCAACGCGATCACCCAAAAGTCTCGCTCGCTGCTTGTTGAGCTTCATACGAACAACGAAGGCGGCCTCCTGCAGCCTGGTTCCTTCGTCGAAGTGCATTTCCAATTGCCGCCAAATGGACAAGTGCTGCGCGTGCCGACCACCGCCCTCATTTTCAGAGGCCTTCACCCTGAAGTGGCAACAGTCGGAGCCGACGGCAGGATCTTGTTGAAACAGGTTGAGGTCGGGCGCGATCTCGGTACGGAGGTAGAGGTGTCGTCGGGACTGTCGCCGAGCGACCGTGTCGTCAGGAGCCCATCCGATTCGATTGCCAACGGCGACGTGGTCAAGATCGTCGGTGACAAGGACCCATCCGAACCTAAAGTGGCTGGCGGCCGAGAAAATTGGAAGGAAAGCCAATGAAGGTCGCGACAGTTCTGGCCGCGATCGGGCCGGCAATTCTCCTCGCCGCTTGCGACATGGCGCCTCCCTATAATCCGCCACAAGCCGAAATCCCTTCAAAGTATAAGGAAGATGGACTCTTCATTCCCGCCGAGCCGGCCGATGCGGCGCCGCGCGGCGCCTGGTGGGAGGGCTTTCACGATCGCGAGCTCGATCGCCTCGAGCTGCTCGTCGAATCAGCCAATCAGGATCTCGCGGCCGCGCTTGCAGGCTACGAGGAATCCCGAGCTTTAGCCGCCAAGGCTGTGGCGGCACTCTATCCCTACGTCGAAGGCGACGGTCAACTTTCGGGCAATAGGCAATCAGCCAATCGCCCTTTGCGTTCGCCCAATCAACCGACTTATTACGGCGCCAATACGATTGACGCGCAAGCGACCTACGAAGTGGATGTGTGGGGGCGGGTCAGAGACCTCGTCGCAGCCAGCAAGGCGACAATGGAAGCGAACGCGGCCGATTTCGCCGCCGTCCGCCTTAGTCTGCAAGGACAATTGGCGCGCGCCTATGCCAATCTTCGCGAGCTCGATCTCGAAACCAAATTGCTGTCCGACACCATTGCCGCCTACCGTCAGGCCTTGGAGCTGACAAACAGCCGGCTCGAGGGCAAAATTGCTTCGCCTGCAGACGTCTCGCGGGCGCAAGCGCAGCTCGCGACGGCCGAAGCCTTGCTCACCGATCTGCGCGGCCGCCGTACCCTTCTCGAACATGCCATTGCGGTCTTGGTCGGCCAGCCTGCCTCGACGTTCGCCGTCAAGCCGGCGCCCGTGCGGGTCGCACTCCCCGTCTATCCGGCGGGCGTCCCGTCGACTTTGCTGCAACGGCGTCCCGATATTGCGTCGGCCGAGCGTCGGGTCGCCGCTGCAAACGAAGTGATCGGCGTCGCCCGCGCCGCCTTCTTCCCGCGGTTCACCATAAATCTGATGTGGGGCACGCAAGATACCGAGCTTAATCTTTTGGCCGCCAAGAACATCTTGTGGTCGGTGGGTCCCTCCGTCTCCTTGCCGATCTTCGATGCGGGCGCGCGGCGTGCCGATCTTGCGGCGGCCGAAGCCGAGGATGCGCGGGTTACGGCAATCTATCGGGGACTCGTCCTTCGGGCGCTCCGGGAAGTCGAAGACAATCTCGCCTTGCAGCATTGGCTGAAGCGTGAAGCCGCCGATATCGATCGCGCCGTCACTGCGAATCAAAAGACGTTGGACGTGTCGCTCACACTTTACCGCGACGGCGCGGTGACCTATCTCGAAGTCGTCACCGCGCAAACCGCGTTGCTGGACAGTCAGCGCACGGCGCTTCTGTTGCGAACCCAGAGATTGCAAGCAAGCATCGGGTTGATCCTCGCGCTGGGTGGCGGCTGGTCCGTCGTCCAGATCGCCAACCTCGATCCGGGTTGATCGCCGATTTCGCGGCGGTTCGCAGAGGCTGTCGCGCTCGACTATGTGGATGCATGCAAACGAACAGCGGAATGAATCTGCACGATCGTCGGTTGCCGGATGCGAATTGGACCGCAATCGGCTTTTGAATTGGAGCCGGCTTGGGGGCAACATGGATAGGATTTCTCACGGCGTCGTCATGTGCAATCAATGCGCCTGCTGGTCGAAGTTCAATGAGAATGAGGGAACTTGCAGGCGGCACGCACCCAACACGAGCGAGACCGTCGATGCAGTGACGCATTGGCCGCTGACGCACCAAGGCGACCAATGCGGGGAGGGGATCGTCGCGGCATCTGCCCCGCCGCCTTTGGTGACTTGTGGCGATTGCGTTTTTTGGCGTTCATCGCCCGCTGGCGGGCAAGTCCCATGGCGCCGGCGCGATCAGTTGAGCGAGTGGTGGAAACACGCCGGCCATTGCACCAGGCTGTCTCCTTGGCCGTCTTCCGACGCGGGATATCGTGCGTTCTGGCGGGTTACCCACATGACGGATGGCTGTTTCGACGGCGAGACCAGGCAAACTCCGCACGTCATCGCTGCGCCCGATCGAGATGGATAGTGATGTGTTCACTCTAACGTAGCTCCCTTTATGTTACGCGAGTATTTTTGATGAGCGTGGCGCA
Source organism: Beijerinckiaceae bacterium (assembly GCA_052148755.1). GTDB lineage: Bacteria > Pseudomonadota > Alphaproteobacteria > Rhizobiales > Beijerinckiaceae > Methylovirgula. The sequence goes on along the minus strand of JBKQHN010000064.1, from coordinate 6,984 downwards.
CGGGCGTGGCTTATTCCACTTGCTCAACATCGATGAAGAGCACTGCGTTTCACCTGCCGCGGCGAACGCGCGCCTTGACCTCGTGGTGCACCATCCGACCAATGATATCGTCAACGACCTCACGGTGTGGACCACAACAGGCGGGCGCGTGTATCGCCCGGATATGTCCCTTTTACTCGCAATTGCTGCAAATCGAGTGCGTGTCCCGCCGACTCCTTTCCTGGGCGGCTTTTTCTTGCGTCGATTCCCCGCCAATTTGCGGTTTGCCGGGATGCGGAACTGTCTCACCCGTCGGCGCAAGATGATACCGGTTGATGAGCTGGCCTCTCGGCGGACCGGCGAGTGCGCCCAAATTCGTCTGCGCAGACGCGCTCACGGCAGGGGCGCCGACAGCAATTGCTAAGGCAAGGAAGATCTTAGCGGCTTGTGCCATGTGCATCACCTCCTTTCATCGCGAAGGCTGCGGAGTGGTTCCTCAGCCAGACGCGAAGTGGCTGGCGCTATCTGACTTGTGCGTCGCGAACTCCATTCTTCATTGAGTCAGGTTGTATGTCGGAATGCGCTCCCGCCGAGGTCAAAAAGGAAACGGGTAACCGCAGCCATAGCCGTAACCGTAACCCGGATAGCAATAGCCGGGATAATAGGCACCATAGCCATAACCGCCGTAACCCCAACCCCGGCCGCCACGCGCGAAGCCGCCATGCATCCAGCCACCGCGGGCAAAGCCGCCATGCGTCCAGCCACCGTGGCCAAAGCCGCCACGGAAGCCGCCACGGGCATCGGCCGGTGTTGCCGCGAATAGCGCGGCGGCGAGAACCGCTACAGAAAGATAAGCTACGTGTCGCATTGAAAGCCTCCATGGTTTGAGCTGGCAATCAACTCTGCCTGGAAATGCAATCGACCCGAGGGCATGCAGGTTTCCTAATATTAATTTCATTGGCTCGCGATGGCCCTGGATTGAATCAATCGAAAATCATGATTGAGACGTCGGCTAAATCCGACGTCTTTAATAACGTGATCGATTCTAATAATTGAGAGGGGAGTATGCAGATAAGTCTACGCAATCTGCTTAGACTTGATTGCGCCGAGAAAAGCGGTTCGAACTTGTCCTCATCCGGCTCTGGGCAGATTCCGCAAGTCATCGCTGCGCCCGATCGAGCTTGAACGCGGCGAGCGACGCTGAAGCTGCGGCCAAGCTGATGTTGACGCCGACGCATAGCCCCGTGGCAGGCATTCTGAAGTCGGGCTAACTCTTTTCCGCCGCGCCTGCGCAAAGGCGGCAGTGGCCGGCGATCTCCATCACCTGGACGCGTGGCGCGAATTTGGCTTTGTCGGCGAGTTGGAAAAGGTCGCGGCTCAAGGCATCCGACGTAGCCTCGACGACGCTGCCGCACGTGTCGCAGATGAGAAAGACGACCGTCTCTTGCAGAGCATGGCCGTGGCCACAGGCCAAATAGGCATTGCGAGAGGCGAGCCGATGGATGAGGCCGTTTTCGAGCAGGAAATCGAGGGCCCGGTAGATCGAGATTGGCGCCGGGCGCTTGGCCGTCGTCTCGGCGACCCTCTCGATCAGGTCATAGGCACCGAGTGGGCGACCTTCGGCCGCCAGAATTTCGAGAACGCGGCGGCGGCTCGCGGTGAGTTTCACGCCGCCCTTCCGGCAAAGCTCTTCCGCATGGGAGAGGGTTGTGATGACGGCTTTGGCGATGGCTCTGCCTTGGGCTGTTCGGGGTTCGGAGCTGCAGTCCAGCGCGGGCGAAGTCGACATATTCCATTCCATTCTGCAGCCTTCGTTTTCGCGGAAATGCCGAATTCCTGCAGATTGAGCGTTAATATACAGGCATCTGCCGGCAAACGCCACTCGCCCAATCGCCCACGTAAGCGCGGCGCACGCTCTCGTGAACTGGATGTGTGCAACCCGATTCGCGACCTTCGATTTCCTATTCGTGGCCGGGGTTGACGGGTCGCCGCTCTTAGATCGCGGCAATATCGCCTTTTGGGCGCGGACTGGTCTATAGATTGGGCTTCCACCCCACGTCCGGCGACCGCCGGCCTTTTGCGGAGACGCGCATGACACTGCAAACACGTAATGCCATCGTGACGGGTTCGACGAGCGGGATCGGGCTGGCCATAGCTCGGACTTTCGCCAAGGAAGGCGCCAATGTCGTGATCAACGGCTTCGGCGAAGCCCCCGCGATTGAAGCGGAGCGAGCCGCGATCGAAAAGGACTTCGGCGTGAAGGCGCTCTACTCGGCTGCCGACATGACCAAGCCGCAAGAAATCCGCGCCATGGTGAAAGAGGCCGAAGGCAATCTCGGCAGCGTCGATATTCTCGTCAATAATGCCGGCATCCAGCATGTCGCGCCGATCGAGGAATTCCCGCCGGATTTTTGGGACAAGATCATCGCAATCAACCTGTCCGCGGCATTTCATGCGATAGCGGCGGCCATTCCGGGCATGAAGGCGCGCAAATGGGGCCGTATCATTTCGACGGCTTCGGCGCATTCGCTCGTCGCTTCGCCGTTCAAGTCCGCTTATGTTTCAGCCAAACACGGAATCGCCGGCCTCACCAAGACGGCGGCTCTCGAGCTTGCGACCTTCGGCGTCACCGTCAATTGCATTTCGCCGGGCTACGTCTGGACGCCGCTCGTCGAAAGCCAAATCCCCGACACGATGAAGGCGCGCAATTTGACCCGTGAACAGGTGATCAATGACGTGCTCTTGGAAGCCCAGCCAACAAAGCAATTCGTAACCTCCGAGCAGGTCGCTGCGCTCGCTGCCTATCTCTGCTCGGATGCCGCTTCACAGATCACCGGCGCCAATCTGTCGATGGATGGCGGCTGGACGGCCAAATAAGCCGGTGCACAGACGTTCGGTGCGCCAGATCACGATGATTTTGGATTGATTCAATCCAAAATCATGAGCGTGATCGATTCTAAAGATTTAGAGCGGGATGCGGGCGGAAAACCGGTTCCCACTTTTCCTCATCCCGCTCTAGCGGCCCGATCAATCGCAGGCGGGGTCTCCCCCGCCTTCGAAATTTCAAGGACTCGCGGTCACGTATCGCAGCAACGCGAAAGCCGGAGCGGCCGCGTAAACTTGGGACATCCAGGATGACGCACGAACCACTGCCGAATACTCGCAAAAAGGTCAATCTTGCGCTGCAGGGCGGCGGTTCGCACGGTGCGTTCACTTGGGGCGTGCTCGATTTTCTGCTTGAGGATGGCAGGCTCGAGTTCGACGCGATCAGCGGGACAAGTGCAGGAGCCATGAATGCCGTCGCGCTCGCTGAAGGCTTTGTCGGAGGCGGACGCGAGGGGGCGCGCAAGAAGCTTGGGGAATTTTGGAATTCCGTTTCGAGCGAAAGCGCGCTTTCGCCGATCCAGAGAAATTTCTTCGATTTCTTCTTCGGCTATAAGACGCCGGCTTCGGAGTTTGCCTATTGGGGGGCGGATTGGCTGGCGCATTATGCCAGCCCCTATGACCTCAACCCGCTCGACATCAATCCGCTGCTTGCGCATTTGAAGGCTTCGGTCGATTTCGAGAAGGTGCGCGCCCAAGACCAGATCAAACTCTTTGTTGCGGCGACCAATGTTCACACGGGCAAAGTCAAAATCTTCAAACAATCGCAGCTCACGGCCGAGCATGTGATGGCTTCGGCCTGCCTGCCCTATGTTTTTCAGGCGGTGGTCATCGACGGAGTACCCTATTGGGACGGCGGCTACATGGGCAATCCGCCGCTGTTTCCGTTGTTCTACGAGAGCGGCGTGCCTGACATCGTGATCGTTCAGATCAATCCGATCGAGCGTGGCACCACGCCGCGCACGGCGCGCGAAATCCAAAACAGACTGAACGAGATTACATTCAACAGTGCGCTGCTCGGCGAGTTGCGCGCTATCGATTTCGTCAATCGTCTCGTGGATTCAGGTAAGCTTCCGCCGGACCGCTATATGCGTCCTTTCGTCCACCGCATCGACGGTGGCGCGATCTTGAACGAACTTCCGGCCTCGACGAAGACCGATACCACTTGGTCTTTGATCGAAAGCCTCTTCAACCAAGGCCGCGCCGCCGGCAAGCAATGGCTTGATGCGCGATTCGAGTCGATTGGCCACGAAACTACGCTCAATCTGCGCATGGCCTATGCCGAGCTGCCGGGCGATGGGAAAAAGTCTGCCGTTGCGCAGCACTCTACGGATAGTTCGGTTCCCGAAGACGCCGGAGAGCCATGACGAACGTAGCGTGATTTGGCAATATTTTCGCGGCGGGAGAAGTCCATGGCCAATGCTTATGCGATCGTCTTGACGACGTGCGACGACCGCGCCCTCGCCAAGCTGATCGCCAGGACATTGGTCGAGAAGCGGCTCGCCGCCTGCGTCCAAATTCTGCCGATCGACAGCGTCTATGCATGGGCCGGGCAACTCCAAGAATCCGCGGAACTCCTGCTGCTCTGCAAGATTAAGCGGGCCGATTATGCCGATATCGAGCAGGCCATTCGCGCCATTCACACCTACGAGACGCCGGAGATCGTCGAGATCGCCATCGAGGCGGGCTCCGCCGATTATTTGGCTTGGATCGACCAAGTAACGCGCTGATGCGCGAGGGATTCCGGTCATTCGAATCGCCGGATTCCGCTGTGGACCTCCGGTCCGCACTCTCCCCGTTTCCCGGCCGAAAATAGCGTCTGTGAACTATCTCACAGACGCCGGCCGGCGTTGTCGTGCTTAAGTCCTGGAATTCCGGCTCATCACCGGATAGATTTTGCTGCGGGCCTCCGGTCCGCATTGTAAGTTCCTGCAAGTTAATCGACAGAGACCACTCGACACAAACGCAAGGTCGTGCCGGTGTCGGGCTTTGCTCTTCGTAAGTGAATATCTTTCGCATTTGCCGTGCTTCATGGGGGGACAACATGGTCCGCCGTCTCGTCACTTTCGCTTTTGTTTTCTTCACCGTCGCCTGTGCCGCAACGATTGGGGTGCGGCCGGCCCTGGCCGAAAAGCGTGTCGCGCTCATCATCGGCAATGGCGCCTATGCTCACGCACAACATCTTCCCAATCCGGCCCATGACGCCGAGGATGTCGCTGCGGCGCTGAAGCGCAGCGGCTTCGAGACGATTGTCGGCCGCGATCTCGACAAGGCCAAAATGGACGAGGCGGCGATCGAATTCGCTCGCGCTGCGCGCACCGCGGATGTCGCCGTCTTCTATTACAGCGGCCACGCCATGCAGTTCGCCGGGGTCAATTATCTCGTCCCTGTCGATGCCAAATTGGCCGACGAAGCGGACCTGCGGCGCTTGGCAAGGGTCGACGAGATCGTCGCCGATCTGCAGCAGGCCAAGAACTTGCGCATCCTGGTGCTCGATTCCTGCCGCAACAACCCTTTGGCGGAAGACTTGAAGCGCTCGATCGGCGCCAGCCGTGCGGTGTCGCTTCAACGCGGTCTCGCCAAATTCGACACACCGGAAGGCATGATCGTTTCTTACGCGACGCAGGCCGGCCGCACCGCCGAGGACGGAACTGGCCGCAACTCTCCCTACACGGCGGCCTTTCTGAAACATATCGAGGAGCAAGACGAGATCGGCACGATATTCCGCCGCGTCGCCACGGATGTGTACGAGAGCACCGGTCGCAATCAGCTTCCCGAACTGTCGATTTCCATCATCGGCGAATTCTATCTCCACGGCCACTTGGATGTCACTGGTCCTGCCAGGCCTCCCACCGCCGACCCCTGCGCCACTGCCGAGTCCCATTGGAAGAGTGCGGAAGCGATCGGGACAATCGCAGCATTCGAGGACCATCTTGCACGCTTTCCTAATTGCACGTTCGCGGGGCTCGCCAAAGCCCGCATCGAAAGCCTGAGACCCAAAGTGGCGGTGGTTGTGCCGCCACCGCCGGCCATCTCCGCCCGCTGCGGCGGGGCGGTGCTCGCCTCGCTAGGCTCGCGCGCGGCAGCACCCTTGTCGGTAGAAGAAGAATGCGCGCTGAAACCGAATGACGAGTTCAAGGAATGCGCGACTTGCCCGCCGATGGTGGTCGTGCCGCCGGGCTCGTTCACGATGGGCTCGCCCGCGACCGAGCCGGGGCGATTTGACAATGAAGGGCCGCAGCATGTTGTGAGCTTCGCGAAGTCTTTTGCTGTCGGCAAGTTTCAGGTGACGCGCGACGAGTTTGCCGCCTTCGTCAACGAGACCGCTTATGATGCGGGTTCGAAATGCTGGACGTTCGAGGAAGGCAAAGCCGAAGAGCGATCGGGGCGTTCCTGGCGCAATCCGGGCTTTGCGCAGACGGGCGCCCATCCGGTTGCGTGTTTGAATTGGAACGATGCGCAGGCCTATGTGGCCTGGCTGGCGAAGAAGACGGGGAAAACCTATCGCCTGTTGAGCGAATCCGAATGGGAATATGCGGCGCGTGGGCAGACCCTGCCCGGCGCGTATCCTCGCTATTTCTTTGGGGACGCGGAAAAGGACATGTGCCGCTATGGCAATGGCGCGGATCAGACCGCGAAGGAGAAGGTTCCCGGCCTCATCTGGGCGGTCGTCCCTTGCAACGACGGCTATGCATATACGTCGCCGGTGGGGAGTTTCCTGCCGAATGCCTTCGGGCTGTACGACATGCACGGCAACGTCTGGCAATGGGTCGAGGATTGCTATGCGGAAAACTACCAAGGGGCGCCGACGGACGGCTCGGCAAAAACAACCGGAGAATGCAGTCGCCGGGTCCTTCGCGGCGGTTCCTGGAACTACAATCCGAGGTACCTCCGTGCCGCGCTCCGCTTCTGGCTCATTCCAGTCAACCGGTACGACTCCTACGGGTTCCGCCTGGCCAGAACGTTAAATCTTTGATCTTTACCTCTTTACGTCTCGATCGTCGGGCGAAAGCGGTGTGGAATTTGCTTGAGTGGGGTCCAGGGGCGTAGCCCCTGGCGAAGTTTTTTTTAGTTGCGGACCGGAGGTCCGCGGTCCGGAACACTTCGGCCCGGCTTGGACCG
>JBKQHN010000063.1:0-10606 GCA_052148755.1 Beijerinckiaceae bacterium | reverse complement strand
GTCCGGTGGGCGGTCCGGGGGGCAGTCCGGTGGTCTTGCCGACGCAGCGCGTCGTCCTGGCGACAGGCGGGATCGGCGGCCTGTTCCAGCACGGGACAAATCCGGCCGGCTCCTTCGGCCAGGGTCTGGCGCTCGCAGCCCGCGCCGGCGCGGCTCTCGCCGACCTCGAATTCATCCAATTTCACCCGACCGCGCTCGATACCGACGCGTTTCCCTTGAAGCTGATCAGCGAGGCGGTGCGCGGCGAAGGCGCCATTCTCATCGATGAAACCGGCCGGCGCTTCATGGCCGGCGAGCCCGGCGCCGAACTCGCGCCGCGCGACGCCGTCGCCCGCGCCGTATGGCGGCAAATGACGCAGGGCCATCGCACCTTCCTCGACGCACGCGGAGCGCGCGGGCTTGATTTTTCCCGCCGCTTCCCCTCGATCACCGAACTCTGCCAGGCGGAAGGCATAGATCCCGCCGCGCAACCCATTCCGATCCGCCCCGCCGCGCATTACCACATGGGCGGCGTCAAGGTGGATAGGGAGGGCGCCAGCACATTGCCCGGCCTTTGGGCTTGCGGTGAGGTCGCCTGCACCGGCCTGCACGGCGCCAATCGCCTCGCCAGCAATTCGCTTCTGGAGGCCGTCGTCTGCGCCAGGTTCGTCGCTGAGAGCCTGCGTGGCAGTGCGGCAGGGAAGCGGAGCCTTGTGGGTTTGGATGTTGCCATCAACCCCGGCGCCAGCGATCCCGCGCCGGTGCGGCCCAGTCTCACCCATGCGGCGGGCGTGTTGCGCGATCGCGACGGATTGGCGAGTGCTGGTGCTACGCTTTATCCGCTCGCAGCGTCGAGCGATCCGGCGCTCGTCGGTCTGATGATCGTGATGGCGGCCTTGCGGCGCGAGGAGAGCCGCGGCGCTCATATGCGGCTCGATTTTCCCGCGCACGACGAAACGAAAATCTGGCCGCGCGATCTGACGATCGGCGAGGCGCTCGAGGCCGCCCGCGAAACGATCCCCGAACTTGTCGCATGAAAAGGGACGGAAGAACGCGTCACGACGCAAAGGATAGACAAATCAACTTCTCTTAGCTAAGCTGGATTAGCTAAGAGAAATGCTATGATTGTTACGATTCACACTGCAAAGACAATTCTCTCGCAACTTCTCGCCCGTGTCGAAGCCGGCGAGGAGATTATTTTGGCACGCGGCAAGACGCCGATTGCTAAGCTTGTGCCGTTCCAAGCACCTGCGACGAAGCGGCGGTTTGGCGCGCTGCGGGGCGTAGTCAGCGTCGGGCCTGAATTCTTCGATCTTCTGCCGGAAGATGAGCTGCAGGCATGGGAGTAGCGACTTGCAGCTGCTGCTCGACACACACGCCCTTCTCTGGTGGCTCGCCGGCGATGATGCACTTTCTGTCGCCGCGAAGGCTGCGATAGCGTGTTAAACGGCCTGCAGGGCCTTCTGGACTGCCTTGGGCGCGCGTTCGATGACCAAGAAGATAAGCCCGCGTCGGCCCCTCCGGCTGGCGCGAACCCTGTTCCCAATGACGCAGTGTGTTGACGCTGAACCCGAAGCGGCCCGCGAACTCCTCCTGCGTCATGCCGAGGTTTGTCCGGATTGCCTTCACGTCGATCCGTTCGGGGACGTGGATGCCATAGGCGCTCTCGTCCGCCTCACTTTTGGCATAGGACACCGCCTCCTGAAGGCTGCGCCGGATGCTGTCGGCAACCTTGCTCATGGCTTTCTCCGCTTGAATGTTTCGACCAGCAATGCCGTCAACTGCCGAAAGTCGTTGAGATCCTGCTGGCTCAGATCGACCCGCTCGTTCTTGGCGTAGGCGATGAGCGCGAAGAGGGGCTGTTCAACCGGTTCCGTCAGCTCCTACGACCTGGTGAGCGGGATCGAGGCAAGATGCAATGGCACGACTTCAGGATCTCTTCATGGGCGCGACGCAGGAGGCGAGGGACGCATTGCGTTTTTATGAAGAAAACTACTCGTGCATCGGACAGTGGATTCTAGAGCCCGGAAAGAAAGTGATCTTGCGATCATCCCAACCCGGCGTCTGCCGTTTCTGTGGTTTAAGAGCGCCCAACGTAACCTTCAAGAATGAAGCGCACGCGATTCCGAAGTGCTTAGGCAACAGGAGCCTAATCACGGAATACGAATGCGACGACTGCAATCACTTCTTCGGTATAGGCATCGAGAACGATTTCGGCAATTGGTCCAAGGCGCAACGTGTCTTGTCTGCCGTCCGGGGAAAGAAGGGGAAGGTGCCGGCGCTCAAGGGAGGCTCGAGCGGGCAATGGCGTCTCGAACACGATTCCTCTGGAATTAAGGTTACTCAGGACGAGAGCTATCCAATCGCTATTGTGAACGACGCCACGAAAGAAATCATCCTTACGGTCACCCAAGACCAATATACGCCCGTGGCCGTGCTCAAAGCATTCACGAAGATGGCGCTTTCGCTTCTCGCTGAGGAGGAACTGCCGAGCTTTCGGGCCGCTATGGCGTGGATTCGTAATACCAATCATAAAGTCGGTTTGGTGAAGACCTCAGTCTTTCCGGTCCTTTATACCTTCGTCCCAGGGACCGATCCTTTCGCAAATATCGCAGCAATATTACTCCGGCGGCGAGCAGATAATCTGCCAGTCCCATATGCAACCTTTGTGCTCACGTACGGAAATGAGGTGTTCCAGACCGTTCTTCCGAGCCCAGAGCGCGATGCTGCCATTTCCGCTCAGGAAGTGAAATTTCCCTTTTTTCCGAACCCGTATGAACTCGACCCCGATCTTGAGCGAGTGGCACCCATGCGGCGCGAGCGGATCGACCTCACGGGCCGCTCCCTTGTCAAGGGAGAGACGCTTCAGACAGTGATGCGCTATGAATGAGCGCGAGTGGTGACCGGCAGGCAATGATCCCTCGATTTAACGTCAACCAACTTGCCCTGCCATTTATAGCTGCGCCAACCGGTTTGATAATTATTACTTGAATGTCATTGCTCCAGAAGGAATCCATTTCCAATAATCGACAGGATAGCCTCTCTTATCAATTCTGAAGTCGGCGTCCTTGATACGAGCTTTTCCTCCCTTACAAACCCAGTTGGCAGGAAAACGGCCGGTAATAGCTGCGGCTATAACTTCTTGATTGGGATTTTCTTGGCAAAACGCTTTGATCGCTTCGAGATTGTCATTCGGGCTCATTTTGCTGCAAATTGGCGAATTGGCTGTGCCGCACGCATAAACAGATCCGTCCATACAACGCCATTCTACTGAGCCTATGGAGCCATAGCTTTCATCAAAGAACAAACGGCGCATCTCGACCGGTTCTTTCGGTCCGACGTATTTACTGTCAGGTTGATCGATTGTACCTACCGCGCGGCAATAATCGTGCGGGTCTGTCCACGCATGAGTCGGCAGGCTAGTATCTTTAGTCGCGCGAGCAATGGCCATCTGCGGCATGGGACTCAATGGCACTAACCCTTGTTCCGCCCGCGCCTTCTCCACGCTTTCGATTTCTTCTTCCGTGGCGGTTATGAATTGCCCGAGTTGCGTTGTTTTATAGACCGGGCCGTCCGGGTGATCGGTTATCTCAACTCCCGTTATTGCTTCATGGAACAATTTCCCGGCGATCGCTTTATTCGCGTCTGCGTTGGCGAAATCCTCAGCTTTTGATGCGATTAGCACGCTATGGGCAAAGGCAACCCACGCCGCTACCGCCGCATTCACGCGAGGATAAGGCTTCCATGTCGCTTCCTTAAGCGCGCGCAAAATCAGATAGGGCGATATTTCCATTCTGTCTTCGTGAGCTAAGGCAAGGGCTTGGCCGAATAAAATGTCGTGATTGCGGACGCTGCCTTGCGCTGTGTTGCCTCCTAAGTCAGCTTCAGTCATACCAGCTGCATAAAGGCCTGGACGCTCTTGCAAATGGGAGAGCGCGTCACGAACCCTTGGTGTGAGTTTTTGTAGTAAGTCTGTTTGCGCATACGCGGCATGGTTTGGCCAGAACGCAAGCCCCTGGATTAAGAAGCCGAAGGCCAGCCAGCCTAGCGGCTTACGTAGATATGAGACCACTGCGACGGCTGTAAGTGCGTGCATTTGAGCCACTTCTCCGAAAATCGCGTCGCGCTGATGACCGCCTCAAAATCATTCAACGGTTCGCATTAAGCGTGCAAGCTCGCCAAGCATTTCTCTACCGGCATAGTACATCATCTCCCCACCGCCCAATTCTCGAGAACCAGCCCCGGCACATCCCGGAAATCCGCCTCGTTATCGGTCACCAGGATTGAGTTGGTGGAAATGGCATGGGCGGCGATCATCCGATCATAATCTCGGCCCTTGACCCAACCGCATTGGGCGATGATTTGCCCATAGATTTCCGCGGCTGCGGCATCGAAGGGCAAAATGGGAATGTGTTGCATCAACACGTCCAAGCGAATTCGCCGCAGCGCCGTGTAAGTCGGATCTTTGTAAAGCCCGCGCTGTAGCTCCGCGAGGCTGAGGGCGGAAAGCAGCACGGCACCATCATGCTCGGCCAGTTTTTCCAACACTGAATCGGTGCCATCGCGGGCGTGAATTGCGATATTGGTGTCGATCAGATAGGCCAAGCTTCACTCCCGATCGCGCTCGGGCATGTCGATGGCCTCGCGCTCCTCCACTTCGGGAGGCTTCGGCAGGTCGCGCAGGATCGCCACGGCATCCTTCAAACTGTGGCGTGCCGGAAAGATGGTGATGACGTCTCCCACGCGGGTGATCTTCAAGTCCTGGCTCATATCGGCATAGGCCAATTCGGCTGGAATGCGCACAGCTTGGCTGTTGCCGGACTTAAAAACCCGAGTGAGCGGCATGGTTGGCTCCTAAGATCGCGTCCTTATCTCGGGGTCAGACTAGCTAGCCTATCCTTCGCCGTCAATCGTTGTATATACATGTCTGACTCGGTGCTGCGGAAGCGATTATGCTACGGCATAGACATAGTGCTCGTCATCGTCGGGCATGGCCCACCATCCAACTTTACGCGATGCGCGTCGCAGGATCGCCTCCCGGGCCTCGGCGAACGGGCGGTTCAACCGGTCACGGGCGGTTGCTGCGAGCAAAGGGCAGCGGGACAAGCTAAGACGACAGGCGCGGCAGATGGAAAGTGCTTATTCTCGTCGAATTGAAAGAGCTCTCGTGATCGGCATCGCACCCGATTCTCCGCCCCAACCTACCGGGACATACACGACATGCTACGACCACCGCTGCCCCGCATCATGCTCGAACCACTGGTCCGTGCCGCGCTTCTCGAAGATCTCGGCCGCGCCGGCGATATAACGACGGACGCCGTCGTGCCGGTGGAAGCGCAGGCGACGACGGCCCTCGTCGCGCGCCAGCAAGGCGTGCTCGCGGGCCTCGATCTCGCCCGCATCGCCTTCGAACTCATCGAACCGAAGGTCGTCTTTGCGGCTGAACGAAGCGATGGCGACGCCCTGGCGCCTGGCGACGTCATCGCCACGATCAGCGGACCTGCGCGGGGCATATTGACGGCTGAAAGGGTCGCGCTCAATTTTCTTTGCCATTTGAGCGGCATTGCGAGTGCAACAGCATCAGTCGTCAAAGCTGTCGCGGGATACAAGGCGCAGATCGTCTGCACCCGCAAGACGACGCCCGGCCTGCGCGCCGTCGAGAAATATGCCGTGCGCATGGGCGGCGGCGGCAATCACCGTTTCGGCCTCGACGATGCCGTGCTCATCAAGGATAATCATGTGGCGATTGCCGGCGGCATCAGCGAAGCGTTACGGCGGGCGCGCAAAAATGTCGGACATCTCGTCAAGATCGAACTCGAAGTCGATACGCTTGCTCAGCTCGCCGAGGCCTTGGGCGTCGGCGTCGATGCGGTGCTGCTCGACAATATGGATCCCGAGACATTGAAGAAAGCCGTCGGCATGGTCGATGGCCGCGCGATCACCGAAGCCTCCGGCCGCATCACGCCGGCAACAGCGCCGGCAGTTGCGGCGAGCGGCGTCGATCTGATTTCGATCGGCTGGCTGACGCATAGCGCCGCCGTGCTCGATATCGGGCTCGATTTTTTGCCGTGAGCGATTTTGGCGTCCGCTCTCCGAAGCCTGCGGCCGCGACGCCCTAAAGGCTCCTGTGGTCGCCCTCGCGTCAAGCTTTGTGGTTGGCGGCGACCCAGGCGGCGAATGCCTGCATGAAGCCTTGCAGGAACTTGCGCGTCCCATCATTGATCAGCTTGCCGCTTGCGTCGAAGAGCTTGTCGGCGCCCCCGATATAGGCTTCAGGCTGCTGCATCGCGGGCACGTTGAGGAAGACGAGCGACTGCCGCAGATGATGGTTCGCTCCGAACCCACCGATCGCCCCGGGGGAGGCGCTGACGACGGCGCCAGGTTTGCCGTTCCAGACACTTTGGCCAGCCGGTCTCGACCCTACGTCCAAGGCGTTCTTCAGGGCTGCGGGAACCGAACGGTTGTATTCGGGTGTGACGAAGAGAACCGCATCGGCCGCCTTCAGCCGCTCGCGAAAGGCTGTCCATGCCGCCGGCGGATTTGAATCCTCGTCTTGGTTATAGAGCGGAAGTTGACCAATCTCGATAATGGTCAGCTTCAGGGAAACGGGCGCGAGATCCGCAAGTGCATTCGCCAGTTTGCGATTGATCGAATCCTTGCGAAGGCTGCCGACAAAGACGGCCACATCGCGTGCTGTATCCATCTGTCGTCTCCCCGATCCAAACCGTCCACACTCCCGCGCTGCGGGAACCAGCGCAAGACTATCTCAAAGCGCCTAGAGCGGGATGAGGAAAAGTGGGAACCGGTTTTCCGGCGCAATCAAGTTCACGCAGATTGCGTGAATTTATCTGCATATCCCGCTCTAATTTATTGGAATCGATCACGTTCATGATTTTGGATTGATTCAACCCAAAATCATCGTGATCTAATGATGCGGCTTTGACGGTTTCGACACGGCCTTTCCGCGATCTTTGCAATCGGAAAGGCCGTGTCGCGCGCAGGCTTGCAATCAGCCGCTTAAAACTTCGCCGGTCAACTCCCACGTCTGGCCGCTGAAACGTGACAGCTGCATCTGCCGAATCGGATAGAAATTGTCCGGCGCCGTATTGATCTTGATGCCGGGCAGCAATGTCGGGAGTTCGAAGTCCTTGAGGTTGGCCGCCTCTTTCATGATGCGCTCGCGCGACAGATCGGCGCCGCATTGTTTCAGAACCTGGACCAGCGTCATAGCGCAACCATAGCCGTAGACGTTATTGGCATCGGCGAGGTCCGCGTCCGGCATGTATTTCTTCATGAAGGCTTGCCATTGCAGAATACCGGCGTCGTCCTTCCATCTCGGATCGGTCGGTTCCTTGCCGTAGGCTCCGGTCATTATGCCGACCCCCTTCTCGAGCCCCGCCGGCTTCATCACCGCGCCAATCGAAGCGCCCACATTGGTCAAGTATTGCACCGGCTTCCAGCCGAGGTCGTACGACTTGCGGATCGCCTGCGCGGAAAACTTCGGCGTCGTCGCGTTAACGAACGTGTTTGCGCCCGAGTCCATCAAAGTGATGATCTGCGAATCGATTGTCGGGTCGGAAACGTCATAGGATTGTTCCGTGACCACCATGGTTGCGTATTTGGCGCCCAAGGTCGCCTTCAATCCAATCACGTAGTCTTTCCCGAAATCGTCGTTTTGATAGAGCACGCCGATTTTTGCGTCGGGCTTGGTCGCCAGGATGTGCTTGCCGAAGATGGCTGCTTCGGTCCGGTAGTTTGGTTGCCAGCCCATGGTCCAGGCGAAGTGCTCGGGATCGCCGAATTTGCTGGCGCCCGTGGCGACGAACAGCTGCGGAACCTTGTTTGTGTTGAGATAGCCTCTTATCGCGGTATTGGATGGGGTTCCAAGGCTGTTGAAGATGAAGGCAACCTGATCTTGTTCGACAAGTCGACGGATCTGCTCGACCGCCTTCGGCGGGCTGTACCCATCGTCAAGGCTGAGGAGATTGATCTTGCGTCCGTTTATGCCGCCCGCCTCGTTGATCATGTTGAAATATGCCGTCTCGGCCTTGCCGATCTGGCCGTAGGCGGAAGCGGGCCCGCTGTAGGGCATGGTCTGGCCGATCTTGATTTCGGTATCCGTAACCCCCGGCGCGTTGGCGGCCAGGGCCGGACGCGAACGGGCCGCGAGCGCGACGGCGGAAATTGCGCCCGCCTGCAACAAAGTACGACGCGAAATCATGATTTCTTCCTCCTCTTATGTCGTCGGTTCGAAGCAACCGGCGGTGGTCTTCGCCTAGCCTGCTGCCATCGAATAGATGATGCCCCGTAATTGCCCGATCGACAAGGCGTCGGCGCGTGCGCGACCAAAAATTGTCGTGAATGATAAGGCTTGCCGCCGGCTCTTGCCGCGGCCAGGGGGCGGCGCGTGAAGCGGCAGGGTTCGGCGGCGATGGCGAACATCCGGCAGCCGCGTGTCGATGAGGCGCGCGAACTCCGAGCGGTGTCAGTTTGAAATTTAGGGAAAGCGGGCATGTGGCCATCAATGGCGCATGACCGAAGAACGCCAATACGACACCTTCATGGAGTAACTATGTTGACTTCTGCCCGACGCCGGGAGCAGTCGTCTAGACCCATCGGAAGTTCACAAGAGGCAGTGCACTTCTTTGTTGTTCCGCAGCCATCAAATCGCCCGTGGTACACCAACCACGCCCAGCGCACATTCAAGCGCAGCACGGTCCCAATTGCCGGCGTCGGCAGCAGCCAAATATGTGCTTTGCAGGAACTCCAAGAGCATTGAGTCCGGCGCCTCGGCGGTTCGCACCGCATCGTAGGGCAAAACAAATTCCTGCAGGTCCTCGCTGAAAAACGCCGCCTCCGGCCGAACGGCTGCCGAGCGGTAGTCCGTTGGCGCGGGATAGGCGTAGGAATAAAACGCTGCGTATTCGATAGGGCCGCCTCCCGGCCAAAAACCGGCGCTGCTCACTTCATGGGAATAGGCTTCGCGTACAACCTCGTCCGCAAGGTTGGGAATGCCGCCTGGATGGAGCGGAGCGCGGCGGCCGGAGAACCGCGTCACCGCCAGGTCGAAGCTGCCCCAGAAAAAATGCACGGGGCTAGATTTACCGATAAAGCCGGTGCGAAAGATCTTGAACACCCGGTCGACTTGCAGCAGCACGCGCCAGAAACGCTGCGCGTACTCGGCATCGTAGGCAGCATGCATGCGGTCCTCGCCAAAGCGAATCGGGTTTGGCAATTCGTTGGGTATCTCATCGATATGCAATCGGATTCCAAGATCGGCCAGGGCTGCCATAACAGCCGCATGGAAATCCGCAACCGATTGAGGGCGAAGCGGCATTTGCCGCTGCTGGCCGTTGCTGGTTTCGATGCGAAGCAGGTGGTCGATGAAATCGAAGTCGATCTGGAAAGCTCGTTCGCCGTAGGGAATTGGCGAAGTAGTGAGGCCGCGCGCCGTCACGTAGAGCGTGACATGCCAGGAGTGGTTGAGCCACGGAGTCAGAGATAACCGAATTTTGCCGACGATTTGTGTCCACAAATGCAGTGTCGCGCAGGTCTCCCGCCATGCCGGATAGGGCAGGTCCGGCCATGCGTCGCGATGTTTTCCACGCAGCGTCACATCATCCCCGTACTGAAGATCGGCAAGACCATGGCCCTCTCGACATTATAGCATCCTGGGCGTCAGTCTGCAGCGCGGGCAAATCCTCCAAATTGACTTCTTTCCCTTTCTGCCCTTATAAGGCTCGCGGTTTCGGCCTTCCCCTCTTTATTCGTCGCGCCCGCCCCGGCAAGGCCGGGCAAAGGCATTTGCGCCAGAGCGGCGAGGGCGCCTGGGGAAGCCTATGGGCGGGGCACGGCATGCCGCCCGGGGCAAGCCCTAAGTCGTTGATTTTGCAGACGGAGACAGACGTGAAGCGGACCTATCAACCCAGCAAATTGGTGCGCAAGCGCCGGCACGGTTTCCGCGCCCGCATGGCGACCGTCGGCGGCCGAAAGGTGATCGCGACGCGGCGCGCCCGCGGTCGCAAGCGCTTGTCCGCCTGAATTTCGGCTGTAACGCCAGAAGAGGCGCCGCAAGAGAGGCCCATTCCGGGCCGGGCGAGAGGACGCGCCGTTCAGCTCCAGCAAAGGTCGCGCGAACAGGCCATGACGGAGCAGATTCAGGATAGTAGACGCGAAAACCCGGTGGCCCGGCGACCGCTCAGGCTGACCCGCCGGTCCGATTTTCTCGATGCGGCGAAAGGCAAACGCTTCCAGTCCCGCTCCTTCAGCCTGCAGGCCGGCCGGCAACGGCACAGCCCGAGCGGCGAGGATCAGGCCACCGCCGCGCCGCGTTTTGGCTTCACTGTCACAAAAAAGATCGGCAGCGCTGTCGTGCGAAACCGCATCCGCCGCCGCCTGAAAGAAGCTTTACGCCTGGTGCCGGACCTTCCCGAGCGGCCCGGCTATGATTATGTGATCGTTGCGCGGCCCGCCGCATTGGGCCAAAGCTTTTCCGCACTCCAGGACGAACTCACGCGGGCGATTGCCGGCATTCACATGCCGGGCGGAACAAGCCGCAACACAGGCATGGGCCGCGCGAGCGCGAAACATGCGCCTGCCGAGCCGAAGGATCTTCACGCCGACGGGA
>JBKQHN010000062.1:0-23053 GCA_052148755.1 Beijerinckiaceae bacterium | reverse complement strand
GGATCGTCGCTTCACCGCGCCCGAGATCGATGATGACGTTGCCGTATTCGACGCGTTTCACGACGCCGTTGACGATCTCGCCGATGCGGTCTTTGAAGTCCTGATATTGCCGATCGCGTTCGGCGTCACGCACCTTTTGCACGATGACTTGTTTCGCCGATTGCGCTGCAATGCGGCCAAAATCAAACGGCGGCAGAGTCTCGGCGATCCAGTCACCGACCTGCGCCGCCGGGTTGCGCTTGCGCGCATCGTTCAGCAAGATCTGCGTCGCATCATTCTCGACCTCGTCGACGACGAGAAGCAGCCGCGAGAAGCGGACCTCGCCGGTCTTCGGATTGATCTCGGCGCGGACTTCGGTCTCCTGGCCGTAGCGCGAGCGCGCGGCTTTTTGCATCGCGTCTTCCATCGATGCGAGAACGATCTGCCGGTCGATCGATTTTTCGCGCGCCACCGCATCGGCGATCTGCAAGAGTTCAAGCCTATTGGCGCTGACGGCCATTGAATTCTCCTCTGTTGGCCTTCATCCGCGTGACCCTATGGGCCATCGCGTCGGAAATTTTTATGACTCCCGCACGGCGGGAAAGGTGTGACCCCATTGTTTACCCGCGAGCTTGGGCGATCCTTCATCTCTGCGGCTTACCGATCGGATTGGCTTTGATTGAAGCCTCGCCCGTCCGCTGCGGCCCGGTCGGTTTTGTCTTTTTGAAAGCGGCATGAACGCCCGCCGGCAAAAGCGGCTTCGGCTTATCCCGCTTCTGTCTCTCAGTGCCGGCGAACCTGCCGGGCCCGCGCTTTGGAGCCCCGGCTGTGTCGGTGGCGCCGTCCTCGAAATCTTCATCGGCATCTGCCTCGGCCGACGTTTCAGGCGCGTTTCTTGCGGCCTCTTTGGCGGCGCGCAGGGCGTCACGGATCAAGTCCTCGGTCAACACCAGCTTGGCTTCGCCGATCTCCCAAAGTTTCAGCCAAATCTCGCCGGCTTCGCCCGGCTTGGCATCGAAACGGTGCAGCAGAAGCCGCGCCTCCGGTGCCTCGCCCTCGACGACCCCGATCCGGCCGCGAAACCGCTTGCGCCCATCGATTGCGACCGCCATCTCAAACCGCGCTTCCCGGCCGATCGCCCGCTGCATATCCGAAAGGCGCACCAAAGGCCGATCAATACCGGGCGAAGAAATCTCCAGCCGATACGCCTGTTTGACCGGATCTTCGACGTCCAGAACAGGAGATAGGGCCTGACTGATCAACTCGCAATCGGCGACCGAGATCGTCCCGTCGGGCCGCTCGGCCATGATCTGAACGGTCGTTCCAGCCTCGGCTGACATCTTCACGCGGACCAGGCGAAATCCGAGGCCGCCGAGAACGCGAACCGCGACGGCAGCCACGCGGGCCGCAATGCCGGTCTCGGCATAAAATCTTGGTTCGTCGAGCGTGCTCTGCAATCTAGGACCTGCGCCTCTTTAAGGCTCCTCTGCAACACACAGCCACGCTTGCGGTATTTCACGAGCGCGGCAGCGCAGAGGCAATAAAAAAGAGCGGGTCCGGCGGGGCCCACTCCCAAACGCGATCACCTGAGCGACCGTACTTAGAAAGATGATGGTGCTTATATAGACCCTTCGTGCCGGATTCGCAAGCGGCGGGATGTTGGGGGGATGGCCAGTTTGATTTTCTGCTTTCGGCCGATGCCGTTGAAAAACTCTGATTTCTTCGGTGGTCCCGATTCTAAAGGTCAAGCGCGCCATTCAAAGAAAATGAGCTAGGCGTCCGGCCGAAGGCTTGGCTTTGTTGCCTATGACTTTCGTAGGCGTTTTGTCGCGGCGTTGAATGTTCAAATCATCCGCAGCGCGCCAAGGCGATGTTTTCGTCACCCGCCATTTTCCAAGTTTTTCAAAAGCACCGACCTTTAGCGGATGTTCGGCACGGCGACAGAATGGCGCGCCTTGAACATTTGCAGACGTGCCCCGATCGGAAAGGTCGGCCGCTGACCGCCCACACTGATGCTCCCATTAGAGCATGTCCCGGAAAAGTGGCCCCACTTTTCCGACAAGGACATGCTCCGACTTTTTGAATTGGCGCGTATTCTTGATCGATCGGGTGATTCCGCCCGATCGGAATACGTGCTAGGCAGCACGGACAACTTTAAGAATTTTCTCGACCTCGACCTTGAGGTGATTGCTTTCATTCGACAGCGTCTGGGCGGAGGTAAGGACCTGCACTGACGCTGAGCCTGTCTCGTTGGCACTGCGGCTGACCTCGGTGACATTGGCTGCGACCTTCGCAGCGCCGCCCGCGATCTTCTGCACACTTTGCGATATCTCATGCGTTGCCGCGCCCTGCTCCTCGACGGCCGCCGCGATCAGCTTGGCGATTTCGGAAATGCGGTTGATCGTCGTCGTTATCTCCATGATGGCGCCGACCGAGTCCCGCGTCGCCGTCTGCATGCCGGTGACCTGTGAGGCGATCTCGCCGGTCGCTTTGGCGGTCTGGGTGGCGAGCGCCTTGACCTCCTGAGCGACGACCGCGAAACCCCTGCCGGCCTCGCCCGCCCGCGCCGCCTCGATCGTTGCGTTGAGGGCAAGTAGGTTGGTCTGTTGGGCGACCGCGGTAATGAGCTTGACCACCTCGCCGATCCGTTGCGCGGCCTGCGACAACTCGGCCATGCGCGCATCGGTTTTGCGCGCCTGCTCCACGGCCTCGCTGGCGATTTTGCTCGATTGATCGACTTGCCGAGCGATTTCGCTAACCGATGCGGCCAGCTCCTCGGACCCTGCTGCGACCGATTGCACGCTCATCGAGGCCTCCTCGGAGGCCGCCGCGGCAGCCGTTGACAATTGCTGATTTGTGTCTGCGGTCCTGGTGAGAATGGTGGCGGTCGTTGCGAGTTTGCTCGAAGCCGCCGAGACGACATTCACAATGCCGCCAACCGCAGCCTCGAACTCGTCGGCGAGCCTTCGCATGTCGATCTTGCGCTGCTCGGCTGTGCGCTTCTCCGTTTCCCTCTTCTCCGCACGCAGACGATCGCCCTCGATCATGTGGTCCTTGAATACCCGCACGGCCGTGGCCATCTCGCCGATCTCATCAGCTCGATCCGGGGCGGGAACCTCGATCGTCTTGTCGCCTCCGGCCAGGCGTCGCATTGCTTCTGTCATGCGGGTCAACGGCCGTGTGATCACCCGCCCGAAGATCAGCCAAATTCCCAAGATTACGACGAGGACGCCGACGACCGTGCCGGCCGCCATCACCAGCAGCAGCTGCCGCAAAGCGGAAATGTCATTGGTGGTCGATAGGCTGCTCGAGAACACGGCGATCACCTCGCCGTCGCGTTGGCCGATGGCGCCGGCATGGCAGCCGTCGCAGCTTTCTTTTGGCGCTGCCGAAGTTTTACCAAGGACGATCGGCATGCTGTAGCGATACGCCCCGTCGACGAAGCGCCCAACCGGCTGGCCCGTGCGCAGCGCCTCTTGATCGATGCTGTCCGACGGCGTTTTTGCAGCACGCTCCGGAGCCGTTGCCGCCATGTAGGCGGTCACCTTTGGGCTCCAAACACTCCAAAGCTTTCCAGGATACTTCTTGTTCCGGCTCTCGAACCAGCCATTGAAGACCCCGATGGCAACGTTTTGCGGGTCGTCGAGCCGCTGTACCATCGCGCATTCGACTAACGAGTTGAGCGACTCAATCTCATTCTCCGAGAAGGCGCGCAACTTGTTTTCGAGAGCTGCGAACTCGAACCAGCTGACGAGAGCGATCGTGGCGCTGGCAAGCGTCAGGAGACCGGCACCTGCAAGCACCATGAACCGTGCCTGTAGGCCGATATTCTTCCAACCAAAAGTCATGACGCACCAATAATGCCGCCAGTTCGCCAAGGGGGAGCCGGGGCTTCATCCTTAAGTGGCGACTATTCGTTGACGTCATGTTAACGTCGAGGTCGGGTGAAAGCGACCGTCGCGGCATGTACCGAGGACAGGTCCGGGACGGCGGCGATACTACGCTTGGCGGCCAAGATTCGGAGAACATGGTTGGTCCGGTTGTGGCGCATTGCCGCGGTTCGTTTGTTTCGGCTGAAGGGCCGCCTTCCACCCTTTGCAGACATGCAAACCGCGACACAAGCGATGCTTGATTTCGCTAGCAGACGGCGTGTCCGGCTTGCCGACGCCTGCTCCCCTCACACCGTCTTCTCCAGCGACCTGCACAGATCATTGATGATGCACTTTTCGCATGCGGGCCGCCGCGCCTTGCAGACGTAGCGCCCATGCAGAATGAGCCAATGATGCGCGTGCAGCTTGAATTCGGCCGGGATGATCTTCTCCAGGCCCAATTCGACTTCGAGCGGCGTCTTGCCGATCGCCAAGGGGATGCGGTTGGACACCCTAAAAATATGCGTATCGACGGCGATGTAAGGCTCGCCATAGGCGACGTTGAGAACAACATTTGCGGTCTTGCGGCCGACGCCAGGCAGAGTTTCAAGCTCCTCGCGCGTCCGCGGCACTTTGCCGTGGAAGTCTTTCACCAGCCTGTCGCTCAAGGCGATGACGTTTTTGGCCTTGGTCCGATAGAGCCCGATCGTCTTGATCAGAGCGCGGACTTTGTCTTCGCCAAGGGCCAACATTTTTTCGGGCGTGTCGGCGAGGGCGAAGAGGGCGGGCGTTGCTTTGTTGACGCCGGCATCGGTTGCTTGCGCCGACAAGACCACAGCGATGAGCAAGGTGTACGGGTTGATATAGTCGAGTTCGCTGCGCGGATTGGGCTGGGCTGCGGCAAAACGGGCGAAGATCTCGCGGACGGTGACAGGATCTGCCGCCTTATTAGCGCGGCGGCCGCGTGCTACGGGCGCTTTAACCGCAGGCTGTTTTTTGACCGCAGTTTTTTTTTGCGGTGCGGCTGCCGTTTTGGCGGGATTTTGCTTGGCCCGCGGCCCGATCGTCTTCATCATAAAACAATTATAGAGTTCGGCAGGAAACGTGAGAAGAGCGCCACTCAATGTCTGAACCGGACATCCACACGGAAGCGCAAGAGGACCTGGAAGCGCAGGAGGACCCGGCCGAGCGGCGGATCTTCGCGACCCGGCTCGTTCCCCACCGATCACTGACACGGCGCAACTTTTACATTTTGATGATGGCATTTGCGGCCGCGAGTTTCGTTTCCACGCTGCCCTTTGTCGTCGTCGGTGCTTGGCCGATCGCAGGATTTATGGGCCTAGATGTGGCTTTGTTTTATTTGGCCTTTCGCGCAAATTTTCGCGCTGCCCGCGCCTATGAGGATGTCAATTTGACGCCGCTCGAGCTGCAGATCGCCAAGGTCTCCGCCAAAGGCGTCAAAACAGAATGGCGGTTTCACCCTTCTTGGGTTCGCCTCCACAAAGAAGAGCATGAAGAATACGGCCTGCAGAAATTAGCCCTCGTGTCGCGCGGGCAGAGCGTCGAAATCGCCCATTTTCTCGGGCCCGACGAGAAGGCGCGCTTCGCAACCCGTCTCACTGAGGCCCTCGCTGAAGCCCGCCGCGGTCCGCGCTTTTCTTAAAACTGCCCGAATTATCGCGACATGCGCAGGCGCGAGGCGACCCGAGCCGCTTTTGCCGGGTTGTATCCGCTTGACCGCCGCCGGCTTGGCAGACGACTTGGCCGCGGCAGTTCTTCGCCCCGTTCGCCTTGCACCGAAAAATCCCCCGCCTATATAGGCCTCATCTTGTGCTGATGCGCACAAATACCACATTAGAAGTCATCGGGGACCGGGCGGTATACCGTCCGCCCAATTGCCGAATCGCTTCGGGGTTCGGTGGTCTTGCGACGTGAAAGGAATATTAATCATGGCTAAAGTAATCGGCATCGACCTCGGCACGACGAATTCCTGCGTCGCCGTTATGGAAGGCGCGACGCCGAAGGTCATTGAGAACGCGGAAGGGGCACGCACGACGCCTTCGATCGTAGCGTTCAGCGACGATGGCGAGCGTTTGGTCGGCCAGCCGGCCAAGCGCCAGGCGGTGACCAACCCGGAACGGACCTTTTTCGCGATTAAGCGGCTCATCGGACGGACTTTTGATGATCCGATGACCAAGAAGGATATGGGCCTTGTCCCCTATAAGATCATCAAGGCCGCCAACGGCGATGCCTGGGTGCAGGCCGACGGCAAGCAATTTTCGCCTTCGCAGATTTCCGCGTTCATCCTACAGAAAATGAAGGAAACTGCGGAATCCTATCTCGGTCAGCCGGTTACGCAAGCTGTCATCACAGTTCCCGCTTATTTCAACGATGCTCAGCGGCAGGCCACGAAGGACGGCGGCAAGATTGCCGGTCTCGAGGTCTTGCGCATTATCAACGAGCCCACGGCTGCAGCGCTTGCTTACGGCCTCGACAAGAAGGGGTCCGGCACGATCGCCGTCTATGACCTTGGCGGCGGCACATTCGACGTGTCGGTTCTCGAAATCGGCGATGGCGTCTTCGAAGTGAAATCGACGAACGGCGACACGTTCCTCGGTGGTGAAGACTTCGACAATCGCGTTGTGGAGTATTTGGCCGACGAGTTCAAAAAAGAGAACGGCATCGACCTCAAGAAGGATAAGCTCGCCCTGCAGCGGCTGAAGGAGGCCGCCGAAAAAGCCAAGATCGAACTGTCCTCGGCGACGCAGACGGAAATCAATCTGCCCTATATTACCGCCGACGCGACCGGTCCGAAACACCTGACCTTGAAGCTGACGCGCGCGAAATTTGAGGCACTCGTCGATGATCTCATCCAAAAGACGGTCGAGCCTTGCCGCAAGGCGTTGAAAGACGCCGGCCTCAGCGCCGGCGAGATCAACGAAGTCGTGCTCGTCGGCGGCATGACGCGCATGCCGAAGGTCCAGGAAGTCGTACGCAACTTCTTCGGGAGGGAGCCGCATAAGGGCGTCAATCCCGACGAGGTGGTGGCGATCGGCGCTGCGGTTCAGGCCGGCGTGCTGCAGGGCGACGTGAAGGATGTGTTGCTGCTCGACGTAACGCCTCTGTCGCTCGGCATCGAGACGCTCGGCGGCGTCTTCACGCGTTTGATCGAACGCAACACGACGATTCCGACCAAGAAAAGCCAGGTCTTTTCGACCGCCGAAGACAACCAGACCGCGGTTACGATCCGGGTGTTCCAGGGTGAACGCGAGATGGCGGCCGACAATAAATTGCTCGGCCAGTTCGATCTCGTCGGCATCCCCCCGTCGCCGCGCGGCGTGCCGCAAGTCGAAGTAACTTTCGATATCGACGCCAACGGCATTGTCAACGTGACGGCGAAAGACAAGGCGACCAACAAGGAGCAGCAGATCCGTATCCAGGCTTCGGGCGGTCTGAGCGAGGCCGACGTCGACAGAATGGTGAAGGATGCCGAGATTCACGCGGCCGAGGACAAAAAGCGGCGAGAACTTGTCGACGCCAAGAACCACGCCGAGGCGAGCGTTCACGCGGCCGAAAAATCCTTGGCCGACTATGGCGACAAGGTCGCGCAGTCCGATAAGAGCGCGCTCGAAACTGCGATCAGCGCCTTGAAAACCGCGCTCGAGGGCGAGGACCTGGCAACGATCCAAGCCAGGACCAACGATCTTGTTCAGGCTTCGATGAAACTTGGCGAGGCCATGTACAAAGCCCAGAGCTCCGAAACCGCGGCCGGCCCCGGGCAGGACGCTTCGAAAGACGACGTGATCGACGCCGATTTCAAGGAAGTCGGTCCCGACGACAAAAAGAAATAAGCTTGGTAATGAATACCAACATCCTAGCCGGTACGCGGGGCTTCCCGCGGCCGGTTCGGAAACGCCAGTATTCAGGCCGGTCCTCAATTCGGATCATATGGCCGGGTTCGTCCCGGCCATTCGCGTGGTACGAATGCGAGCGGCGGTGATGTGAGGCGCGAAGCGCTCTTTAAAGTCCTCGTCGGCTTGGAATTTGCTCCAGAGGTCGCGAAGATTTCGAGACTATGTCGACGGCGGTGTAAACTTGATGACCTTGGCTACGTGTTGGCTGCATCGCGCGACGAGGGAACCGCATTAGAATGGCGAAACGCGATTTTTACGAAATCCTCGGGGTGAGCAGGTCCTGCTCGGAAGTGGAAATGAAAGCCGCATTCCGGAAAGCGGCCATGCAACATCATCCCGACCGCAATCCCGGCGATGCGGAGGCGGAACGCAAGTTCAAAGAGCTCAACGAAGCCTATCAGGCCCTGTCGGATGCACAAAAGCGCGCCGCCTATGACCGTTTTGGCCACGCGGCTTTCGAGCAAGGGGGCGCGGGTTTCACCTCCGGCGACGGGTTCGCCTCGTCGATGGCCGATATTTTCGACGATCTGTTCGGCGACATGATGGGGCGGCGCAGCGGCCGCGGCGGCGCCACGCGCGGCTCGGATCTCCGCTACAATCTCGAAATTAGCCTGGAAGAGGCCTACCAGGGCAAAACGGCAAATCTCACGCTTCCGACGTCCGTCGCGTGTGAATCCTGCGGCGGCACCGGCGCCAAGGCGGGCGCCAAGCCGCGCGTTTGTACGACCTGCGGCGGCCATGGCCGGGTGCGCGCGCAGCAGGGCTTCTTCTCGATTGAACGGACCTGCCCTCACTGCCATGGCCAGGGTGAAGTCATCGACAATCCCTGCGGCGTCTGTTCGGGCTCGGGGCGCGTCACGCGCGAGCGCAATCTCGCGGTCAATATCCCGTCGGGCGTCGAGGATGGAACCCGCATCCGCCTCGCGGCGGAAGGCGAAGCCGGTTTGCGCGGCGGCCCCGCCGGCGATCTTTATATTTTCGTGTCGATGAAACCACACCCGTTCTTTCAGCGGGACGGGGCGGACCTGTTTTGCCGGGTTCCTATTTCCATGGTCCAGGCAGCGCTCGGCGGCGACGTAACCGTGCCGACGGTCGATGGCGCCGAAGCCAAGGTGAAGGTTCCGGAAGGCACTCAGTCCGGCAAGCAATTCAAGGTCAAAAACAAGGGCATGCCGGTTTTGCGTTCGCGTGAGGTCGGCGACCTCTTCATTCAGGTGACGGTAGAAACCCCGCAGAGCCTGACCAAGCGCCAGCGCGAATTGCTCGCCGAGTTCGACAGCCTGTCATCCAACAAGACGCATCCCGAGTCGTCCGGCTTTTTCGCCAAGATGAAGGAATTCTTCGTCGGCGGGGATTGAGGCAGAGGATTTTCGCCCGCCGACGCAAGAAGGCCAAAATAGGCGTCGAAACTAGGACCAGATGAGCGAATTCAACCTCTCCTTCACGCCGCTGCTGCCCTGGGCCTTGCTTGCATCTTTCGCGGTCTTAGCGCTGGCCGTCACAGCGCTTGGGCTCTACCGGCGCCGGCGCGGTACGCTTTTGCGGGCGCTCGGTCTTGGCCTCGTCCTTTTGGCGCTCGCCGATCCGGCTTTGGTGCGCGAAGACCGGCAGAGCCTGAAAGATGTTGTCGCAATCGTCGTCGATCAGAGCGGCAGCCAGACGATCGGGGAGAGGACGCAACAGACGCAAGCCGCACGCGCCGCCTTGCAAAAGAGCCTCGAGACGCTCGGCAATGTCGAAGTGCGCGTCATCGAGAGTGCGGATACAGAGGCCGACGGCACGCGGCTTTTCGCGGCCCTGAATGCAGGCTTGGCGGATGTGCCGGCCGAGCGGATCGGCGCCGTCTTCATGATTACCGACGGCATCGTGCACGACATCCCGCGCGATGTCGCGGCGCTCGGCTTCAAAGCGCCGCTGCATGCCTTCATTACCGGCCATGAAGGCGAACGCGACCGACGCATCGAATTGCTCGAAGCACCGCGTTTCGGCATTGTCGGCAAGGATCAGACGATTCAGCTTCGCGTTCTCGACACCGCCAATGGGCGCGAGCCGGTTCTGCTCAAGGTTCGCCGCGACGACAATCCTATTGCGGAACTGACCGCTTCGCCCGGCGAACGCATTCGCGTTCCGGTCGCGATCGAGCACGGCGGCCCGAATGTGGTCGAAATCGAAGTCGCGACTCTGCCGGACGAATTGACCGCGATCAACAACAAGGCTGTGCTGACGATTGAAGGCGTGCGCGACAAGCTGAAGGTTCTGCTCGTCTCGGGCGAGCCGCACGCGGGCGAACGCATGTGGCGTAATTTGCTGAAGTCCGACGCCAACGTCGACCTCGTCCATTACACGATTCTGCGCCCGCCGGAAAAGCAGGACGGGACGCCGATCAACGAATTGTCGCTCATCGCGTTTCCGACCGGCGATTTGTTCGGCCGCAAAATAAGAGATTTCGATCTCATCATCTTCGATCGCTATTCCAACCAGAGCGTTCTGCCGCCGATCTATCTCGACAATATCGTCCGCTATGTGCATGACGGCGGCGCTTTGCTGCTGGCGGCCGGCCCCGATTTCGCCGAGACGGAAGGGCTTTACTATACGCCGCTCGGGCGGCTTTCGCCGGCGCGGCCGGACGGAACGCTCACCGAAGAGCCGTTTCACGCTGCCGTCTCCGCCGAAGGCGCAAAACATCCCGTCACGCGCGGATTGCCGGGCGCAGCCTCGAACCCGCCCGCCTGGAGCCGCTGGTTCCGTCAGGTCAATGCCGATGTCGCGCGCGGCACGGCCGTCTTGAGCGGGGCCGCCGGTAAGCCCCTGCTTGTGCTTTCACGTGAAAACAAAGGCCGGGTCGCGCTTCTCCTCTCCGATCAGATGTGGCTTTGGGCGCGCGGCTTCGAAGGCGGCGGGCCGCATCTCGATCTTCTGCGCCGCTTGGCGCATTGGCTGATGAAGGAACCGGAACTCGAAGAAGAGGCGTTGCGCGCCCACATCGAAGGCCACGTCCTCGTCATCGAGCGGCAAAGCCTGAAGGACCAGACCCCGCCCGTGACGGTCACATCACCTTCCGGCAAAGAGCAGACGGTGAGCTTGACCGGCGAGGAGCCGGGGCTCGCACGGGCGCGTGTGAAAGTCACCGAACTGGGGCTTTATCACCTGAGCGATGGCGAATTATCGGTACTCGCCAATTTCGGGCCGGAAAATCCACGCGAGTTTCAAGATGTCGTCTCAACACTGGATATGCTGCGGCCTTTGGCGGAAGCGACAGGTGGCACTGTGCGGCGGATCGGCCAAGAAACGAAGGGCGACATCAACCTTCCGCGCGTCGTCGCCATGCGCGACAGCCCGGTCTACGGCGGTTCCGATTATGTCGCCGTCAAGCGAACGGGAGCGGCCGAAGTGACCGGCGTCGGCATCGCCCCGCTCGCCATCGGCTTCCTGGGGCTCCTGGCTCTCCTCGGCAGCGTTATGGCGAGCTGGCTCCTCGAAGGGCGCACGGCGGGAAGACGTAACGCAAGATGAAGAGCGTCTTTACGCCGCCCGAATCACCCGGCCTTCGACCTCCGCGAACGCACCTTCGACCAATTCGCAATAGAGCAGGCGTTCCGGATCGACGGGCCCTGAAAAGCTGAGCCGCCCCTCAGGCACCGGCTCAAAGCCTATGCGGCCATAATAGGCCATGTCGCCGACGAGCAGCACAAGCATGTGCCCGGCAACCCGCGCGGCCTCGAGCGACTTCATCACCAGCGCTTCGCCAATTCCCGCGGAGCGGAACGCGGGGTCGACGCTGAGCGGGCCGAGCAGCAGAGCCGGCACCAAATTACGGCCGCTCCCGCACAGGATCGGCGTCAACCGGTGGGCGCCGACAAGCAGAGTGCCGACGCGCGCGACATAGGACAAAGAATAATCCGGCGCGACTCCCTCGCGCAGCCGATAGGCCGAGCGGGCGAAACGGCCGGGACCGAAGGTGCGCTCGTCGAGCTTTTCGATCGCCGCTTGGTCATCTTGCGTCTGCGGAACGAGTGTGAGGGAAAGATCAGGCATGCAACGGGTCTAACATCGCAACGGAGGTCGCGCAAACGGTGAACGGGCCGATTCGATAGACCCCTTTCCATAGCCTCGAACAGCCCCGCGCCACGCCTACCAGGTCTGCGCCACGGCAAGGCCGCCAAGGACTTCCTCGATCCGCGCCCGTGTCGCCCGCGTCGTCTCGGCCGGCAGGGAACTCGCGGCGAAGAATCTCGCCTCCGCAATTTCGAAGTCGGGGACGTGCGGCGCAGTTTGGCGGAATTTGCGGATGACGTAGCAGGCCACGTGATCGCGCGGCGAGGCCTTGGGGTTGAAAAACAGGCCGTGCAGATGCGGCCGCTCGGCGATCTCCACATTGGCTTCTTCGGCGAGTTCGCGGGCGAGCGAGGCTTCAGCCGATTCGCCCCTCTCCACCCCGCCACCCGGCAAATACCAACCGCCGATGTAAGTGTGCCGGACAAGCAGAACCTCGCCGTTCGGATCGATGACAAGCCCGCGCACGCCGAGCCTTGGGAAGGGCATCCGGCTTCTCAGTCCGGCCAAGGGCAAGAATCGCAAAAGATGCAATGGCATGATTGACTTCTCTGCTGGCGACAGAATGCTTCAGAATAGGCCTCATCTGGGCGAGGCGGATACGTTGCAGCTCGACCTGGTTCTTCCGGGTCAGCGGCGCTGCACATTATCTCATTGTTTTGGCGCAATTTATTAGCCGAATTTCGCGGCAATCTTCGAGTCGGCACCCCGCCGTAGCCTGTCTCCATAGCGCTTCCGACTTAATTAGAATTTTTCAAAATAGACCGGTGGAAACATGGCCGCGTCTCGTCTAAATAGCGGCGGGACAGGGCTTGAGAGGAGCATGCGGGTGAAACAGTTTGCGCAATTGACGGAACGGGAAATCCTCGCGCTCGCCATCGCCAACGAAGAAGAGGATAATCGCGTCTATATGACCTTCAATGAGGATCTGAAGGACCGTTATCCAGCGACCGCGGCAACGTTTGCAGCCATGGCCGACGTCGAGGCCTCGCACCGCGAATCGCTTCTCAAGACCTATACGGCGCGGTTTGGGCCCAACCTCATCGCTATCAACAAGGACGATGTGAGCGGTTTTCTGCGGCGCCGCCCGGTTTGGCTCATTCGCAATCTGCCGCTCTCCATAATCAGGCGAGAAACCGAGGTCCGCGAGGCTGAGGCGGCCGGCTTCTACAAGACGGCGGCGGCGCAAGCGACAGATCCAGCAATTCGCAAGTTGTTGAGCGATCTCGCCCTGGTCGAACAGGGGCATGAGAAACTAGCGCATGAAATCGAATCGCGGGTTCTGACCAAGGGCGAAATGGCAAAGGAGGACAAGACCAGCCATCGCATGTTCGTGCTGCAATACATACAGCCGGGCCTCGCCGGTCTCATGGATGGGTCGGTTTCGACTCTCGCGCCGCTTTTCGCCGCAGCTTTCGCCACCCAGGATACTTGGAAGACGTTTCTTGTCGGCCTCGCTGCCGCAATCGGCGCCGGCATCAGCATGGGTTTTGCCGAGGCTTTGTCGGACGACGGGATGCTC
This sequence comes from Beijerinckiaceae bacterium, assembly GCA_052148755.1. Taxonomy (GTDB): domain Bacteria; phylum Pseudomonadota; class Alphaproteobacteria; order Rhizobiales; family Beijerinckiaceae; genus Methylovirgula. The sequence continues at coordinate 9,716 of JBKQHN010000062.1, read as the reverse complement.
ACCGGACGCGGATCGCCGCTTCTGCGCGGCGTGATCTGCGGGCTCATGACGACCCTCGGCGGCCTTGGCCACACATTGCCCTACCTTGTTCCGAATAGAGTCCCGCACGCGTTTATGATCGCTACCGCGATCGCCGGCGTCGTCGTCTTCTTCGAGCTCTGGATCATCGCCTGGGTCCGCGCGCACTACATGGATACGCCCTTGCTCAAAGCGATCTTTCAGATCGTTCTCGGCGGCGTGATCGTGCTCTGTGCCGGCATTCTCATCGGCGGAGCATAGAGCGGGAGTCAATAGCCCCTGAAAGAAGGAGCGTATCGAGCTGGAAAGACCCTCTTGGCGAGATCCAGCCTTTTGGTGAACCTGTGCCGCCGACCCATTGCGGAACTGAGCGCCGATCCGATAAGTTGTCGGGATCGGCAGCGTACAGGCTCCTCTGGAGTCGGCACCTATGCGAATTGCCGCCGCCTGCGCAAACAGGAGGGTTTCGACATGTTGTTTGGCACGTGCAATTGCAATCCCGGAGCCTCGTCGATATCGAGACGCGGATTGCTTTGTACCGGAGGCGCGGGTTTGGTATCGGCGCTCATTGGCACGCTGGTCGGCGCCTCGCAAACGGCGCAGGCCCAAGCGCTCGGCGCTCGGGTTCCGGAGGTCGACCGGCTCGCCGTTCGAATCGTCACGGATAACGAAATCATCCAATTCGTTCCGTCTGAGAAGCGTGACGGCTTCACCATTGAACGACGAACGGGCAGCAATACGACGCCAGATGCGCCTCCCCGCACCGCTCTGAACGGCGAATGGGGACTTTCCATGCACGCTGAATCGCGGCGCGGCAGCGAGCAGCGCAACATTCTGATCGATTTCGGTTACACGCCGGAAACGCTCCTCAACAACATGTCTATTCTCAAGATTGATCCATCGACCATCGATGCACTCGTGCTGAGCCACGGGCATTACGATCATTTCGGCGGGATGGTCGGCTTTCTCTCGGCGAACAAGGGCACGCTCAAGAAAGGCCTGCCGTTCTTCGTCGGCGGCGAAGATTGCTTCTGCACGCGGATAAACGGAAGCGGTGGACAATTCGGCGCACTCGACCGCAAGGCGATCATCGACGCGGACCTTTCGCTGATGATGGCCGAAGGGCCCGCTATCGTGGCCGACCATGCCTTCACCACCGGCAAAATTCCGATGCTCAGCGCGGAGAAACCATTGCGCTCGACCAGAGAGAAGGTTGGCGTCGGCAATGGTTTCGGATGCTTCCCCGACAAGATGTCACCGGCGAAGAATACGGGCAGCTTCATTCCGGACGATTTCGAGCACGAGATCGGCACCAACTTTATCGTCAAGGGCAAGGGTCTGGTCGTTCTCACCTCTTGCAGCCATCGCGGCGTCATCAACACGATCAGGCAGGCGCAGGCCGTGTCCGGCGTCCAGAAGGTGCACGCCGTCATCGGCGGCTTCCACATCGTTCCGCCACTCGACGATGTCTATATCCGACAGGTCATTGCGACCTTGAAGGAAATCAATCCGGATTACTTGATCCCTGGCCATTGTTCCGGAGATCGGTTCTATGACCTCGCCCGTATTGAACTCGGCGACAAAGTTATCCATTCTGCCGTGGGAACCCGGTTCGTCTTCGAAGCGTAAGGGCTAAACGAAGGCATCGAGAACCCGCTTGCGACGCGAAGTGATATAGAAGGAAAGCCGTGAGCCTGCGTCTCGCCCACTTATCCGATGCACACATAGGCCCGCTGCCGCGACCGCAGCGCCGCGAACTCCTCGGCAAGCGGTTCACGGGCTATCTCAACTGGACGCGATCGCGCGCCTTTATCCATGACATGGGCATGCTCAGCCGTGTCGTCAAAGATCTCGAGGCCCACAGGCCTGACCATATCGCGATGACCGGCGATATTCTGAACATTGGTCTTCGCGCCGAATTCCCGCTGGCGCGGCAATGGCTCGAAACGCTCGGACCGCCGCAGGATGTCAGCTTCGTGCCGGGCAATCACGACGCCTATGCGAAGGGGACGATGCCCGATCTTGCCGCAACCTTTGCGCCCTGGACGTGCAGCGACGCCGAAACAAACGCCCCCTATCCCTATCTTCGCGTGCGAAAGCAAGTTGCCCTCATCGGCCTCGCCTCGGGCATTCCAACGCCGCCCATCGTCGCCACGGGACGGCTCGGGCGCGCCCAGTGCGCGGCGCTTGCGAAAATGCTCGAAGATTGTGCCGCGGCGGGATTCATTCGCGTCATCATGATCCATCACCCGCCGCATCGAGGCGGCGCTACGATCGGCCGCGGGCTCACCGATTCGGCCGAGTTCGAAGCAATCATCGCCGCCAACGGCGCCGAACTCATTTTGCACGGCCACAATCACAAAGCATCGGTGGCGCAGATTGCCGGCCCCAAGCGGCCGGTGCCTATCGTCGGCGTCGCCTCGGCTTCGGCGATCCGCGGCACGCTCACGCATCGCGCCGGCTATCATCTCTTCGAAATCGAAGGCACGGCGAAGGATTATCATATTCAGGGCCGGGCGCGGGGGATGATTGCGGGCACATCGGAAATCGGCGATCTGGGCAAGATTGAAATATGAGGCGTGAAAGTCAACGGCCCTGGAGCATCCGAGAAGCAGCCAATCCGCGAAGCGCGCACCGGGACTATGCGCGGTCGTTTTGCAAGCGCGCCACCCGCTTGCGCCATGAACGGGTGGCATCCGGTTCGATGACGTTCGAAACCCTGGCATCGATCAGCATGCGACGCACCGCAAGCAGCATCCTGGGTTGCGTCCATTTTGACAGTATTTATGCATGAAGATCTGGACTATGGATTCGATTGCCCGCAGGCAGTTTATCCACCGCCTCATTTGGATTCCGCTTCATGACTCTTGCGACTTTCGCCGCCCACGCGCCCACGATCGACGATGTGGTCGCCGCTCATGCAGGGCTTCGGGCGCGCCGTCCGCTGGTACAGGCCCTGACCAATACGGTCTCCACCAACTTCATGGCGAATGTTCTGCTGGCAGCAGGCGCTTCGCCCGCGATGGTGGACAACCCCGAAGAGGCTGGGCTGTTCGCCGCAATAGCGGACGCGGTGCTGATCAATCTCGGCACACCCACGGCCGCGCAGGTGGAGTCGATGCGGCTCGCGGCGGCTGCGGCACAGAAGGCGGGCAAGCCTTGGGTTCTCGATCCGATCGCGGCCGGCGGGCTGCCTTGGCGGGGCGGAATCGCGGCGGAGTTGCTGCAATTCAAGCCGGCTTTGGTGCGCGGCAATGCCTCGGAAATTATCGGGCTGGCCGGTCTTGGTGGCGGCGCACGCGGTGTTGACAGTTCGGCCGATCCAAAGGATGCGGTGCCCGCGGCAGTGGACCTGCTCGCCCATGCCATCGCGGTCTCCGCCTCCGGACCCGTGGACCATGTGATCGGTCGTGTCGGCGATCGCATCATGCTGGTGAAGATCGGCGGAGGCAGTGCGCTTCTGCCGCGTGTCACAGCGACGGGTTGTTCGCTGGGCGCGCTAGCTGCTGCCTATGCAGCAGTGGCGCCGGATCCGTTCACCGGCCTCGTCGCTGCGCATGTTCATTTTGCGGTCGCCGCGGAACTGGCCGAGGCCGTCGCCAGCCGGCCGGGAAGTTTCGCGGTGGCCTTCGTCGATGCGCTCGATGCGGTGGATGAGGCGGCGCTGCGCCAACGCGCGCGAATCGAAGCCGCTTGCGCGTTACACTGATACGTTTGGCGGCGCAGCGCGTTCAATGCTCCCGCGCATGTCCCGGGAAAAAGCCGACAGATTTTTCCGCGACCTGCTCTACTGCCCCGTCCACCAGGCAAGCGCATATTTGAAGACTTCGCGGGCGCCGAGTGCGGCGAGCGCGACGAGCACAATCGAGCCGATCAGCTCGGTCAAGAGAGCTATTCCGAACGCCAGAAACCGCATCGGCGCGGGTTGTGTTTTCGCCTCGCGCTCCGCAGATTTTTGCGTGCGCGTATAGGTGAGCGCTGCCTGCTCGAGCGTCATATCCCCGGTGAGGGCTTTTTCGCGTTCGATGAGACGGCGGGCGATATAATTCGTGATCGCCTCGACCATCGGCTCGAGCCTTTCGCTTTCGGCCAGGATCACGCGGCCGTGCCGCGTGTCCTGGACGAAGCTGTAGGAGCGCCGGTCGCGTCCCATTTCGACGAAACCGATCATGTCGATGAACAGACGCGGGTGGTCGCCGGGCACCAGCCCCAAGTCGAAGAAATCCACGCCCTGCGGTATCTCGGCGAGAAGCGGTGCAACCTCCTCCTTGAGCATTTCAAGCCGCGCAATTTCGGCTCCGCGCAATTCCGCGATGACTTCCGAATGCTCCGCTTCGTCGACCCGCGCACGCCGCAAGGCGAACTTCAACCTGGAGCGTGGCCGCGACAAGTCAGCCGCCTCTCCAGCGGGCGCATCCTTGCCGTTGACCCGCGGCAGGGTCGTCGTTTCTTCGCTGCGACTCTCCACGCCCTTTGCTCCCGATGGTTAAGATTTGCTTAATCTAACCGAGATCGGGAAGGAGTGAAACATGCGTCTGCACGACAAGAAATTCAGGTTAATTTTGCTCAATTTTGGTCTAAGGCGCCAGTTTCCCGGCCGACTGAACCGCAACCAGAACGGAACTCGGAAAAGAGATGGTGTTAACCTGACTTCACCGCCACGCATGCGTCTGCGCGTCTCTCAAACCCATCGTCCTCAGGCCTGTTGGATCGCCGACAGCATCCAGTCTTCCGCAGCGGTTGCGGCCGGACGCACGAAGGTCCAAACCTCCGTCACCACGTCAGGGACACTGGCGTTGCCCGACACAACTCGCCCACTCGCCTGTTCGACCATCGTGTCGATGAGCGAGTAACGCATGGCGACGGTGGCATAGTCGCTGCCGTTCTCGCGCCAGGCTTCGGACAGATCGCCTTTCAGCAATTTCGTGCCCGACAGGTGATTGACGACGCCGCGGCGCTTATTCTCTGTCAGTTCCTCGTTGAAATAGGCAGCCATTTCCGGCGTCGCGAGGCGGCGCAGCGCGCCGAGGTCTTCGCCGCTATAGGCCGCCTGCACTTCGCCGAGACGGCGCTCGAACGTGTTGAAGTCTTCCGCCGCGATCGGCAGTGGCGCGCCACCGCTCGGGGCGCCATAGCCGCTGGCGGGAACCGGGCCGGCGCCCTGATAGGCCGCGCCTTGCGGGCCGCCGAAAAAGGCCGGATTGCGGTTACGAAAGAAGTTCAAAGCGAAGCGCACGAGCAAATAGATCAGGCCCAGTTGGATCAAAAGCCCGATCAGCGAAAACCCGCCGCCGATTCCGCCGAACAAGCCATGGCCGAACAAGAGCCCGAACAGGCCCGCTCCGATGAAACCGCTCAAAAGGCCGCCCATGAATCCGCCGGAGAAGAACCCCGGTGAACGCGACATGCCCGGCCGGAAGATATTCTGGTTCGGCGAAGGCGCCATGGAACGATTGAACTGAGACGCGCCGTTCGGGTTCGTCGGCGTCGGCGCCGGCATCGAGTAAGTCCGCGTGCCGCGGCTACCGAGCGACAGGCCTTGCAATGGCCGGGCGAAGGCATCGCCCGCCATGCCGAGCGCCAGCGCCGCCGCAAGCGCGAGAATGAAAGTTTTGCGTCGCATTGACATGCGTTGATCCTAAATCGCCGCCGCAGCGGCCTCCGTTACCCAGCTTCTGCAAGCCGGCCGACGCTCGAAAAACCTGCCGATCGCCGCTACTCTGGCGATTTGCGAGATCCGCGCTCGGCTTCCGGCGGAAGCGCACCGAATATGGGAACCCTCTGCCAAAAGCGCAAAGAGGCGCCGGCCGCGGATTTTGGACAATTTTGCGCGGGTCTAAACGCGGGCTCGCGATTTGCCCCGCAAAGGCCTAAAAAGGCCTCATGATTCCGAAACATCCCCTTTTTGACCCGACTCGCCGCGGCTATCATCACGGCCGGCTCAAGGACGCGCTGATCGAGGCGGCGCGCAGCCTTATCGCGCAGCGCGGGCCAAATGGCTTCACTTTGTCCGAGGCGGCTAAGCTCGTCGGCGTCACCGCGGCGGCACCCTACCGGCATTTCGCCGATCGCGATGAACTGATGGGGGCGCTCGCGCGCCGCGGCTTCGAGCTGTTCGGCGACCGCCTCGCCAAAGCCTGGGACGAGGGACGTCCCGAAGCGCGGATCGCGCTGCGCCGCATGGGCCGTGCTTATCTCTCATTTGCGACGGCCGAGCCCGGCCTCTATGCGGCCATGTTCCAAAATGCCAAGAGCCTTTGCGGGCCGGCCACCGACGCCGCCGCGAGCCAAGCGCTCGAAGGCCTCATCAATGCCGCGAGCGCCGTTCTCAGCAAATATGGAACGGCTCCTGGGGACGCGCGCAAGCTCGCCTTCGAGCTCTGGGCGCTGTCGCACGGCACAGCGATGCTCACCCTCGCCGGCCATATCCGCAGCGAGGACCCCGTCTCGATCCTGGAGCACGGTGCCGAAGCTTTGATCGACAAGGCGCTGCTGCGCGAGCGGCGGTGAGGGTTCAAAGCCGCGCGAGAGCCGGGCATCGGCGCGCAATGTCTTGCCCAAGCAGGGGTCAGTTCGAATTTCGGCCTAAGCCGACATTAGAGCATGTCCCGGAAAAGTGGCCCCACTTTTCCGGGACATGCTTCAACTTTTTGAATTGGCGCTTATTCTTGATCGATCGGGTGATTGCACCCGATCGGAATACGCGCTGGACGCCGAGTTGGCCTCGCAGCAACGACTGCTTTGCTGCCAGATCCAGACCGATCCTTCAGGGCCGATACGCAGTTTTCGACACAAGTGCTGCCATTTCCGTCCAAAATTCCATCAACCTTTGCGGGAGGCGCCCGCGCGGGCAAGATTAATGTGGACAGGCTTAGGCGCAGCCATAAATCGGAGAGCAATTGCGACAGGGGCGGTGGGGATAATAATTGGCGGAAGCAGGCATCACACGCCGCAAGGCCGAAGTTAAGACCGGCGAGGCCCAAGCCACCGGCCATCCCCACTGAAGGCAAGCTTGACCGCCCATTCAACACAGGCCATCTTTCCCGAAAAGTCGCGAAGTCTTCGAAGGTTCCGGCTGCGCTCCACGGTCGACCGCAACTTTATCGCGATTGAAGAATTTCGCGCCTGCGAAGCGAGTTTCTTGCATGCGCACAAAGCGCAATTTCGATCCTGGAGGTTTCCTGGCAGGAGCGCTAGGTTGGATTGAGGCCCTTATGGAAAGAGTTTTTCGCTCCATTGTTTCGGCAATGATCAAACGCGGCTGTCTCGAAGTGGAGACCGCTTCGGGCGCCCGCTTCACGGCCGGCGATGGTTCCTTGCAACAGATCAGTGTGCGCTTCGCCGATAAGGCCGCACAACTCGATCTCGTGCTCAACCCTGCGTTGAAACTGGGTGAATTGTTTATGGAGGGGCGCCTCGTAGTCAACCGCGGGACGATCTACGATCTTCTTTCAACGGTCTCGATCAATCTGCCCACCATAAAGCAAATGTTCTGGGTACGTCTGCTTCTGCGGATCCAGGCCATCGCTTATCGCCTTGGACGGCCCAACAGCAAGCAGATCGCACGCCGCAATGTCGCACATCATTATGATCTCGATCGGCGACTTTACGAGATGTTCCTTGATGCCGACATGCAATATTCCTGCGCCTATTTCGAACATGACGAAGACACGCTCGACACGGCGCAGCTCGCCAAGAAACGTCATATCGCCGCAAAGCTGCTCTTGGACGCCGGCGACCGCGTGCTCGATATCGGATGCGGCTGGGGCGGCATGGCGCTTTATCTCGCGCGCATGTGCGGCGCGAAAGTCACCGGCGTGACCTTGTCGGCGGAACAGCTTGCTGTCGCCGAACAACGCGCGGCCGACGCCGGCTTTTCCGGAACGACCGAATTTCGGCTGCAGGATTATCGCGACGTCGGCGACCAATACGATCGCATCGTTTCCGTTGGCATGTTCGAACATGTCGGCGTCGGCCTCTACGACGTATTCTTTCAGAAGATTGCGCAGCTGCTGACCGAAGATGGAGTGGCCCTCCTTCACACGATCGGCAGTGCCGGCACGCCGGGTCCAACCAGTCCCTGGATCACCAAATATATCTTTCCAGGCGGCTATATTCCGACCTTGTCGGAGATCGTGCCGGCGGTTGAAAGAGCCGGGCTGGTCGTGACGGACATCGAAGTTCTGCGACTCCATTATGCCAAGACATTGCGGGCATGGCGCGACAGATTCTTGGCTCGGCGTGACGAAGCCCGCAGTCTTTACGATGAACGCTTCTGTCGCATGTGGGAATTCTATCTTTCCGCATCCGAGAGCGCCTTCCGCTATGAGTACCACGCCGTATTCCAAATCCAGCTCGCCAAGAAGTTGGGCGCGGTTCCCTTGACCCGCACCTATATCGCCGAGCGCGAAGCCGATCTGCGACAGCAGGAACAGGCGGCATCCGTCTTGCGAGTCGTCAGTTAGCGCAGTCGCTCGAAAATTCTGACGTGGGACGCGGCCTGCGTTGCTGTTTCGGCGAGGCAGAGGCAGACTGGCCGGGACAGAGAGATGGAAAAGCATGCGTAGGATTTTGATAGGATTGGCCTTGACGCTGGCCGCACTGCCGGCCGCGGCGGAGAGCCGCGAGCAGAATTGGGCGAAGTGCAAAGGCACCGATCCTGATCTCAACGTCAGCGGCTGCACCGCTCTAATTCAGTCGGGCCGGGAGACGACGGCAGACCTCGCCGTTGCCTACCGCAATCGCGGAAGCGGTTATGGCGCCCTGGCTCTCCTCGACGAGTCCATCGCCGACGAGACCAAGGCCATCGCGCTCAGGCCCGATTACGCCGAGGCTTATCAAAGCCGCGGCAGCGCCTATGCCGACAAAGGCCTCACCGACCAAGCCATCGCCGACTACAGCAAGGCGATCGCGCTCAAGCCGGATTTCGCCGACGCCTATAGCGATCGCGGCGCGGTCTATGAGGAGAAGGGCCAGCGCGATCAGGCCATCGCCGACTACCGAGCGGCGTTGAAGCTCGATCCGACGGACGATGGGTCAAAGGAAGCCCTGAAGCGCCTCCACGCCACGCCGTAGCGCGCCACCCCGCCATACATCCCTGCCGGTCCCACCAAGGGGTGCCTTTTCTAGGGCATCGGATATATCCGATGTCTAGAGCGGGATGAGGAAAAGCGGGACGCTACGCGGGTTTTCCGGCGCAATCAAGTTTACGCAGATTGCGTGGACTTATCTGCGTATCCCGCTCTAATTTATTGGAATCGATCACGATGATTTTGGATTGATTCAATCCAAAATCATCGTGATCTTGCGTGAGGCGGTCGCGCGGGCGGCTATCGACGCGGAAGCGGAGGATCTCGCCGCCTTCGGCCGTGACGTCGGCGCTTGCGAGCCGGCGCTGCTCGCCCGGGTCCTCGGCGACTCTTGAACCTGACCCCAAGCTGCCTTGCCTTGCGGGCAGGAGCCGTCTCGGCATTGCTATTCTGCGATTGAGTCTTCACAGTTCAGGCAATTGATTCTCGCATGTCGCTGCGACGGGCGGGAGATCATGGCCGCGACGTTCAAGCATCGGTCGTGAGCCTGTCTGCGCCGCCCGCTCGAGGCCGCCGTTTGAGGAAGCTCATGACCCAAAGCGCGACAAAACCAGCGATCTTCATTGCGACCCCGTGTTTTGGCGGGCTCGTTTCGCAACATTACATGCT